>NZ_NPDL01000009.1:21170-177415 GCF_002811475.1 Leptospira hartskeerlii
CCACGATATCCACCACCGCCGCCTTCACGGTTTTGGTAACCTCCGCCTTGACCACCCTGGCCTCCACGATATCCACCACCGCCGCCTTCACGGTTTTGGTAACCACCGCCTTGACCACCCTGGCCTCCGCGATATCCGCCACCACCTTGACCGCCTTGGTAACCACCGCCCTGACCACCCTGGCCTCCACGATATCCGCCACCACCTTGGCCGCTTTGATTTCCGTCGGAACGATTTCCACGGTAATTACCGCCACCTGACTCTCCTCCTTCCCTGTTTTGGTTGGAGTAAGTCGGTCTTTGATTTGGACGAGATACTATAATATTATTGTCTTCTCTCTGGAATGGAGGTCTTCCTTCTCCCAAAATATGTTCAGGAGGAGCAGATCTTGGAACCGGAGGCTCTTGGCGAGTACTTGGTTCCGGAAAGAGAGGTTCTTTTTTAGGAGGAGTAGAACTTTTAGGAGTGCTTGGAGAGGAGGAAGCTGCAGCAGCCGGTTTATTTGGAGCTGGATCTATTGGGGCTTCTTTCTTTGCAGAGGTAGAAGGCGTTTTTTCGTCCGGCTTCTTTTTGATAACCAGCTTCTTCTTCTTACTTGCGTCAGCAGAAGCAGAGCCCTGGAGCTTTTCCTTGATTGATTTATTCTTTTCTTCCATATAATGTCCTGGTCAAGTACGCGATGTACTGAAAACGGGTTGAACCCAATCTCTCAAAATCGAGAGATTAGCTCTCCTCCACCCACTCTACTGATTCCGCCAATATCCTAAGGATTTGTGCGGCAGTAGTCTGTCCTATACCGGATAGTTTTGCCAAATCGTCCTGGCTGATCTCGATCAATGTCTCAACGTTATTGATCCCTGCGCTCCTTAATAGGCCAATCAAGCGGGTAGAAAGTCCAGGTAAATCTTCTAGAGCGGTTGCTCCATCGTCTTCGTCTTCTTCGACAACAGCAGCCGGAGGACTGAATAATTTATCCAATCTCTCTCTCGCTTCTGGAGAAGAGAACTCTTCGTTATACTGGGCTATTGTTTTGATATCGATCCTAAATCCGGTTAACTGTGAGGCCAACTTTACATTGGAACCGTTGATCCCGATTGCAAGAGATAATTGTTCTTCTGGAACGATTACCATTGCTTCTCTACCCACGGAATCCGCCTTTACATCGTAAGGTTTTGCCGGAGAGATCGCGTTCGCGATAAATTCCGTCGGGTCCGAAGAGTATTGAACGATATCTATTCTTTCGTTTCCTAATTCCCTAACGATGGACTGGATACGGACCCCTTTCATACCAACGCAGGCTCCCACAGGATCGATATCTCCTCTGGTAGCATAAACAACCACTTTGGTACGAATGGAAGGTTGACGAGCCACGTTAACGATCTCTACGAGTCCGTCGTAGATCTCCGGGATTTCCATTTCGAAAAGTTTACGAACAAAGTCCGCTGAGGCTCTAGAGAGAGTAATCACCGGGATCGGCTCTCTCGGACGAAGTTCCACTTTTTGTATGATTGCTTTTAAACGATCCCCGCTATGATATTTTTCTCCGGGGTTTTGCTCACGTTTTGGCATAATACCCTCGACCTTACCAAGATCGATGGACATAGCGTCTTTCTTCCAACGTTGGAAATAACCGTGAGTCAGTTCGCCTTCTTTTGCTTTGTATTCCTGATACAGAAGTTCTTTTTCCATATCTCTCAAACGTTGGAATACCATTTGTTTTGCTTGAGATGAAATAATCCTGGAAAGCTCCATCGGCTTTTCTCTAAAATCCAGGACCTCTCCAACAGTTGCGTTAGGATAAACAGCCTTAGCGTCTTCTAAGGAAATTTCCAAACCGTTTGCAGGTGAAGACTCTACAACTTTGCGAGATACAATTATAACGACATTTTCTCCGTCTCCAGAGGAGGCGAATTCTACTTTGATCGGACTTTCCTCTTCTTCCAGAGTTTCGATGCCCGACTTCTTCTTGTACGCGGTAATCAAAGAATCACGAATGACTCCCATCACGGCTTCCCTATCTAGGGACTTGTCGGCACAAAATTGTTGGATCGCTTCCAACAGATTGACTTCGACTTCTTTCTTCTTAACTGCCATAATCAAATACTTACGTACAAATTTCCTTTCAGTATATCCTTCAATTCCAGAATGACTTCCTTTTTTTTAGAACCTTTTGTCTTCCTTTTGGAAAACGGTTCTAAAAAGATCCTGTCTTCTTTCCTATCCAGAATCTTAAAGATTCCTTCTTTATCGCCCGACCCTTCTGACTTAAAGACGAGTCGTACCGGTATTCCACGGAATCTGTCTAGATCCTCGGGAATCACCAGTTTTCTTTCCGCACCAGCGGAAGAAACCTTGAGAGTATAGTTCAGATCGGATGAGATCTGCTCCAACTCTTCATTCAGTTTTCTGGAAACTTGCTCACATTCCAGAAGGCTGACGGAACCGTACGGGTGTTCGAGGTGATCCAGCTCTACCTCGATCAGCGTATGGTTTGGCCTTTGGCTAACCATGAGTGCATACAGCTTGACGGGAGTGAGAAGGATTCGATCTAAGATCGTTTCGATAACTTCTTTACTGACTGTCAATGCCGGCCTTACAGAGAGTCTCTGAACCGCTTCGTTTTGCCTCAAAAAAGAGGAAAAAACAACCTACAAAAACGGATTATCTCCGAAATTTTTAGGATTTTCCCATACATTCATTGGGTGGTTCCCGATACCTATTCAAAATATTTTTGGCTAACCCTAGTGTAAAGTAAAAAATACGTCCAGTTCCGCGCCATCCTCTTGTTACGAGCGAAATTGCTTGTTTTCTGATACTAAAAAGAAGGATGGTAACGAAATGTCCCGGGCAAAGCAAAAATAGGCTCGGGTTTTTACTAGAACCATGCAAAATTCTTTTACTTCTAAAATTTGGACTTCATCTGTCCGCAAATACCTTCCCCTTTTCCTATCTTCTATCCTAGTGATAGGAGCTTGTTCCAAATTCCGAGTGGATGATTATAATCCCTATCTATACGGAAGAGTTAAATTAGGAAAAGATTTAAAAGAATTACAGGTGAGCATAGTCAATCGGGTTCCAACAAACGTTCCGAACCAGGTGGCTGTTGTTTCAGGGGTGATTTACGTTCCTGACTTCGAACAATCTCTGATCAAAGCATTCAACTCGGACGGAGATCTGAAGTTTGTGATCGGTAGCTCCAAAGAAAAACAAGACAAGATCAAAACTTATAATATTAAATTAGGAAGAATAGGACTCGTCACTGTTTCAGACGGAGATGATATCTATGTTCAGTCCAGAGTTTCCAGAGAAGATGTCAAAGCGGACAAAGTAGCTGAAAATATTTACGCTAAAAAATCCGGAGAATTTCGCACGGAAGCGGAGGAAGCAGTTCCTTCTGTGATCTTAAAAATAAACGACTCCGGAAAACTTTCACAAACAATCTACGCTGATGGTGTAGGAGGATCTATTCCGTTCGGTTATGTAGAAAGAATGGAAGCAGGAAATAACGATCTACTATTCGTTTTCCATAGACAGAACGGAGTAATGAGACTTAGCATTTTTGATGAATCAGGAAAATTAAAACAAAAGGTAGAAGGTTCCGACTTCAAAGATTCTTTGAACCAAGGAGAGGCTTACACCTGGTATGTGGATTCATTCATTTCGCATCCTGATGGAGAATATGCACTCGGCTCTTTTAGTTTTTATGAAACTAAATCAGGAAGATTCAAAAATAGAAAGATCCTAAAATACGAATTCAAAGACAAAAGAATTACTCCGGTCAAAGAGATCCAGGATCCTTCTGAAACATTATACTGGGTCCTAAACAATGATAACTTTTTTATTTGGGAAACGGAAGTGGAAGAAGGAAATTCCATCAGACTCCAGGTTCACGACGAGGACGGAAACCATGTAAATAATATCCGCCTCAACTATCCTCCACCTCGCGGACTTTGGAGAGAGACTTGGATGGATACGAATGACGAAATCTATTCAATGAAGATCAGATCCGGTTATTTAGAGATCCATAAATGGAAATAGAATGAGCCAATCCCCTAATTTCCAGGTTTTATTCAACGAAGAAGAAGCAAAACTCCTAGACGAGCAAACCATCCGAGAAAGAAAAATTTCAGGGACCTTGCTCATGGGATTTGCCGCGATCTCCATCTTCCAAACCTGGGAAGAAGTTTTCAGATCTGCAAAGAAGATCACCATACTCTGCGGCTCAGGAAACAACGGAGGAGACGGCTACGCCTTAGCACAATTTTTAAAAGCAGAAGGTCTACCTGTAGAGATCTATTCCAAAGAAGGGAATTTCTCCGAAGAAACAAAATATTATAAAAATCTAACGGAACAACTGAAAATCCCAAACTTTCCTTTGGAAAAATTCAAAGAGAATCATATAAATTCACGAGAAGTCTTAGTCGATTCACTTTTAGGAACCGGATTCAAAGGCCCATTGTCCGGGGAAATTTCGAAAGCAGTCGCGGAAATCCGCTCTGCTAAAGAAAGATTAAAGGATTCTTTGCTGATATTAAGTATAGATGCTGTCTCCGGTTATTCTCCTGACGAAAAAATCCCGTTTGCTGCTGATATTTTAGCGGATATAGGATCTCCTAAGATCAAGAATGTATTCTACCCATTATCCAAAGACAGAAAATCGTTCCATCCGATCGGCTTCTTGAGGCAGCAATTCCAGACTTCTAAATATCTTTTAGCAAGAGTAAACAAAGAAGAATTAGCCTCTAAACTTTCGAGAGAAAAAGATTCACATAAATACAAAAACGGTTCTGCAGTATTTATAGGCGGATCAGAAGGGATGTCAGGAGCTATTCTTTCCTCCGCACTCGCTTTTCAAGAATTAGGAGGTGGAATTTCCCAAATCCTCACTCCTTCTGCAAATACTCTAACAAAAGTTCTCAAAAAAGATCCTTCCTTCATGGTTTCCGCGTTAGAAAGTTCTAAAAAAATTTCGGACTACCCCTTTTTAAAAAAAGCAAGCGTGGTATGTGTTGGACCTGGGCTTGCTTCTTCCGATCTTCCTCAATTTTCTTTTTCTAAAGAAACAATTCTGATCTTTGACGCAGGTGCATTAAAATATTTGGATGAAAAACATTTGGGCCCGCGCACAATACTCACTCCTCATTTAGGAGAATGGTCTTTTATTACAGGAAAAAAATACCAAAGCCAATATTCCGCATTAGAAGATGCAAATATTTGGGCAAAGGAGAAGGGAACTTATTTACTTCTAAAAGGACCTGTTTCTATTCTATTCACTCCTGAAGGGAATTCATACTTTTGGGAATTCCAAGAACCCAAATTGGCTGTCATGGGAACAGGTGATCTACTCGTAGGAATTCTAACATTTTTCTTATCCAAAGGAGAAGACATCGTAGAATCAGTCAGACTTTCTCAAAGTGTTCTATTATATTGTGCAGAATTATGCAAAGGATATCCTACAGCGGGCAGGATCCGTAAGAAGATCAGAACACTGATCGAGTCTTACGGTTTTTAGTAGAAAAGTTTCCACACCAAAGCGCTAAGATAGAAAGATATTTATTCCATTCTTTGTGACACCCCTTCCTCTCTTTGCGGCTTCGCGTGAGAAAATATTCCATCAAATTACATCTTTGTTAATTACTTCTCCCGAGAAAATTCGCCACATAACAATAGTTATATGAAACTTGAATAAAGATTTCATAATTATAACGATCGCTATAATATCCAAGGCGAATCGACACAAAGCCAGGAGAAAAATTTATGGGCTCGATGAAAAGAATATCACTCGCCCTTCTTCTATTCTTCTTTGCATGCCAAGGAAGTAGCAAGAACGATGCCAACGGTTTTATGGGGCTCGCGATCGTGCAAGCGTTAAGCGATCATTGTGCGGAAGCCACCTATAAGAGCGATGTAAACAGATACGAAGTAACTCTCAACGGAGTTCCAAGTATAGGATGCAACCAAGCTACTTTAGAAGGCAGCACACATGCGGAATACGCGGCTAAGCAAAGAGCAGACTTCGTAAGGGCGAAAGCGGTCACGGATGCAGTAGGAGGAGGAACTGGAGAAGCCTGCGAAAGGACATCCGCTTTATTCGCGAGTTGGATACAAGCGATAGACGACCAGAATTGGAATGCGTTACCTGATGTGGACTCACCGGATGAATTCACTGCAAGGATGACAAATACACGATTCTACCCGATTACTACTTTTCTTACGGAAAGCCAAACATTTCTTACGAATGGTTTAGGGGCAGGTGACCCATTTGCTGGAGATGCTTGGGTCGTCATAAATGCACCCTTAGGTTTTGGAGGACCGGTCAAAGCAACTGTTTATAGTCAGGCTCAAATTGATACATCCTCAGTAGCAGATCTGGAACTTTACCAAAGCGGAGATCTGACTGCACATCTATTAGCAATGGGTAATGCATTTAGTCCGCTAGTAGGAGGAGGAGTGGAAAACCCTTGTGTTCAAGCAGTTTTTGTTTTGATCAAACAAAAATATCCGGGAGCATTCGGCGCAATTAGAAGAAATTCCCAAACAGGGAATATACTCACTGTGAGTGCAACTTATCAAGATCCGACCGTTTTCGATACAAGCTTAAGTGTGAACCCTTTCATGTATCTTAGCTATTGTGAATACGGTGCGGATGCAGAAGCGACTCACTTATGCGCGACCCTAAACGATAGATTCGCAGAGTAAGTCATTCAGACTTAAATTTGATTTTGCGATGAGTCCCATCGCAATATGGTTTATTCGAAGAACCACCGCAACGGCAAAGGTAAGTTTCGGTGGTTCTATTTGTAACTTTTCCTGTTCCGGAACAAATTTCTAAATTTCCAACCACCTTCAAAGGACCGTTCTTAGTAGGATCAATTTTTAGAATTCCATTTCGAACAGGCAATGCTTCAGATTCCTGGATAGCAGGTTCTCCGGTAGCGGTAAATCCAATACTCAAATGAGTCGTGTCGCAAAATGGTTTATGAGTAGAAGCTCCGCATCTACAAAGTGTAAGCCTATATTGCTTCTCCACACCCTCTAACTCAATATCTGCATGAATCGCAAGAGGTCCATTCTCCCTGACCCGTAAAACGTTTACAGGGGGAGAAGTTTCTTTAAAAGAAGGATCGTTCGACTCAAAACGGATCGCACCGGACGGACAATTCAAGGCTAAAGATTTGATCTCTTCTACACTTGCTTTGTCGGGAAAGATCCATTCTCCTTCCACATTCGGAACGAATACGTCAGGTCTACTCAATACACAATTTCGTGAATGAATACATTTCTTGCCATCGAAAAGAATGGTGGCTTCTTTTCCTTTTACGATTTCCATGATATTGCTCCGGATCAAAGTATGCACGATTCTTAAAAGTAAAGCAACCTAATCATTTACGGAGGAATGCTTGCAATCTTTTCTAGGAAAAAGTAATTTATGGAAAAAGGGCCAAGGAATATCTAAAATGAGTAAAGGCTATCATTCCCGCTCTCCGGAAGAATTCCAGGATTTTCTGCGTAAAAGCAAGGATGCGGGCAAATCAAACAACCGTTCCAAATTGATCCTGTTTTTTGACGTTATACTATTGCTATTTATATTTTCAGTGGTAGCCAAACTTTTGAATCCTCTCGCCTTTTCAGGCCAAACGGAATCGAAGGAAATTTCTTCCCATTTTGTGAGTTATCGACTTACTTCTAGTAAGGAGAATTCAAAGGACTTTCCGACCTTCTTTCTTTTTTTAAAGAATAAAGGAACTGAAAGTCTATCTTTTCCGAATTCGGAAGATAAAATCCGAATTTTTATAAAAAGTGGGGATTTGAATTGTTTGGAAGACTCCTGGTCTTTGGCATCTAAAAATTTATCACCTGGAAGTACGAATTTTTTCAGGTACGAAATTTCACCCGAACTTCTTTCTAATCTTCCTCCTGAATGTAAAACTCAGGAAAAATCAGTTTTAAATAATATTACCGGTGTTTTCCAAGGCGGAAAAAAAAGATCCTTTCACGCGGAAATTCTCCGAAAAGGCGAAAACATTTCTTTAGAAATTCCTAATTTTTGAGATACCATGAACGAAGAGATCCAAGCATTAAATAAGATAGTCGCCATCGTGGATGAAAAAGCTTCCTTATTCAAAAAGGATTGGAGTCATATGCCTAAGATTAGAGCGACAACCGAGAAAAAACTGATCTTGGATCTGATCGAAAATGCTTTGCAACTGGCCAAGAATATTCGTCCTGCGCCTAACGATCTGCTTGGTGATTTGCAAAAATTGAAGGCGGAGTTTTCGAGGCTGCCAATCTAAGAGATTCAGTTTTGTTGGAATTCCAACAAAAGTAGGGAGTAAAATTTAATTGTAGAGATTTGAATTTTATGATATAGCGGTCGGGCTCTCCCACGAGCCACTCCCCCCACCCGAACCTGGGCGGGGGCGATCTCAATAACTATGTGTAGGAGTTCCTACATCGAAGCGACAAATTTACTTTCAATCGTAATTCTTAGTGACCTTCTTCCATTTCTTTTCCCTATCTTCCATATAATCTTCAATCTCTGAGTATGATCTTTTTCCATCCAGATAATCCAGAAGGAATTGATCTCCTACTAAAAGTTGGATCGCTGGTAGATCGGACCTAAATTCGTAAGGTCCTTGTAGGAATTCAAACTTGTCCGGATAAAATTCTCTCAATGTACGGATGAGTAATAATCCGAACAATAAACTATGAAACTTTTTAGGTTTATCTAATAAGATTTGGTAACCTCCACAAACTTTGCCGGCATGTTTATGGAAGGTTGGAATAAACTTCAAAGGTCTTAACCTAAAAATTCCCTTTTGTTTTTCTTGTAGTTTTTCGAGAAACAATCTGTCTAGCTCGTTGATATAAGGCGCACCGAATGTTTCAAATGGTCTAGTGGTCCCTCTTCCTTCCGAAAGATTTGTTCCTTCTAAAAGGCAAAGTCCTGTGTATACATAACAAGTTGTTTGAGCAGGAATATTGGGAGAAGGAGGAACCCATAAAAACTCAGAACTCTTTTTTGGATACAGATCCAATCGATAAAGTTCCAGATCCAGATTAAATTTATCCTTATAATATTCTAAAAGGCCCGCAGCGGAGAGACCATGTCGGTGCAGCGTCCCTTCTACCCCTACAAATGAAGAAAATTTTTGTTCTAACGGTGAGCCTTCTAACTTAGCGCCTGCCGGATTTTTTGCATTCGATATTAAAATACGAGGTCTTGGTTTTCCTCTTTTGGCGAGTCGATCCGCCGCCTGCATTGCATACAATGCAGTGGTCAAAAATGTATAATAACGAGCGCCTACATCTCTAATATCTATGATCAATGTGTCCAGGTCGGATAAAACTTCTTCCGCAGGAGCGAGACTTTCCTCATTATCTCCGTACAAATTTAAGATCTGAGTTTCTCCTAAATCATAGATGAGTCCTTTTCCAGAAACCTGATCTTGCAGCTCTGCAAAAAGTCCATGCTCAGGCAAAAATAGTTTTTTGAGTCCGTATTCTTTCTGGATGATCTTGAAATGATAGTCGCCTTTCCAACCATATGCGCTCTGGTTGGTAAGCATCCCGATAGATTTCGCATTGGAGAGAATTTTACTTTTTTTCATTTTCTAAAGAGGTTTTTTCCAGGAAAGTTAAGGAGTCAAGCAGGACTATGAGCGCCTTAGTCTTGGAAATCTTTTGCCTTATCCATAAGGTCCTTTTTAGAGAATCCTTTAAAAAAGAGTTTCCATTCTTAGGGAAGGATAGTTTTCTTCTTAATTTGCCCCAACAGCGATCGTATGGCATTAGATACAAGCGTACCAAATCAAAAAGTAACAATAAAAGCCGGAACGGTTCTATTTCCGGAGGGAAGCGCCGCGAATTCCCTCAACGTATTACATAGCGGAGCATTGCGTTATTTGGTAGATGGCCCCAGTTCCAGAAAATTGGAGTTATTCAAAATTTCAGGAGCAAATTTGACTCCTGGCGCATCCGCACTTTTCGGAAGCGGACGTTATCCTTTTACGATTGTTGCAGAACAAGACTGCGTGCTCTCCACATATGTTATGTCCCAGTCAACTGTGGGTCGCTCCCTCGCCGCCAGAAGTTCCTTGGGGATTATGGTGGGTCGTTCTCTTTTGAGAGAGATCACGGAGTCTTTCAAAAAGGTGAACCAACTTAGAAAGATCGCCTCCGATATGGGAAAGACAAACGATAATCTTTCTCTTCTGTATTATCAATTTAATCCTAGCGTTTTTCCGGATATCAAACCTGGACAACCGATCGCAGATCCAAGTTCTGAAATTGTAGATCCGGTCTTAAGACTTGCTCGTGAAAATTTAAAACATTATTTCGATAATGGCGGAATTCTTCCGGAAAGACCAACAGCAAATTATGTAGAAGAAGATCATTCACAACTTTTGGTTAAATATTATCCGGAAGAAATAGAATTCCAAGACGGAGAATTCAATTTTGTTCGTAAGGTAATCTTAGCGGATCCAAATCTTCTTGCGCAATTATTTGCTCCTGATCCAAGCATGGTTTCCTATGTCTGCGACAAACTCGGCAGAGTGCAGAACAATATTACTGAAAACGCCAAAAGTATATTAGAAGAATTAGATGAAAACTTCTCTCTGCTTTTAGGCGGTGTAGAAAGCCTTACAGAAAAATACTTCCTGATCCTGGACATGGCTGCAAGCGGTTACGCAACCGCTCCTCCAGAATTTGTTGTCCCTATTTTACAAGTCGTTTCTCAAAAGATAGAAAGAGCACTCGCTGGTCATCAGGCACTTTTCGGTTCGGCGATTCCGAGCCCTTCTCCTAATATTAAACCGTTTATAGAAAAAACCGCCAGTCTTGCTAAAAAATTCGAGGCGTCTAACCCGACTGCAAAAGCGGCATCCAATGGAAGCGGGATTTCTGTCGACGGGTCTGCGGATGCGACTGCAATTCGAAAAGAATTAGCGAACTCAGCATCTACGATCATCCAATTCTCCGGCATGGGGGGAGACGCTATCAAAGAGTTTTCCGCGATGATGGTAAAACTCAAATCCTTAAAGAACCCATTGGATTCCGACAACGATACTCGTAAATTAAGAAGGTCCATTACAAAAACCTACTTCGATATTTACGCAGCATGTTTCCAAAAATACGTCAACTCAGGGAAGAATGTTCCGAAACCTGTAGACCTGATGTTGAAATACGGTTTCTTCGATGAAACGATGCTTGACGATTCTCAATTAGTATTCATGTCCACATTCAAGGACGCGATCACTTCTGTTTCAGACATTCCGATCCATTATGGAACAGAATGGTTGGAAAAAATTTATAAAAGAGAATGCCCTACTTCTTTGGATGAACTTGGTCAGAACTTCTTCGACAAAGTCAAGATGGACAACCGAAATGCTGTTTTCAAAAAAGAATCGGACCTTCCTCCGGATATAGACAATCCCGAAGCTAGATTAAAATTCGAATTCGGTGCAATGTATGAGGCAAACGTTCGACTCACGACAGGTTCCTTGGCTACATACTTACCGATCCTGACCAAGTATCATTCTCAGATCCCTCTCGGAAAAGCATACGTTACTAAAAAAATGCTTACGGATACGATCCACGATATCATGGCAGTAGACTTCTCGGTATTCAACAGAGAGGTGATCTATAATAACCCTGAGATGGGGATTAATAAAGAGTTCGTTCAAAGAGCGATCGTTCCTGACTTCGTAATCGTTCCATCTATCGGCAGTAAGATCATGATGTGGCAGGAGCTTTCCATCCACAGAGGTTCCGGCTCTAAAGAAAGTAGAGGTAGGATCGTTCTTCCGATTTTTGTGCAAGGAGATCTGAAATCTCTTTTGATCGACGCGTTTGCAGCATTCCGCTGGGAGCTTTGTAAAACGATCTTAGGGCCAGAATGGAATAACGTAGGAAATCCGTCCATTACCGCCGATTATATGGACTATGTTCAGTTCTATAAAAAGAACAAAGATCTTTCCATAGAGATTAAAGAAAAGTTAGCTGCGGAATTCAAACGTTTCCGCAACGAAAGGGATATTTTTGCAAACGATTATCAGCTTTGGATCAAATACGAAGCAGAAGGTGTGCAAAGATTAAACCGAGTAGTCCGAGGAATTTTCTATCGTCACATTCCTTTCGCAAGAACGATACGTGAGAAGGTTTCCAAAATGCCTGCTTTCGGTGAGATCAATAACAGGTTCGTGAATATTCGAACTCGTAAGTTTACCGAGCTTGAAAACAGATACAAAAAGTATATTAACGCGTTAGGAAGCCTTCCGGATCCTTTACGCGAAAATATGGAATTCTATCGAGTTTAAGAAGCCAGAGCTGATTTGTTTTCCTTCAGTAGCGTAGTTACATCCTGAAGCACATCTCCGATAAGATCTTTTGCCCATGTATTCACGTCTTTCAAATAACCTTCTCTAATAGAAACATCGAAAGAAGCGAGAGCATCGGCCATTGGTTTCGGAACTCCCGCCCCGACTAAAGCTTTAGAAAGTTCTTCCGCGGGGAGATCCACATAAGAAATCGGTTTACCGGTCAATTCGGAGGTAAATTTTGCAAGCTCAGGATAAGTCCAAGCCTTGGGTCCGCTGATCTCTAAAATTTTATTTCCGGATTCGGAAGAAAGTAAAGCAGCCGCGGCAGCCTTTGCACAATCCGTTCTAGAAACATAAGCACAAGCCCCATTCCCTCCGGAACCATAAAGTGAACCGCTCGCAACTGCATGCTGTAATTTAGGTATTAGATAATCAGAATAGAGATTATTACGAAGAATCGTATATGCGAGACCGCTTTGTTTGATCTTTTCCTCGGTTCCTTCATGCTCGAAGGCGAATGTGACCGGAACTTCGTCTGCCTTTGTCAAAGAAGTATAAAGAACTCGTTTTGCACCTGCCTTTACTGCTGCATCGACTGCGGCGCTATGTTCCGGGATCCTATTTCCTATATTGTCCGTGCTCACGATCAAGATCCGATCCGCTCCTTGGAAAGCGGAAACTAAACTTGCAGGATCGTCAAAACTCGCCTTTCTTACTGTGACTCCTCTTTTTGCAAAGCCCTCTAAACTTTCAGGCTTACGAGTCGTAGCGATAATCTTGTTATGGCCTCTTTTTAATAATTCTTCTAGGACAATTTTTCCTAGGTGGCCGGAAGCCCCGGTCACGAGTACTGTTTCGGAAATATTACTCATTTGGATCCTTAAACCTATTTCGGTCCGCGTTAGATTTATATCCTTAGACTACTTGAAACAACAAAAGTTACAAGTTAAATATTAGAAATATGAAGTTGAGTCGTACTCAGAGTAGAATTAAACGTCTTCCAACAGATAAGGGCGAGTGTATTCTCTTACGATCTCTACGACAAAACGCCCCCAAGATTTAGG
Organism: Leptospira hartskeerlii; assembly: GCF_002811475.1. Classification (NCBI taxonomy): domain Bacteria; kingdom Pseudomonadati; phylum Spirochaetota; class Leptospiria; order Leptospirales; family Leptospiraceae; genus Leptospira; species Leptospira hartskeerlii. The sequence continues at coordinate 34,558 of NZ_NPDL01000009.1, forward strand.
ATCTTCTTGGGAAATTTCAATCTGACGGATTTTCGGAAAATAAGCCTGAGGTTTAAATGCAGTGTGGGTAAGCTCCATGGCTCTCAGATAATTATCCACTCGTTTCACTCGAACGAAGTTCAATAACTCGCCTTGGATCTTATCCTGTGGCATATAACCAATGATGATCAGCCTAGGAAATAATGACTTTTTGAGAAGATTGATAAAATCTCCAAAACTATCCACACGATCTATAAATCCTTCGTATGCACCACCACCCAAGTTCATGATCTGGGTCACGATGTCCATAGTGAAGGAAACTCCTTCTGCGGAAGTCATATCGGAGATGATCACGATACCTTCGTCAGGTTGGAAAGTTTTGAATTCACTGGTCGGCTTAAAATGACGACGAAGTAATTTTGCTGTAGAGATATCTATCTCTGCCGCTTTCGGAACCAGAATTTTTCCGGAAGAATCGGCGATAGGTTCTCTAGTAATAAGGTATCTTTTCTTGGCGGCGTTCTGGTTCATCACCCGGAAGGCTTTCACCTTCTCTTCCAGCTCGTCTAGAGTACAATACCCTATTTTTAAAACGTTTTCTCTCGCGCGTTTTTTTAGATCTATGTCTTCCATACGAGTTTTTGGTAGCCCGGAGGAACCAGCTTAAACGAGGTTCCGAATTTCGCGAGAATTTACCGGGTATCCGGGGAGAGTATATAAAAAAAAACCAAGTCTGAAAAACCCTCTTTTGGCTATGCAAAAAAACCGCTTGTCCCCGGAATGTGCGCTCCTTGAATGGGGAGGAATGGCCATTCTCTCCATTTTAACTGGCTCGAGGACCGGAATCAATATTCAGGTTTGGAAGGGAATCCTGACGCTATCTTGCCTAACCTTGGTTTCCTGCTTTTCCGTGGAATTCATCCAGGAAGGGACCCAGAAAGAAACTGTACTCGTTTCCCATAAGCCAGGCTGGGAGCAAATAGAGATCCTGAAACATCCACCCAAGCGTAGGAATTACAAAACTTACGGAAGGATCATCGTTAGGAACTTTGGAGACGGCAGGATAGAAAAGTTCTATTATGAAAAGATTAAGAAAGAACTTTTTGATAGAGGTATGGACGGAATGTACCTCGCAAATGTGGGACTGGTCCCCGTTCCTCCTACAATTTTCCAAACCGGCACTACAGAAGGTTATACAACTAGTATGGCCGAGATCGGGAAGGATGCAAAAGTTTTGGAAGGAGTTGCATTCCGTTATAGAGAAAGGGAAGAAGAATAATGGCAAGGCGTCTAAATAGCGAGATCAAGGTTTTGCCTAACGGAGACTGGATCTTCCGCGAAGCAAAGATTGAACAAAAAGATATTTTGGAATATTTCCGCAAGAATCTGAAAGAAGCGGAAGACGGGATCTATATAGACAATCAGTACGGAGAATTTTCAGAAAACGGATATTTAGAATTATTCGGTTATCCATTAAATCTTATCAGGGTCTGGGAGAAGGATGGAGAATTTTATTTTTTAAGCGATTCAGGCGAAGAATTGCCGCTCTCATCATTGCAGATCGCAGCAGACTCGGAAGGAGAATTATTCGCCAGGAAAAAGGATCATCTTTTTCTAAAATATAAGATCGCAAGAAACGTTTCTTCTATACTAAGCGAATATTTGTCCGAATCTCCACAAGGACTAAAACTAATCGTCCAAAACAAAGAAATCCCGATCTTGGAAACCGGAGAACATCCAAATGTTTCTCTTCCTAAAGAATTCCAAAAATAGATCAGTTCGATTTTCCGGACAACACCAATCTTCCTAACACTTTTCCGGAAGATAGATCGTTCAAAGCAGAATTAGCATCTTTCAAATTTCTAATCTGAACCGGAACGGGAAGTATTTTATTTTTAGAGACTAGCTGTAGGAGCTCCTTCAATTCTCCCGGAGAACCCGTATAACTTCCTCGAACAGTTAAACTTCTTAAAGAAAGAATTGGAGTCGGAATTTTCAACTCTCCCCCGAAAAGTCCTACTCCTATCAATGTCCCATTCTTTTTCAAAAGAGAAAATCCCAAGGAAGAAGTGGAGCTATTATTTACAAAATCGATCACTGCAGATACTCCCAAAGCACCTGAAATTTTTTTGACCTCGGCCCCCGGATCAGAATGAGAAGAAGGAACTGTATAAAATCCAAGTTCTTTTAGTTTTTCCAAACGAGACTCATCCAGATCTAAAAAGATCACTTTTGCCTCTGTAAGAAGTGGAACCAATTGAGAAGCGAACATTCCAAGCCCACCTGCTCCAATGATCACCAAAGAATCCGTTTTCTTGAGTGGAAGAGATTTTTTCAAAGCACCATATGCAGTAAGCCCAGCACATGCATAAGAACATGCGTATTCAGGAGAAAGATCATAAATATCCAAAAGCCATTTTTCATCCGGAACTAAGATCCGATCCGAATAACCGCCGTCCTGATAAATCCCGAGCGACCTAGGAGAGGAGCAAAGTTGAGGATTTCCGGATGCACATTCTTTACAAGAACCACATCCAATCCAAGGGTATACTAATTTGGTTTCTCCCACAGAAACGGAAGAAACTTTAGATCCGACTTTTAAGACCTTACCTACAACCTCATGGCCTGGAGTAATAGGGAGTTTGACACCTCTGTCTTTTACGAATAGTTTTTCTTCTCCACCTATCTTATAATATCCGTCTCTTAAATGGAGATCCGAATGACATACTCCGCAAGAGATCACTTCCAATAATACTTCTGAATCTTTCGGTTCTGGATCTTGTTTTTCTTCCCATTGTAAAGCGGATCCGAATTCCACTAATCTAACACTTTTCATTTTTCTAAAATACACTCTTTTTGTTTGAAGATCCGATCCATTTCATCTGAAATCATTCTTAAACCTTCTTCAGGAGCTTTAAGAAGATTCACCTTTGTAAAAAATCCGTGAGTATACCCTTGGAATTCTTTGAATAAAACAGAAACTCCTGCTTCCTTTAATTTTTCTGCATATAATTTTCCATCGTCTCGTAGAGGATCAATGTCTGCTATAAACACAATCGCGGGAGGAAGTTCCTTCCAATCGGATTGGTATAATGGAGAAACTTTTGGATCCGATCTTGTATTTGGATTTGGCAGATATTGAGAAATAAACCATTCCATATCTTTTTTAGTAAGACCAGGACCTAATTCGAATTCTTTATAAGAATCAGTATCGCAAATAGCTTCGGTAACGGGATAGATCAGAATTTGTAGATCGATCTTAGGACCGGATGTTTCTTTAGCTCTCATAATGGTAGAAGCAGCTAAGTTCCCTCCGGCACTATCGCCTGCCACCACTAATGGAAGATTTTTCCAGACATTCTCATTTTGAGAAGAGATCCATTCCAATGAGGTATATGCATCTTCTAACGGCAGAGGAAATGGAAACTCGGGAGCCAATCTATAATCGACTAAAGATACGATGCTCGAAGTGATCTCTGCGAGTTTACGCGCAAATGGATCGAAATCTTTTAATCTTCCGACTACCCATCCCCCGCCATGAAAGTATAGAATTTTGGATTTAGGTCCCGTTTTTGGAATATAATTTTTTACGAATACATTTCCGATTTTGGAAGGGATCGAGATATCCTGAACCTCTCTCATGAGCGGACCTTCTCCCAAAAGTTCTCCGATTGCGGAATAACCGTCTCTTCTTTCCTGGATACTTCCTTGGGTAAAACCTGTGAGTCCCTTAGAGGAAATCAGATTTGCGTATTCCAACATCTCCGGAGCAAATTCCATTCTTTTCTCCCTTTAATGAGTACGTCAGAAAAGTATATTATAAATCCGGCGATTTGTCGTTCCAGTTTATAGATCGGGAAAGTATAAAATGGATTTTAGAAGGAGGAGCGATTCGCTTCCATATAATAATGGTTAGGCACTAAACCTTTTGGCCCGGAGAAATTCCTGGCCTCAACGACCTCAAAACCTAATTTTTTATAGAGGCCTTGAGCATTTGGATTCTCTTGGGAAACATCCAAGGAAATTTTATCGTAACCTGGGTAAGTCGAAATTGCAAATCTAATCAACTTCTCCGCGATTCCTTGTCTTCTTTGTGATTGAGGAACAGCGATATGGCCCAGATATAATCGGCCTGATTTAGGAGGTTGGATCATTCCTTCCATGCTCAGTCCGCGAACTGCAACCTTAGGAGCACTGAACTTGTAAATACGAAAAATATTTCCTGCTGTCGCAGCATTTTGAAAGAAGAAGTTTTCGGAACGGAATATAACGATACTTCCTACAACTTCGCCCTTCTTTTCAGCCAAATAATGATTTTTATAACTGAATGTATTCTTAGTTCCCTGGAAGGATTGGATCAGAAAATCCTGAGCGGAAATTTTTCCCTCATTGAACACATAGTCCCAGGCAGCAGGCCCGGAACTATAGATCAAAGGAACAGCAGAGGTCGCATCTTCCAGTCTTGCAGGGCGAATAATGATTGGTTCGTTAGACATTCTTAGATCGCCGAGTTGAGTTCTTCTCTCAAACGTTTTGCTTCTTCGAAATCAGGCTTCATTACGATTGCCTTATGCAGATATTGCAATGATCTTTCCGGACGATTCCAGATCTTGTAAAGAGTAGCCAGGTTAAAAAGTGAAATATGGGGTGCGTCGTTTAAAGTGCAGCGAAGAGATTTTTTCAGCCAGAAAACGGATTCTCTTTCTCTTCCCATACGAAGAAGAAGTATCCCTATCTCGTTGCAAGGATTCCCGTATTCAGGATTCACTTCTACTGAACGGTAGAAATAGTACAGACCTTTTTTCCAATTGCTTCTTTGGTTTTCGATCAGACCCAGAAAAAAATAGGTCTCATGACTTTCGGTATCTTCTAAAGAGGACTTCAGTAGGAATTCCGCACGATCCAAATCGCCGGTTCTATAAAAAAATTTAGATGCTTCTAGCTTGTCTTCAGGCGTCAGGTTTTCCAATTATCTACCCGTTTTTATTTTTATTTTCGGACGCCTCTCGAAATAGCTTAATTCCGTTTTCCGTGTAGGACTTCCTTCTTTACATTTTCCCGCAGAAACTTGGAGATACTCTGAGCGTCCAATCCGTACTCAGTGAAAATTTCCTTTCTTTCCCCGTGGTGGATTACCTCGGAAGGGAATGCGAATGTTTTGATAAAACGTCCTAAATACTCAGGGGAGATCCGGTTCAGTAAATAGCCGGAAGCTCCACCATCTAAATAACTTTCATCCAGGATTGCAAAATGACGTACATGAGAAAGTTCCTCGTCCAGAGCCTCTTTACCCAAAGGTCGGAGCCAGACCAGGTCGATCAATGTGACTGAATAACCTTCCTGTTCCAATAGACTCGTAGCTTTTTGGGCTTCTTCCAACATGGAACCGATGGAGAGAAGAGCGATGTCGGTCCCTCTTTGCAGCACTCTAAAACTTCCAGGTTTTAGGTCCTTCTCCGCGCTGAAATCTAAACCGGAAAGTTCCACATTTGCCTTAGGGAATCGGATCGCAATCGGAGACTTGTCGTAATGCTCCATAAACCTAAGTGAATCCACCAGGTCCTGTCCCGAAGAAGGCACAAACACATCCATATTCGGCAAGGATAGAAGGTAGCTTAGATCGAATAATCCTTGGTGAGTCTCTCCATCCGGTCCGACACAGCCTGCTCTATCGATTACGAATCGAACGGGAAGATTCATTAGAGAAACATCTTCTACCAATTGGTCCATCCCTCTTGTCAAGAAGGTGGAATAAATACACATATAAGGGATCACATCCCCGTTAGTCATTGCTCCAGCAAAAGCGACAGAGTGCTGTTCTGCGATCCCCACGTCGTATACATGGTCCGGGAATTTAGAAACATATTCTCCGAGTCCGGAACCTTCTATCATTGCAGGAGTGACAGCTGCAACTCGCGGATTTTTTTCCGTAAGATCCGAAAGCACCTTACCTACTATCTTAGAGTAAGAAATTTTAGAAGAATCTCCTGATTCCATGGCGCCATCTTCCTTGCGAAATGGCGTTACTCCATGGTATTTGATCGGGTCCTTCTCCGCTGGAACATATCCTTTTCCTTTTTGAGTGATCGTATGGAAAAGAACAGGCCCTTTCATAGTCTTGATCTTTCTCAGCATAGTAACTAGACGAACCACATCATGACCGTCTTCAGGTCCAATGTAAATAAAACCTAGGTCCTCGAAAAGTCCGCCAGGAGTGAAAACGTCTTTAAATCCTTTTTCTACCCTTTTGAAAAAGCTCTCCATAGCAGGTCCAACAATAGGGAACCATTTTAGAAAAGTATAAAATATCCTTTTCCAGTTCAGATAGAAATGAGAGCTGATGATATTATTCAAGTAGTTGGAGATGGACCCGACATTCTTGGAGATAGACATATAGTTGTCGTTTAATACCACGAGTAGATCTTTTTTAAGATGTCCAGCGTGGTTCATCGCTTCCAAAGCCATTCCAGTAGCGATGGATGCGTCCCCGATAATTGCTGCGACTGAGTAATTTTTTCCGGTCAGATCCCTAGCTACAGCTTCTCCCAATGCTTGCGAAATAGAAGTGCCAGCGTGGCCTGTATTATATAGATCGTAAACAGACTCCTCTCTTTTCGGAAAACCTGAAAGTCCTTTGAATTTACGAACCGTAGAAAGTTTTTCTTTTCTTCCGGTAAGGATCTTATGGGGATATGTTTGATGTCCTACATCCCAGATCAGTCTGTCTTTAGGAGTATCAAAAACGTAATGTAAAGCGACTGTGAGTTCAACAACTCCCAGGTTACTTGCGAAATGCCCTCCGATCCCGGAGAGAGTATCAATGATATAATTTCGGATCTCGGAACAGAGTTTAGGCAGTTCCTCGAGAGGCAATTTTCTGAGATCCACCGGAAGGCGGATCCCGTTCAATAACGAATATTCCTGTTGCATGTATTCCGTCTTTAACGGTCATCAGGACTGCTCTACCGAATGCAAAGGTTTTCTCAGAAGTTTTAGGTCTTCTTCGTTCACTAAGTCGATCAGTTCATAGATCCGGACAGGCTTGGTTTTACCCTTTACCTTGACTAGATCTAATTCTCTGGCAATTATGCGGTCCTTGACCTTTTCGTATGTATATTCCGAAATAATAATATTTGTGGCATATTCCTTGTTGGATCCTTCCAGACGAGATCCCAAGTTAATGGTATCTCCCATACAAGTATAGTCCATCCGGTGAGAACTCCCCATATTTCCAACGACGGCCGGTCCGGAATTTAATCCGATACCGATGTCCATCACAGGAAGATCTCTTGCTTTCCATTCTTCCTTCAAGACTGCGAGTCGTCTCATCTGAGCGAGAGAAGCCGCACAGGCATAATAAGCATGGTCTTCTAGAGGAACCGGAGCCCCCCAGAAAGCCATGATCGCATCCCCCATGTATTTATCAATCGTTCCCTTGAACTCGATAATGATCTCGGTCATTTCCGAAAGATACTGATTCAGGAATTGGACCAGTTCTTCCGGACCCATTTTTTCAGACATGGTGGTAAATCCGCGGATATCCGAGAAGAAAATGGTAATGTCCTTCTTGGATCCTCCCAAGTTTAGATTTTCCGGATTTTTGAGAAGTTCGTCCACAACGTCTTTGGAAACGAATTTGGAGAATGTTGTGCGGATATATTTTACGTTCTCTTCTTCCGTTAAGATCTTATAAACGATGATCCCCACGAATATGAAGAACTGCTCTACGATCACGGATGGGAATACGTGAACTATATTGAATTCAGAGAAATCATATAATGTGACAACACTGTATAAAAGTGCAATACCGATGATGAACAAAAATCCCCAAGAGGTTTTCATTCTAGGCAGGATCAATCCCACGACAAACGCCATGGAGAAGAAAATTAGGAAGTTGCCCGCCAATGGCATGTCCCAAAGAAAATCCTGGTTCAGAATCGTATTGATCGCATGAGCGTGGTGTTCGATCCCGGACATATCTCCAAAAGGAGACAAGTGAGTATCTTTTGCGGCACCTCTTCCCGTAGCATAAAACATAGCTACTAAGAAGATATTATTATTCACCTGGGTAGCGGTCTCGTTATCCCAGCCTTCCGATACTTCGAAGAACTCGGTAGTATTATAAGAATATAATCCTCCAGGGAAGTTGATCTCCATTTGACCATACTCGTCTATCGGAATGGTAATCTCACGAGTATCATTCGGCTTAGCCATGACATCTTCTGTGACCATTTTTAAGGTCTTACGGTCGAAATAGCTTATATTCTTTTGGGGAATATTTTTGATCTTCACATATTCGCCCATGGCCACTTCTACATCTTTTTTAACATCCACTCCGTAGTAATTACAAGCGATTACAAGATCGATAGAAGGATAATACTCGTCTTCTCTACCGGCACCAGAACCTAAGATCTTGGCAACGATAGGCATTTTACGGTTCAGACCGGATTCATCTTTTTTAATATTCGCAAAACCTAAACCGGAAGATTTTTCGCCGATCGGTTCGATTGGAGCCTGAGGGAATTTTAACCAAGAAAGGCCGGTTTGCTCGTCCTTTACATTCTCCAATTTGAACTTGCGAAGAATTTCAGTTCTTTTCTCTAAATTGATAATTGTGCTCTTGGATTCCAAACTGGTTTCCATAGGGTAGTCGAACATAACCCTTGGATTTCCGGAAAGAGCTTTAGCCATCTCATCTGTTTGCCCCGGCTTATAATCCAGGAAGAAAACGTCGAACATTAGATGGTTGGTAGAAGTAGCGAATTTATCTATTATCTTTGCGTAATATTTCCAAGGAAGTGGCCATACACCGCCTAGTTGGTCCAAGGTTTTAGTGGTGATCCCGATAATATTGATGTCCCTTCTTGCTTTTTCAGGAGGCTTTAATTGGATCTGCTCCAAGTCTCCTTTGTCCGATTCCTTCTCCACCCTTGCATCGGTTTGATTACGAAGAACGTTAAATCTCCAAGAGATGGAACTTTCTTCTAACTCGGAAACAGGAGTGAACGCAACGTATAGATCGAACCAAACTAAGGATACTATAATTGCTAACCAAAGACTTCCTACTAACTGAGGATTTTTGGAAACCTTGGTAATCGTTTTATAGAAGAAGTAAGAGGAAGAAAATAGAAGAAGTGCGCCCAATAATAGAAGTTGAAGTGAATACTCAGCTTCGGAAAAAAACGCGTAATAAAAATGTGCCAGAATTCCGAGGGACGTTGTTACCCCGAAAATAATATCCACTACGGTAAATTTCTGGGCTGGTTTGGACTCGCTCATTCTTTCCTCCGATCCGGAAGATTCTCTCTACCGGGACGGTTTCGTCAATTTTCTTCCCAGTTCAGGAAAGAAAATATCGACTAGGAAAAAGAATTTTAGCGGTTTTTTCCTCTCAAAGAACCGGAAATCGATTGTGCGTATTCTTCCAGTTTTCTTCTGCAAAGAGTCGGATTAGAACCATTCTCTTCTATGATCCTTTGCACTGCGGAACCTATAATGATCCCGTCCGCGTACCCGGAAATTTCTTTCGCCTGATCAGGAGCCGAGATCCCAAATCCTGCGCTCACAGGAAGGGAAAAAACTTCCTTAGTGGTTTTGATCCTGTCTTCCAGATCGGACGAGATGGATTTTCTTTCGCCGGTTACTCCGTAAGAAGTCACGTAGTAGATAAATCCGGAAGCAAAGTCTCTAATCGCTTTCATTCTATTTAGGGGAGTAGCTGGAGTTACCAAATGGATCAGATCTACTCCTCTTCTTTTCAGAGATTTGAATAATTCGTCTGTCTCAGGGGTATCATAAGGAAGATCGGGGATGATCATACCTTGGATACCTGCGATTTTTGCCTTCTCTGCAAACTTTTCAAAACCGTAATGAAAGATAGGATTAAAATACGTTAGATACACCAGAGGAATATGAGGATGTAAAGAATGTATCTTCTCCGTTGTTTCCAAAATTGTATCCATAGAGAACGGGTTTGCAAGCGCACGTTTAAATGCTTTTTGGATCACAGGTCCGTCAGCGACAGGATCTGAGAATGGGATCCCAAGTTCCAAAATATCGGCGCCACCTCTGATCAAAGCATCCGCCCAATCTACGCAGAGATCGTAGTTCGGATCTCCTAAAGAAATATAAGGAATGAATGCGCTTTTAGAATCTGAAAAAACGCTCTTAATCGCGCTCAAATCAAATCTCCTTGAGAAAGACCAACAAGTCTTGCTACTTCTGCCACGTCCTTGTCTCCTCTTCCTGAAAGACAGATAAGAATATCTTTTTTCTTTCCTAGTTCCTTCGCAAGATCCTTTGCAAATCGAAAAGCATGAGCAGTTTCTAATGCAGGGATGATACCTTCTACCCTACAAACTTCCATGAATGCGTCTAAGGCACCCTGGTCCGAAACAGTTTCGTATTTTACTCTTCCGGTAGAATGTAAATGAGCATGTTCGGGTCCCACGCCTGGATAATCCAATCCGGCAGAAACGGAATGTGCAGGAACTACTTGACCTCCATCGTCCTGGATGACTAAGGTTTTGGTCCCGTGTAAAAATCCGGTCTTACCGAAAAGCATTGTGGCAGAATGTTCTCCAGGAGAAGTCCCCCTTCCCCCTGCTTCCACTCCATAGAGTTTTACTTTTTTATCATTTAGAAATGCGTAATACATTCCCATAGCGTTGGAACCGCCGCCTACACATGCAACCACAGCATCAGGAAGCTTATCGTTCTCTTTTTTAAACTGCTTCTTGGACTCTTCTCCCACTACTTTTTGGAAATCGCGGACGATTGTAGGAAAAGGATGAGGCCCGATCACAGAACCTACTATATAATGAGTATTAGAAACATTTAATGCCCAATCTCTCATCGCTTCCGAAGTAGCGTCTTTTAAAGTTGCAGTTCCGGAAGAAACTCCGATTACTTTTGCGCCGAGCATCTGCATACGGATCGCATTCAGCTTTTGGCGGCGAAGATCTTCTTCCCCCATGAAAATAGCGGTTTCAAATTCGAATAATGCGCCAACTGTTGCAGTTGCCACGCCATGTTGACCTGCTCCGGTTTCCGCAATGATCCTACGTTTGCCCATTGCCTTTGCAATAAGCGCTTGGCCGATCGTATTATTGATCTTATGAGCGCCGGTATGATTCAGATCCTCGCGTTTTAGCCAGATTTTAGCTCCGCCCCAGGCCTTGGTCAGCTTCTCTGCGTAGGTCAGAGGAGAAGGTCTTCCGATATAATTCCTTCTATAAAACTCCAGATCCTTTTGGAACTTTTTATCCTTACGGAGTTTATTGTAAGTTTCTTCCAACTCGATCAACGCTTCGGTTAGGATCTCAGGGGAATATCTTCCTCCAAAATCTCCGAAGTATCCTTCTTTTTCAGTGAAGCTGCGTTCTTTAGCCATGACAGTTTTTGAAGGGATTAATCTCCCAACAACTCCTGGTATAATTCCTGACGTAGGTTTTCCACTCTGGTATTCAGATCATCGAAGTCTGTGAATTTGAAAGTTTCATCCTTATCATACTTACGATTATAGATGGAAATTTCTCCTGATTCGAAAAACTTTTTCCCAACTGTGATACGGATCGGGAAACCGATCAGTTCAGAATCCTTGAACTTAAATCCAGGCCCGAGGTCTCTTTCATCCCAGAATACCTCGAAACCTTCGTTCTTTAGATTTTCGTAAAATTCTAATGCTTTTGCATCCTGCTCTTCTCCCTTAGTGAGAGTTACAAGACCGATCTCAAAAGGAGCAATACTGATTGGCCAGTAGATCCCTTTATCATCGTTACATTGTTCAATAACAGTGGCCATAGTACGGTTTACACCGATACCGTAACATCCCATGGTAAGAGTTTTTGCCTTACCTTGTTGGTCCAACACCTGGATCTGGAAAGATTTAGTATATTTATCTCCGAGCTTGAAGATATGACCTACTTCTATTCCCTTCTCCGCTTTTAATGTTTTTGCGCAAGTAGGACAAGGATCCCCTTCTCTTGCAAGAGCAACATCAGCAGTTTCGTATTGGATCTTGATCTCGGAAGAAGGAACATATCCTTGGATATGGAAATCCTCTTTTCCCCCACCGACCACATAAGCTCCGTCTTTTTGGATAGAAGAATCTAAAATTACCTTAAACCCGGCCCCGACATCGGAAGGACCGATAAATCCAGGAACTAAATTAGAATTTCTTAATTCTGCTTCCGGGAGCATGTCCAGGTCGGACCATTTTAAATAAGACTTAAGTTTGTGTTCATTCAGCTCTAAGTCCCCACGTAGGAATACCAACAGTTTTTCTTTTCCATTTTGGAAAGCGACTGCCTTAATCGTATCCTGAGGGCGAACATTTAAGAAAGAAGCAACATCTTCTATAGACTTTTTGCCTGGCGTCCCCACTTCCTTTTTGTCCTTAGGACCCTTTGGAGAATCTTCGACCTTTGCAATAAATGGAGTTTTTTCGCTGTTTGAATTATAACCGCAAGAACCGCAAAGAAGAAGTGTCTCTTCCCCGATAGGAGAAACCACCATAAATTCTTCGGAAGCGGAACCGCCCATTGTTCCCGAATCAGCTTGGACTGGAATAGTTTTCAAACCGCATCGCTGGAAAATTTTGCGATAAGCAGTTCTCATATCCTGATAAGTAGCATCGAGAGAAGTATCATCCAGATGGAAAGAATATGCATCTTTCATAATAAACTCTCTGGAACGGATCACCCCGAATCTAGGACGGATCTCGTCTCGGAATTTGGTATGGATCTGATACACATTGATCGGCAGATCCTTGTATGATTTCAGTAGAGGTTTTATTAAATAAGAAAAAGATTCCTCATGAGTGGGACCAAGTGCATACCATTGGTCATGACGATCTTTGACTCTGAGCATCTCAGGACCCATTACGCTCCATCTTCCTGATTGTTCCCAAAATTCGGATGGAGTCATGATCGGAAGTTCGAATTCCAATGCACCGGTTGCGTCCATTTCTTCACGGACTATGTTCTCTATTTTTTTAAGGATACGTAACCCTAATGGTAGGAAAAAGTAAAATCCGGAGCCTGATTTTCGGACCAGACCTGCGCGTATCATCAGCCTGTGGGAAGCGACTACCGCGTCCGAAGGATTTTCTTTTTCTGTAGGTACTAAATATTTGGATGCTCTCATGACTCTCGATTATCTTAAGAAATCGTGATAAGTCACATAGAGGCCTAAGGATAAAAGGAAGAAAAATCCTAATCTCAAAACCTGTTCTTGAACAGCCATCGGCAAAGGTCTACCGGCGATCGCCTCGTATGTGAAAAAAACGATATGTCCACCGTCGGCCACAGGAATCGGAAGTAAATTCATTATCATTAAAGCGATCGAAATAAATGCCACGAACTGGAAGTAAGAGTAAAAACCGTCTTCTAAAAATTGCACGGAAACTTTGGCAAGTCCGACAGGACCGGAAACACTATCTTTTACCTTCAATCTTCCGGAAAAGATCATCCCGAGTCCCCTCAGGTTATCGCTGATCATTTTTCCAACGTCTTTACCGGATTGTAAAAATGCCTCTCCGAAGGAAAGTTTTCGGTCCATACTTTCCTCTTTCACATGCATCTTAGCGGTGAAACCTAAAAGACCGATTTGGTAGAATCCGAGCGTTGCATCCCAGACCTGACCCTGCACTTCCAACTGAACTCTTTTACCGATTTGAGCCTGGACTGTCTTTTTAAAATCTTCCAGATCTGCAAAAGACTTACCATCCATCTTTAAACTTAAAAGTTTGAGTTTAATTTCAGGATCATGACTTCTGAGACTGATTGTGCTAATTGGGATCTCTGGATATTTTCTGTCTCGAACATCCTTTAATTCGACAACGAATGCACCGAGAGGTGTCATTTCCACTTCCGCTTTTTCACGGGTCCAAGGATTGAGAAGTGGATACGTTTTACGATCTACTTCCAATTTCACTTTTTCGTTTTGGAATTTTCCGAGAGTGCGCTGTAATTCTGGAACAGTATGAACTTCTATCCCGTTTACGGACAAGATCCTGTCCCCATCATTCAGATAATCTAAAGCTCTAGATTCGATCGCTTCTTTGTTCAACCTTGCTTCTTGCAGAGCGAGTTCTCTCGGAGAAAGTTTCGGATCTAATGCAGCCTTTCTTTCTCTTTGTTTTCTATATTCCGCTGCTTCTCCATTCGGATCCAAAAAAGAAAGTTTTTTCAAGAACCAGTGACTTAGAGTGGTCCCGTATCCGAAGTCCACTTGCACGAGTCTTTCTCCTGCGAAGTCCACTCCTATCTGAGGATCTGCAAAATGGAACTCCAACTCCTTGCCTTCTCTTTCGACTTTGAGTTGGATATCTTTTCCTCGAGCAAGTCCTAGTTCGGATAATAATTCATATTTGGATTCTGTTTTGGTTCCGTTTACGGATACGATCTTGTCTCCGCTTCTTAAGCCTGCTTGGTAGCCCGAAGAATATTCATACACGGCAGGTTCTATATAAATTTTAGTTCCTGCGGGAGAATAACCGATCGCATACAAACCGAAGATAATAAAAAACCCGAGGATTAAATTGAATAGCGGCCCGCCGAAAACAGGGATCATTCTTTTTAGAGGAGGAGTAGATAAAAATTCTCCCTTCTCTCCTTTTAATGCCCCTCCTTCGTCGCCCTTAAACAGAACATAACCGCCTAACGGAATTCCAGTGACTTGAAAAGTGGTCTCGCCGATTTTCTTTTTCCAAATCCCTTTTCCATAACCGATGGAGAAGATCCTGGCCTTAACACCTACGACCCAACCCATGATCAAATGGCCCAGCTCATGGATAAAAATACAAAGGGCTAACATGAATACGATGCCAAAAATATCTGCTAACATAAATGCACTACCTTATCTTTAGAGAAATAGAAGGCCAATTCTCTGGCCTTTCTATCGGCTTCTTCATATCCTTCCAGATCATTCGGGAATGAATTTGGGATCTTTTCCAAAACATTTCGAATGAGAGAAGGTATCTCTGTAAAAAGAATTTTACCTTGTAAGAATAATTCCACAGCTACTTCGTTAGAAGCATTAAAGATAGAAGGAGCGGTTCCTCCTGCCCTCCCAGCCTCGTATGCCAAAGCTAAACCCGGATATCTTTCCATGTCCGGTTCTAAAAATTCCAGAGTTCCCCAAGAAGTAGCAGGATGAGTTCTCAAAACTTTAGGAACTATTTTAGGATAATATAATGAATGTGCGACAGGAAAGATCATGTCCGGATAGGAAGCATACACAAAACTTGCCCCGTCCTTTGTTTCCACAAGACCGTGAGCTACACTTTGAGGATGGATAACGACACCTATCTTGTCATAAGAGAACCCGAAAAGGAAATGAGCCTCTATGACTTCTAAACCTTTATTGATCATTCCCGCAGAATCGATCGTGATCTTAGGCCCCATATTCCAAGTAGGATGTTTTAATGCCTGCTCAATCGTTACCTTAGGAAGATCTTCTATTGGGAGTTTACGAAAAGGTCCACCGGAAGCGGTCAGGACTATTCTTTCGAGTGAGTCCTTCTTCATATTTTCTAAAAGTTGGAATAATGCGTTATGTTCCGAGTCTACAGGAACTAAAGATGATTTAGAATTTTGTAATAAACTTCTGATATAAGGTCCGCAACTTACCAGGGTTTCCTTATTTGCGATCCCTATTTTTTTACCTGCACGGATTGCTGCGACAGTAGGACGTATACCGCTTGCACCAACAACTGCGGTGACAACTGTTTCTATCTCGGGGGCTGAAACGATCTCTTCTAAACATTTGGGGCCGTACAATACTTTTGTATTTCCGATCTTATCTCCAAGTATCGATCTGTCTGCAGCGTCGGAGCTAATACAAAGAATATTCGGTTGGAATTCCTTCGCGATCAATTCCGCTTTTTGTAAATTGGAATGTACGCTAAAAGAAACTAACCGAAACTCTTCCGGAAATTGGCGGAGTATTTTGAGAGTAGACTCTCCTACCGATCCGGAGGCACCCAGTATAGAGACGCCTCTTTTCATATTGTTAGTTAGACCGGAAATCCAAGGGCGACCTTGATCTGCAGATAAAAATAAAGGATAGGAACTGTTAAAAGTAAAGCGTCGGCTCTATCCAAAATCCCACCATGACCTGGGATCAAATTCCCTGAGTCTTTTACCTTAGCGTCCCTTTTCATGGCGGACTCCAATAGGTCCCCTACGATCCCCACCAAAGATAAAATCAAAGAAACTAAAAATACTTCCGCACCAGAAACTAAAGGCGCAACACCTGTACTTCTTTCCCAAAGAAAGTTTAATAAGAATACGGAACCGATCGCAACTAAGATCCCGGAAACATAACCTTCCCAGGTTTTTTTAGGAGAGATCGCAAGTCCTGCAGGATTTCTACCAAACCAACGCCCACCGAAATATCCTCCCACATCGGTGAGGAATGTCGCAACGGAAACTAGGAACACATAGTAGATCCCTTCATTCATTCCTAAAAGAAGAAGTAAATGTCCGAGTGGAAGAGCTGCGTAAACCACTCCTAAGATCGTGGAACTAACCGAGAAGATTGCTCCATCTAGCGGTCTTCTCAAGATTTGGAGAAGGAAACTGAACAGGAAAAGTAATACGAAGGAGAATGTTACCGCATCGAAAGTAGGCACAAACAGTTTGAAATGTGTCTGGAAGAAGATAGGAGGCTCGAACTTATTTTGGGAAGCAACAAATCTAAAATAATAAATTAATAATATTATAATAAAGAAGAATATCCCGGTTCCTTTGAAAGGCCTTCCGTCCTGGCCCCTGTCGGAAAGTCTATAAAATTCAGTCAGACCGATCGTTCCTGCAACTATAAGTATCGCCAAAGTCTGTAGATAATAAAAATCCCTGTAAAAGATCATGAACAGGTATAGGGCTACGAGCACAGCCGCCGAAAGGATCCTTTTTGTAGTTTCACCCATTCTCTAAACCTCCGAATTTTCGGGTCCTTCTTCCGAACCAATCTAGCGCTTCTCTCAGATCCTTGTCTCCGAAATCAGGCCAAAGATTTTCAGTAAAAAAAAGCTCCGCATAAGCGGATTGCCATAGAAGGAAATTGGATAATCTCCTCTCCCCAGCGGTTCTAATCAATAAATCTACTGCCGGAAGGGGGTACGTATACAAATATTTTTCGAGTTCTTTCGTGCTGATCGGTTTTTGGATCGAGATGGACTTCTTCTTTCTTTCTTCCACTAATCTGGAAAACGCATTTAAAATCTCTTCTTGAGACCCGTAATTTAAACAGAAGTTCACTGTTAATTTGCGGTTTTTGCGGGTGATCTCTGCGGCGTGATCGATTTTAGATAAAACCAAAGAGCTGAGCTTTTTCCTAGAACCTGAATGTAATATTCTGATCCCTCTGGCGTTGATCTTATCCAAACGAGAATCTATAAATTCTACCAACAGATTAAATATGGATCTGATCTCAGTAATCGGACGTTTCCAGTTTTCTGTGGAGAATGCGTATAGGGAGACTACTTCTAAACCTAAAGAAAGACTGGAGTCCATGAGACGATCTATTGCGTCCGCTCCTGCCCTATGTCCTTCGGATCTGGAAAGTCCTTTAGATGTCGCCCATCTTCCGTTCCCGTCCATGATGACCGCCACGTGACGGGGGATTTTTTTTTTGGAAGAAGCCAAGCTTAGACCGTAGTGATTTCTTTCTCTTTTTCAGCGGTAATTGCGGAAACCTTATCAATATAAGAATCCGTAATTTTTTGCACCTGGTCTTGCAGAGTTTTCAATTCGTCTTGGGAAATTCCTTCGGAATGTTTTTTAAGATCTTCCATCGCATCACGACGGATGTTTCTGACAGCGACCTTTTTCTCTTCCGATTTGGATTTTACCACTTTTGCCAATTCTTTACGTCTTTCGCCCGTAAGTTCTGGAATGATGATACGAATTACAACCCCGTCATTAGTAGGTTGTAGTCCTAGTCCGGAAGCTTGGATTGCCTTCTCGATATCTTTCATAGTTCCCTTATCATAAGGAGAAACTACCAAAAGTCTAGGCTCAGGAGCGGAGATATTTCCCAACTGATTGATTGGAGTAGGAGTTCCGTAGTATTCCACTCTAAGATCTTCGATCAATGCAGGGTTCGCCCTGCCCGTCCGGACTCCCGCGAAATCCTTTTTCAGGAGTTCTACGGTTTTATCCATTTTGGACTTCATTGCGTTGATTACTTCTTCATTCGCCATCGATCCGAATATCCTCCGAGTTAGAAATCAGGGTACCTATTTTTTTGTCCCCGAGAACCAAATCTTTTAAATTGCCCCGCTTAAAAATGTCAAATACGATTATTGACATATTGTTTTCCATACAGAGGCTGAGGGCAGTAGAATCCATAACTTTCAATCTACGTTTGATGGATTCCATAAAGGAGATATGAGTATATCTTTTAGCACTAGGATCTTTTTTAGGATCCGCTTCGTAAACCCCGTCCACCTTGGTGGCTTTTAGGATTACTTCGCATCCTACTTCTACAGCTCTTAAACTTGCTGCAGTATCCGTAGTAAAATAAGGGTTACCTATTCCACCTGCAAAGATCACGATCCTTTTCTTTTCCAAGTGACGGACCGCTCTGCGGCGGATATAACTTTCTGCGATTGAATGAATATCGATTGCTGATTGAACTCTAGTATAGAGTCCTTTTTTCTCGCAAGCATCTTGAAGAGCCAATGCGTTTTGGATGGTAGCAAGCATCCCCATATAATCTGCGGTGGCTTGGTCCATTCCGACCTTAGCGAGATTTGCTCCTCGGATCAGGTTTCCCCCTCCGACTACCAGAGCAATCTCTACTCCTAAAGAATGAACTTCTTTGATCTCTTCTGCAAGAGAATGGGCTTTATTACTATCAATCCCAAACTCTCCCTCTCCGGCAAGTGCCTCACCGGAGAGTTTTATTAAGATCCGCTTATACTTAGAAGTTTCTTCCGCCAAGGTTTAAGCGCCGCCTACCTGGAAACGAGCAAAACGAGCTACGATGATATTCTCACCGAATTTCGCGATGGATTCCTTAACCAGATCGTCAACGGTCTTAGTGTTATCCTTGATGAAGGCTTGGTTCAAAAGGCATACTTCAGAGTAATACTTTTTGATTTTTCCCGGAATGATCTTTTCGATCTGCTCCGGTTTTTTACCTTCTTCTTTTAATTGAGCTTCCAAAACCTTAGTTTCACGCTCGATATCTTCTGCAGGAACTTGTTCTTCGCTTACGTATAGTGGAGCCATGGCTGCGATTTGCAGACAGATCTCTTTTCCTAAAGCTTCGAAAGCCTCGTTACGTGCAACGAAGTCAGTCTCAGAGTTGAGCTCGAGTAGAACTCCGATCTTTCCGTCTCCGTGGATATAGGAAATGTTTCTTCCTTCTTTGGTCACGCGTCCTGCTTTTTTAGAAGCTTTTGCGATCCCTTTCTCACGCAACCAATCTGCAGATTTATCTAGATCGTTACTATTCTCTTGAAGAGCTTTTTTACAATCCATCAATCCCGCACCGGTGCGGTCTCTTAGTTCCTTAATAAGGTCGGTAGTAGATGCTGACATGATCTTCCCTCTTACTCGGCTTTATCGATTTCAATTGTAGAGGAAGCTTCTGGAGCTGGAGTAGCTTCAGTAGCAGGAGCCGCCGCTGCAGTAGCAGCAGGATCTTCTTTTTTAGCTCCGACTGGATCCTCGTCCATGATGAACTTACCACTTTCGTCGTATTCACCTTGGTATTCCAAAGCAAGTGCTTCTGAATCAAGATCTTCGCTGAAGCGAGGTTGTTCTACAACTCCACCTGTTCCTTCGATCACCGCATTAGACATGGTTTCGAGGAATAAGGAGATCGCGCGGATCGCGTCGTCATTACCTGGGATTGGATAGTCGATCAATTCAGGATCACAGTTAGTATCAACTACTGCGAAAATTTTTAGACCAAGTTTACGGGCCTCTTTAACTGCGATCTCTTCTTTCTTAGGATCGATCACGAAAAGAATTTCAGGAATGCTAGTCATGTCCTTGATCCCGCCCAGAGTTTTGCGGAGTTTGTCTAGCTCTCTACGAAGAGATAAAACTTCTTTTTTAGTTTTTACTTCTTTTTCGAAGGTATTGTCTGTTTCCATTCCCTCTAGTTTTTTCAAACGAGCGATGGATTTTTTAACTGTATTCCAGTTAGTTAAAAGTCCGCCCGGCCAGCGGTTATTGATGAAGAACATGCTACAACGGAGTGCTTCTCTTTCGATCGCTCCTCTCGCTTGTTTTTTAGTTCCAACGAATAGGACTTTTTTTCCTTCGGAAGTAATCTTCTTCAACGCGTCATAAGCTTCTTTCGCTTTTTGAACGGTTTTTTGAAGGTCGATGATATGGATCCCGTTTCTTGCTGTGAAGACATAGGGAGCCATTTTCGGATTCCATTTTCTTGTCTGGTGACCGAAGTGAACTCCGGTTTCCAGAAGGTTTTTCATGGAAATTACTGACATGAGTTGTTTACCCCTTTTTTAGTACGAAGAACAATGTCGCCACAAGTCCCAAGAGACTTGCAGGGGTAACTTGTGCTTCGACTTTAATTACGTAAAGTTCCAGCCGAACCGGTTCTTGTAAGAGGTAGACGGAGAGGATATGGACCCCAAAAACGTTGTCGATGATTACTCCGACTACGGCTCCGGCCAAGGTTCCTAATAAGATGGCTAATGCGATTTTAGACGCTTTTCCGCCGTCCATAGGTCGTTTCGGGCTGGCAGATACCAATTTTTCAGGTCGGACCGAAGGGTCAATCCTTATTAGGAAGGATCATCTCACAGTTGCCTTCGAAGATCACTCCATCAGCAATCTGCAGCTTGGCAGTCTTGATGTTTCCGTTTACCTTTCCGCTAGGAAGCATTTCCAATCTTTGGGTAGCGATCACGTTTCCTGTGATCTCTCCCCCAACGATTACAGTTCCTGCCTTGATATTGGCTCTGACCTTGGCTCCTTCGCTAACTAATAGAAATCCTTCGGATTCTATTTCCCCTTGGAATTCACCTGAGATCTCCAAAGGTTTTTTGAAGTTTAGAATACCTGAGAAATGAGTGCCTCTTCCTAAAACAGTGGAGATAGTCCCGAATTCGGTTACTGTGCGGCTTGGTTTGGATGCGGTTGCGGATTTTTTTGACATGATACCAGATTATTTCGTTTTCATCTCGAAAACCCCATCCCAATCTTCAGGTGGAGGATTCGCGATAAATGCTTCGCAGCGTCCTATATATTTTTTAGAAGGCCCGTCGTTCGGAGTGATCTCTACTGCTTTTTTGAATAGTTCCCAAGCTTCCTTGAACTTTCTATTCTTGTACAGTGCGAGACCCTCGTCGTACAATTTGAGAGTTTGTTTAAAAGACTCGGTGACCATTTAGCTCACTCCTTATAGAGAACGACAACTGCAGTAGAATAATTTTCCGCATGGCTGATGGATACGGAAACACCGCTATAGCCTTTCTCGATGAACAATTCTTTGGATTTTCCGTGAAGTACCAATTCTTTTTTTCCAAAATCTTTCCCGAAAAGTTCGATTTCTCTCATATCAAGGATCACTTTGTGACCGGGTTCTATCGCCTTAATGAATGCTTCTTTTACACAAAATCTTCCGCTGAGATGAGGGACTGGATCTTTTCTGCCCGAACAATACGCGATCTCAGTTTCGGAAAATACTCTTTTCAGAAATCGATCTCCGTGTTTATTGAGTAAGTCTCTGATCCTGGAATTTTCTACGATATCATTCCCTACGGTGATCTTCATTCTTCCTCAGGCTCCGGCAGAGGTTCTTCCGAGCCCGGATCCGAGTTTCCATCTCCCCCATCCTCGCTTCCAGTTCCACCTGAACCTATATCTGGACGGACTCTGTACAGGATGGAAATTCGATCTGGGAAAACTCCCTGGATCTCTACCGATTTTAAACTAGGTGCTTTTTCCAAACGGATTTTTGCGACCACAGGTTTACTATCCGGAAGGATCTTTTTGGTTTTAGGATCGTATTTATGAGAACATACCACACTTGCATTTAGACCTTTGATGATCTGGATACTTCTTAATGGAGTTTTGGACTGTAATTTTACGGAAACTTCCTGCTCTGAAAACTCTGCTTCCAGATTTTTATCCAAGTTCTGGCATTTTACAGGAACACCTAAGACTATACTTTCTCCAGGAGTGGAAGAATCAGCTACGATATTCACTGTTACTGAAACTTCTTTTATATTGTCTCTATATCTTAAACCTGCAGGAAGATCCGGAACCTTGAATTTTTGAGTGAATGTCTTAGTCTTATCTTTCAAAGAGATAGAAGGTAAACTGACTAACCTTCCCACCTTATCGAACTCGGAAGGATTTCCTACAACAACTAGGCTCGTAGGAGAAACGAAATGGGAAGATTTGATATAATCCTTAGGAGGATCTCCCACAAGCTTAGGCTCTATTATAAGAGTCCTACTTACGTTTGATTCTATAATGATTTTAACTTTTTCTTTTCCGGGGATTTTAGAAATTCTTAAACCTGGAGTTGTGCCCCCAAAGCGGACCACATTTACTATATTCTCTCCTGGATGAAGATCAGCAGGAGAAATATATGCCTTTAAGGAAGGAGTGTAGAAATTCACATAATCTCTTACACCTTCCACCTTAACAGGAAAAGTAGTGTCCGATCCTTTAGCGATAATGAGACCACCGCTAAGTTTAGGGTATTCTATCTTGATATTTACTTCTCTTACAAGAATTTTAGAATTTTGTAAATTAATATAGAATAATGTGGCAAGAATGACGGAGCCTAATTTTGCCTGCCAGTTGTTTAAGAGAGCCTTAATCATTCGACTCCCCTATTTCTTCAGACTCGGTCTTTTTGTCGGAGTTTGGATTTACTGGTCCTGCTTTCTTTTCCTGAAGGATAGTATTTAAAAGATTTTTTAATTCGATCGGTTTGACCGGATGGATCATTTCCCCATCGTGACAGACCGAAATTTCTCCTGTTTCTTCCGAAGTGACCACTACTACAGCGTCGGATTCTTCCGCGATCCCGAGCGCCGCTCTGTGTCTAGCGCCCATACGTGCATCGTCTAAATTTTGGGCCATCGGTAAAAAAGCACCTGCACATGCGATCCGGTTCTGCTCTATGATGACTGCTCCATCATGAAGCGCGGTATTCTTTTTGAATATGGTAAGAAGAAGACTCGTAGAGAGAATAGCATCCAACTGAACCGCTTGCTCCGCGATGTCTTTGAGACTATGCTCTCTGACGATCGCAATCAAAGATCCCGTCTTATTTTTGGCCATGATCTTGGCGGCCTCTACGATCTCATCCAGATCAGTTACAGTCTTTAAAAGAAAAGGACGGAACAATCGAAGCCTCGCCATATCGCCAGTGATCTTACGAAGTTCCGGCTGGAGTAGAACGATGATCGCAAACACAAGTGCAGGACGGATATTGTCTATGATCCAATCCAGAAGTTCAAAATTCAATGTTTGGGCAAAGATCCCAAGCACCCAAATAAGGCCGATCCCCAAGAGAAGCTGGACCCCTCTTGTCCTACGGATGGTAGAATAGAATTGATAGATTAAAAAACTAACGATCAGAATATCCAGGACCATAACGATCCCGAACTTATCACTTTGGAATAAACTGATGTTTTTTAAAAAATCCATTCCAAGAACCTTTATAACCCTAATACGGAAAACATATCGTAGAGGCCTTTTTCTCTTCCGATCAAAAATTCGGCGGCTTTTACAGAACCGACTGCGAATGTTTTTCTATCCTGTGCCTTATGGGAAATTTCCACTCTTTCTTCGGGAGTGAAAAAATAGACTGTATGATCTCCGATCACTTCTCCCGCTCTGAGAGTATGGATCGCTATTTCTTTAGGATCTCTTTCCGGAAGAATTCCGTGGCGGCCGTGTATAACATTTGACTCCGTTCTGGAGAGAGTTTCTAAAAGTATGGCCTTCAGTTTTTCTGCGGTTCCGGAAGGAGCATCTTTTTTATGACGATGATGGATGTCTTGGATCTCGATATCGGCCAGATCTCCCATGACTCTTGCGGCGATCTCAGTCAGTTTAAATAGAAGATTCACCCCGATGGACATATTTGGAGAATACACGATCGGGATCATTTTAGAAGTTTCTTTTAATAATTCCTTATGAGTTTCCGTAATGCCTGTCGTTCCTACCACAACAGGTTTTTTGAATTCTTTACAGGCAGACAGAACGTCCGACAAAATTTCTCTAATAGAAAAATCGATCACAGTATCCGAATCTGAAATGGATTTAGAAAGATCGTCCGAAAACAAAATTTCATTTTGTTTGAGCCCGGAATGTAAACCGGAATCCAAACCTAGATAAACGGAACCCTTACTTACTACCGCAGCGGAAAGTTCCGAAACTTTAGATTGGGAAAGGACTTGGATAATAGCCTTCCCCATTCTTCCAGAAGCACCAATGACTGCGACACGATTCTTGCGGGCCAAATCGAATTCCTTATTTATAACCTTTTGCTAACAGATCGGAAACCGTTTTTTTCAAACGATCCGCTCCAGCGCCCGCACTCAAAGATGTCATAGGAAGACGGATCTCACCGGAACAGAATCCATTCCAACTCATTACCGCTTTGATCGGAATAGGATTGGTTTCTATAAATGCTAACGCGAATAATTCTACGAAATCATAATGGATCTTTTGCGCAGAGCTCAAGTCCCCTTTTTGAAAGGACTCAACTAACTTCACTAAACTTTCCGGGAATAGATTCGAGATAACGGAAACTACACCTTTTCCGCCTAAGGAAAGAAGAGGAAGGGTCAGATTATCATCTCCGGAAAGAACAGTCATCTTGTCTCCGACAAGAGAGATCAATTTGGACATTTGTCCTAGATCTCCAGTGGCTTCTTTCATGGATCTGATCTTTGGATGTTCCGAAAGACGAAGAACAGTTTCCGGCAATAAATTCACGGAAGTCCTACCCGGAATATTGTACAACATCACAGGCACAGAAGAATGATCCGCGATCTCTTTAAAATGAAGGTACAAACCTTCTTGAGTTGGTTTATTATAATACGGATTGACTTGTAGTATCCCGTCCACTCCGTCTTTGCAAGCTGCCTCGGTCAGTTCCACCGCCTCTCTAGTAGAATTGGAACCGGTTCCTGCCACGACCAAAACCCGCTTTTTGACATGTTTCACGGTTTCGCGGATCAGTTCCGCGTGTTCTTCATGAGAAAGTGTAGGAGATTCGCCAGTGGTACCGCATGGCACCACACCGCTTACCCTCGCTTGGATCTGTTTATCCAAAAGAGAAAAATAGGAATCATAGTCTATTTTCCCGTTCCGGAATGGGGTAATAATGGCAGTAAATACGCCTTGAAACATAATATATAAATTCCTGATCCCTGGGCGATTTGGCAACCGTTTAATAATGATTCCGTACTTGGTCCATTCTCCAACTGAGGTAGATTAATACGCCCATTTCCAAAAAACCTGACCAAACGAATGTAGAAGGAATTCCGATCCGATCGGAGAAAAATCCGGATAAAATTCCGGAAAATGCAGGCACCAAAAGAAAGACCAGGCTATAGAGAGAAAGTATCCTTCCTCTGATATGATTTTCAGTATTTTGCTGGATCCCCGCCGGGATCAGAGTGATGATCACTCCGGTCATAAACCCAAACACGAAAAAACAAATGGAAGTTAGCACCAAACTTTCCGCAAGAAACGGAATAAGTGAGAACAAAAAACAACTGAAGAGAGCGGATCCGAAAAGAATATGCCCCTTCTTCTTTAAACCATGAAGAAGAAATGTAACTCCTCCCCCGATTACAAGCCCAACCCCTAAAGCGGAAAGTATGGCTCCTCTTTGCCCTTCGCTTAGACCTAAAATTTCCTTGGCGTATTTAGGAAGAAGGACCTGAACTGGACCGACTAACAGAACCACGGCGCCCATTAGTAATAAGAACTGAGATACTAACGGAGAATTTTTTAAATACTCAACTAACTCAGAGATCCCTGGACCGGAAGAAGTTTGGCTTCTTTCCCTCATCTGTACCGGGATCAATACCAAAAAGAAAACGCTCAGAACATAAGCGGAGCCTATGCTCATAAAAACATATTTAAAGGAAAAATATTCCTTAAAATATCCGGCTACTAAAGGAGCAAGACCATAGCCAAAAAGAACAAGAGTGTTTAGCCAAACACTATGTTTTCCTATTTTAGAATGTTCTAATAGATCTCCTAGTATCGCAAATCTCCCAGGCATCACAAAAGAGAGTCCTATCCCGGAAAGGACTGAGGATACTAGAAGAAGATACGGTTTTCCAGGAGAGATCCATTCCAAATGCAATGCCAAAGCAGCAAATCCGGAACCACAGGCCATAGAAATTTGAGCTGCTGCAAGAAGCCATTTCCTGGAATATTTATCTAATAATCTACCTGCGGTGAAACTTAAAAACAGAAGAGGAAAACATATAAAGAAGAAGACCCACCCAGAAAAAGTATCCGAATTGGAAATGCTTTGGGAAAGAATAATGGCGGTATAATTGAACATATTACCCGCGAGTAAGCCCAAAATAGAAGAAAGATAGTAAAAAAGAATCACGGGAAGAAGATTGAGAAAAATCAACTCCCCAGGCAAGCCGTTTTCCTAGAAGAAAGCTTTATCTATCGATATTGCCAATTTAGTAATATAGCCTGGCATAGGAATTCTAACCGAAAAATTAATGCCCAAAATAAGGTAATCTTGATCTTCATAGGTAATAAAGTCCTTTCTAACTATAGTACCTTCGAAAAGTATCCGATTACTTCGGTCAGGACTCTGAATGTAACCCTTTAGATGAGACCCTAAAGCGATTTTATGTTCGTCATTTATCGGACCGATCAACCCTACTCCTACTTCGGAAATATCAAATACAAATCCATTAAACGCCAGATCTTCTATATTGGCATGCACTTCAAATTTACATAATTCTTCGGAAGAATACCGAGGCGCTCTCCTGCGTTCCATTTTTTCTCTACCCAACCTTTGTCGTAAGTATAAGACTTTTAAAAAGAAAAAAACCAACCCAAGATTTTCTCTCAAGCCCTGATTAAGTCATACTCGATTAATAATTTATTTCCATTTAATTGAATAAAGCGGATGTTCCAGTAACACTTAGGGAACGAATTTGGCCCAAATCACTTACTCAATTCAAAATAGACGACCGCGCACAAACCAATCCATCAAGTAACAAACGAACACTGTTTTCTAAGTCACCCCCCGTGACATATCCACTCATTCGAGGGATAAAAAAGTATATTATAAAAATTTAATTATATATCAAACGTTCTGTTCTAACAGTGTTCATTTTAAAATTCCATATTGTAATATTACAAATGTTCAATATAGGAAAAATTATTTTATAAGCGAAATATAATTGGAGTGACTTCGAAATTCCAGCATCCATGCTTTGGCTCGAAGAGAATATAGAAATCTCCTTCAATAGAGAGTGGAGTTAATTTAAAAATGAACATTCGAAACTTTTGGAAAATCCTAAGCGGGACTTTCCTAATCATGGGAGCTTCCACGCTTTCGGCACAAAGCCAAGCGCAAATGTTTTCCAGACCCGGAGTAATTGGTGACTCCTTAAGCCAGGGTTTTTATGGCGCAACGGTAGAAGAGAAAACTCAAAACTGGGCTTATCCTGTTTTAGTCTCAAAACAAGCTGGTTCCAACGTTTCGTATAACGTTCTCAAAGGACCGTACTTAAATTTCGAAGATGTGCTTAAAGGTGATTGCGGGGTATTCTGCATCGCTGCTTCCATCATTGGTGGAAACGGATCTACTGTTGGACTTCCAACACATGCAGGGATCACCGGCGCGGATTACACTACGGTTTTACAAACCTCCGGTCAGTGTGAGAATATTAATGCAACTACTTGGGCCAAACAATGGTATTGGGAAACTTGGTACTGGTATACTTATCGCTGGGTGCAAGTTCCAGATTGCCAATCTCCGGATAAATTCCACCAATTCGGTTTAAGAAGTTCCGGAACCCAAATGCAAGTAATGCAGGCAGTGAAACCTAGTTTCTTGTTCGGAACCGCAGCTGCGAACCATGTCCTTTGTACTGCATTAAGCACTTCCACAGATTGTTTGGACCAAGCAAGATTTTTGCGGGATATCCGTTCTACCATGTCTAAAATGGCTGCGATCGGTTCCATCAAAGGTGGAGTTCTGTTTACCGTTCCGAACGTAACTTCTATCGCGTTTTTAGAAAACTATAATGATCCTCAGGGAAGAGTAAACTATTCCGGTTTGAAAGCATTCTTCCGATCTTCGGTTTCTGATCCTTCTCAAGTTTTAGATAAGAATGAGGTTGCCACCATTACGAATTTCTTAACTTCCATAAACAACGAAGTGAAAGCTCAAGCTGTGGCGATGGGATTTGCATTAGCAGATCTTAAAGTTCTTTTTGACGATTTGAAAGAGAATGGTCGATTGATCAAAAGTCCTTCCGGTTATAGCCCAGGTTATGCAAAAGCTAACTGGCCTCTTCCTGGCCAACCTGGTATTTTTGGCTTGGACGGAGTACATCCGAATATGTACGGCCACTCGGTTTTCGCGAACGAGCTGATCAAAGCGATCAATTCCAAATACGGTTATTCTATTCCGCAAGTAAGCGAATACACCGCTTGGTACTATGATTCTTTAAATCGTAATCCGGTTGACTTGAAAAAATTCCTGACAGACACTTTGTTCGGTCAGTTTATTTCTTGGGTCATCGGAATTTTCGTTTAATATTTCGAAGTGTTTCCCGCTCACTCGGGCGGGAAACATCTAAATACAATCTTCTAATTTCAATTTTCTTTTTATCATAATGCAATTCTTTCGTTCTTATTGGCCCTGGATCTCAGGTGCAGTTATTTTTATTCTTTGTATTCTATTTATATTTTGGCCGGATAGAAAAACGAATTCTCCCAGTTTAGGAGAAGAAGCTTCCGAGGTAGTTGATCGAAAATATGGAAGCGGCACCCTGGAATTTCCGGATGCCCCCCATCCTTTTGAAGAAGATCCGGACATAGAAGGCCCAGCTAAAAGACTTTGGCCTGCAGCTTTTAGAGAAAAGAAAACGGAAGAAGAGAGAGAAAAGATCAGAGAAGAATGGATCGATTTTGCAGCAAGATATCCTCGCAATATTTATATCCCGAGCGAATTCCGCCCTCCACTCACTTCAGAAGACGAGAAAAAAGCAAGAGAACAATTGGATAAGGTAACTTCTGCGGAATCCAAGTTTGCTTTATCTAGAAATGAAGGCAGATATGCGCAACCTGGATCTGTTCCAACTCGTCCAAGTGACCCGAATGTAACTCCTGAAGAACAGAAGGCTTACTTCTCTTATAAAATTTCAGAATTAGAATCCAGAATTCAGTTGGTACAGTATGCAATCCAACAAGGTAGAATGGATTCTTCTCAGATCCCACAGGCGAATTCCGATATTGCAAGCTGGCAGAAGGAATTACAACAGTTAAGGCAAGTTTCCGAATCGGTGCCTAGATAATGTTTATGAAGTTTAGAGTATATTCTGTTTTTATAATTTGTTTTGGTTGGGGACTGGGAGCTGCCGCTTTTGGCTTGACTTTAGGATGTTTTGGCCCTCCTCGACCGGATCTTTTGCCCGAAGTTCAAGAAGAAGAATTACCAAGCTTAGAACAAGTAATATCGGATCTCAAAAGCCAAAACCCAAGAATGAGGTCTCAAGCTATTTTAGAATTAGCATCCAGAAACGAAAAAAAGTTCATCCCTATCGCTCGAGAATGGATGAGATCTTCGGAAGAGATCACAAGAGGCCCCGCTATCTTAGCATTAGGGATCTGGAAAGATAAATCTTCTCTTCCTGAAATAATGGTTTTTTTAGATCCTAAATCAGGGATCGATATAGGAACTGTGCTAGAATCCATTGCAAGAATGGAAGATCCTCGGGCAGGAAACCGTGTTGCTGATCTTTTAAACCAAGAAGATGCAAATATTCGACTATTGGCTGTTGACACTTTGGTTCGGATCAATGCAAAACAATCCGGAAAAAATATCTTAATCTCCGCCAAATCAAACAAAGATCCGGAGAAGGCTAAAACTTTTGCAATGGCATTAGGAAAACTGAATGTTATTGAAGCGGAAGATTATCTTATAGATCTTGCTTCTCATTCCGAGCCTGGCCCCACTTTGGCGGCTTCTTATTTGGCACTTGGAAAGATCCGAAGTAAAAAGTCCGTTCCACTTCTGGTAAAAGCGTTACAATCGGATTTTGACAAGGGAAGAGAAAATTCTTCTATTTCTCTTATAGAGATCAAAGATCCGAAAATTTTGCCTTTGGTCCTTCCTATTCTAGAAAACCAAGATAGGGAGATCCGATACAGAGCGGCGGATGTTCTAATTGGAGTTACTAACACCGGATTTTCCACTCACATTTTAGAAGTTTTGGTGAAAGGTAAAGCTATAGCAAAGGCCCCTGCAGCGCATGTTTTAGGTCGTATCAAATTTTCAAAAGCAAGAGAAGAGATAGAGAATACATTAGTAGATCCGAATATTCCGGATAGAGAGATCATTGCTCAATCCTTAGGATATTTGGGTGATAAAAAAAGTATACCGGTACTTATTAAAATCTTAAAAGAAGACCAAACCGAGGCAAGATACGGAGCAGTTTGGGCGTTAGGTGCAATAGGTTCTGAAGAAGCACTTCCATACGTGGAAGAGGCTTGTAAGTCTAAAGACCAAAAATTGGCAAAGATCGCTTCTGAAAGTTTAGGAATGATCGCTTCCCCTAGATCATTGTCACTTTTAGATAAAAAAACGGAAGATTTTCCGGATTTGGCGCCAATCACGCTAGCAGCAATCACTTCTATTCCAGGGGAAGAATCCCGTAAAATTTTAGAAAAATACGCAGAAAGTGAAAATATAAATCTTCACCAAGTTGCCGTTTCTCAACTAGGGGCCAAAAAAGATCCTGCAAGTGTTCCGGTCTTAATTCGATTGCTGCAAGAGGATTCAAGATCTCGGAATAGAAAGTTGATTATTTCCGCATTAAGATCCGTTACCGGATTGAAGTTCGCTTCTAAGAACGAGTGGATTAATTGGTATATCGTAAATTTTTCTAAAAAACATCCGTGAGTTTTAGAAGGATTGGATGGTTCGGATCTATGACTTGCGCTTTTTCTGCAAACTTCTTAGCTTCCTTTGATTGATTTAAGTTTTTATAAATATCCGCTAAGTTGATCAGATTATTTAGATAATTTTTGTCCAATGAGTAGGCGATCTTTCCAAAATATTCTGCCTTTTGAAAATCCTTATTCAATTTACTCGAATAAGATGCATAATACTGGGACTCCAATCTGCTTGGATTCAAATTTGCAGCTCTTTCAAAAGATCTAGCTGCGGAAGAAAAATCTTTTAGTTTCAAATAGGATTTTCCAAGTATGATAAAGAATTCTTCCTTATCGGAAAAAATGGTTTTGTATTCATTCAAATAATCGATAAGGGAAGAATAGGACTTTTTCTTGTAAAGAGCCTTAGCCTCTTCTAATACATCATTCAAAGATATTTCATTCTTCAACTCAGGTTCTACTAAATATTCTAATTTCAAAAGAGTGAAATCGTCAGTTAATTCCCCGAATTCCAGAGTTTTTTCGTATATCCGTTTTAGATCTCCCTCGGATTCTTCTACCGTTCTTAAAAACTTTGTTTCGTCCTCGTTTACGATCCTCCCTCTTTCATCATTTCCGATCAAAACATCATCTTTACCGTCTGATCCTAGTATCAGAACATCATACTTCTTTAATTGGAAAAACTTAACAAAGAAGTTCTCCTCATTTCCTGGTATACCTATTTTACGAAGCGTAAGTTCATTCTCCAAAAATCCTGCGGATCCATCTCTATATAAGATAGGCCAAGGATGTTCTGCATTGATATAATAAAGAGCTCCCTTTTTTTCATTCAACAAACCGATCACTACTGAAATATACATAGATCCGTCGAATGATTCAAAAATACCCTGAAGTTCTAAAAAGGATTCTTTCAACCATGATTCGGGAGCTTTCGAATATCCTGCATTACGATTAGTCCTAGTTAATAATGATTGGAAAACGGTTCCCATCACAAGCGCTCCTCCCGCTCCTTGGATGGATTTTCCCATTGCGTCCCCGTTTACAAAGACTGTGTATTTCTCTCCTTGGATTGAAATATTTCCAGAAATACTAATATCCCCGCCTATCTCGTAATATTTCTCTTTGAATAAAATGCCTTTTTTCTGTTTTGAAAAGAAATCTATCTTCAAAGAAGGGCTGGCAGTATTATTCGTAAATAAAGGACGGATCAGTAAAGAAGTTAAAAAATAATCTCCATCTTGCTGGGTCTTCAGTTTGCTTACATTCGCAAGAGATTCATTTAACTCTTGAGTCCTTTCTTCTACCTTAAGCTCCAAATGTTCATTTAGTTCTTCCACTTGCTCGTTCAAACGTACGAATTTATTAGCAAGAATAGTGGCAATACTGATAATAAAGAAGAAGAATGCGTAACCGACAGTTCTTGGAAAAACAAATAGGTTCCGATTGGACATTGTATCCAAAACTGCGGACAAAGCGACGACGGAAACTCCAATCAAGATGAGCAATGCGTCCCTGTCTTTTGTTCTGATTTTATGGATTAAATAATAAAAGATGAGAACAATATAAGCTGCCCATCCCAATTGGACTGCTGAGCTATTCAATTTATTATATAAAATTATATTGTTTGAAACCAGATAGAATATTATAAAAACTCCGTAAATTCCATCTAGTATATTAATAAACTTCCCTCTTTGAAACTTGAAATAAGATCGGATAAAATTTGTAAATATAGGAATAAGGGCAGTCAGAATAATATATTCTGTTTTTTTCATATACAAGAATGGGATTCCAAGATCGTATTTGATTTGGTTTCTGAGAAATTGATAGATTACTAAGAAGATAGTAAATAGTCCGAAATATAGGTTTTCGGTATCAGTCCTTCTTCTCATAAATAGAAATAGAAAGTATCCTCCTACTGTGAGATAAATCATCAACAGCGCGATTTTGGTATATTCTGCCCGATAATAATTTCCTTGGATCAATCGAGTATCGCCTATCTCGGTCCGGTCCTGCTCTATCCCGGCTTCCGGATGAAAATACTTTTTCACTTCCAGAACCAATATATTCTCCTTCCCGCTTCGTATAAGCCCTGGAGGAATCGAGTATATTCTGATCTTATCATACGCCTGAGGCTCGGAAGAATTCATATCGCCGGTTTCTCCGATCATTTTTCCGTTCAGGTAAGTTCTATCCTTATCCGTCAAGGTTCCTAAACGAATAGAGATCCCTGCAGCCTTCCAGGCTTCAGGCGCGATAAATTTCTTAATTATATAAACCTTATGTATTGATTCATCGGAAACCCTGTACACTCCAGGTGCATTGTAAGGATTTGTTTTGATCCCGGTCCCTTCTCCGTTTAAATAAGAAAGTGAAAATTGTTCCGGATCCAATACCTCCTCCGTAATTTCCCAAGAATGAGTGCCTGTGGAATTTAGGCTGGTGATTGAATCAAAGGACCCTATTTTTTGGATCTCTTGTGAAAAAAGTAAATTTGGAAAAAGCAGAATAGATATGAGGACGATTGCGGAACGAATCTGCATCGGGTATTCCTTGGATTGAAAATTGGATTTCGAATCTGCATGTTCTTCAATCTATCCGGACCTAAGCGTAGTTTAGATCTAAATTCGGAGCAATTTAAAGAACGATGTTCGGGATTTTCGGATGCGAGCTTTTTGTTTTTCGACTTGCGAGCGTTAGTTTAAGAGTCCAATTTTAAACAATTTTCACAAGTACATTTTTGTAAGATAGATTACAACTTTGTGTCTTAGCGCCTGGTTAGATTTCGAAAAACCCTACCTCAAGTAAGTGACCCAAATAAAAATAGCCTCGCCCGAAAGAATCCCAAGAACTATCTGAGAATTTTCGGGCGAATTGTTATTAAAATTTTATCCGTTACAGGAAATAAAATAAAGAACAACTGCGATCAAAGGAGGAAGTCCTTGGATAATTGCAGCTCTTGCCATAGCAGGTCTAGAAACTAATAATACAAGCCCAGCTCCGAAAACGGAAAGACATGAGAATGCTAAGATAGCAGGAGCATAACCCGGATGTATCTCGAAAAAAATCGCCCCATACAATGCACCGATCGCAAGAAATAAATTATAATACCCCTGGTTCAAAAAGACGCCCTTCATAGCTTCCGCTAATTTTGTGTCCGTCACTCCGAATCTTCTGTGAATACGAGGACGCATCCATAACACGCTTTCCATAATAAAGATCCAAACATGCAAAAAGCCGACGATAGCTGCTAAAATTCTTGCTGCTAATATCATTCCTTTTTCTCCTATCTTCCGTTCTTTACAGCTTGGGAAAGTTACCAAGGGAAGATATTTTGTAAAGATGAATCCATCAAAAACAGTATTCTTTTCAAAAAACAAAAATACGAAAACTGTTTTCAACCCCGACCATATGTTCGTTAAACACGGGCAAAAACGAAGGCCAGATATAAAATCTGGTTACATATTTGGAAATATATTACAAAGCTTAAATTAGCTAACGTTCTCTCCAGGAAAAATATTAGCCGTTATGCAAAGATACCTCAAGCAGGATAAAAGATGACTTCGTGTAACAAATCATTAATACTTAAATTAAATTTTGCCTTATTTGACACGCATCTAACTTCTTAGGTAGAACCCGTTCTTACAACAGAACTCAAATTAGTAGGAAATTTTTTCTAAACAAATATCTTCATCGAATGAAATTTATTGAATGATTTCTCTATGACTCTCGTCCTATTTCTCTGGAAGTTAACTCATAATTCCTATTCAAAATAAATTCTGAGTTAGAAACAAATATATTAAGAATATTTAAAGCGATCGTAAATGTCGCTTATCAAAACACTACTTCCAAAGAGGTGTATATTACATGTCCAAGAAAATATTGATCGTAGATGATTCTCCTGCGCAGAGGAAATTAGTTAAAGTTACCTTAGAGTCCAAAGGCTATGAAGTATTGGAAGCGGAGAACGGCGCTCAAGGTTTAGAACTATTAAGCTCAGATCTAAAACTGGTCGTTTGCGACGTGAACATGCCGGTAATGGACGGAGTAGAGTTTGTTGAAAAGGTAAAATCTTCCGGTAATTATCAATTTCTCCCAATCGTTATGCTTACTACAGAATCCCAAATCGCAATGAAAGAGAAGTTAGTTGCACAAGGAATTCGAGCCTGGATCACGAAACCGTTCAGTATGGATCAATTACTCTCTTCCGTTTCTAAGTTAGTAGTGTAAAAACGGATTTTCATTTTTGTCGATGGAAACAAATCGTAAGAACAAAATCAAAATTAAGGGAGAGTTACGAGCTCGTAAGCTTGCAGCAATACGTTCTCGTCTTCTTCCTTACACAGACTCCGATCTAACATTGGATCTCTCTGAGATTACAGAATTCGATACATCTTCGTTACAGTTTTTACTTTCAATCCAAAAAGATTTGGAATCCAAGGGAAATAACATGATCGTAATATCCCCTTCCGAACCGGTAGAAAGAATAGTAAGATTTTATAATAAAGAATTTCTATTGGGATCTTATTCTCAAACCAGGACTGAGGAATAAAAAATGGACCCTAGAGATAAACCGGGTTTTACAGATTTCCTCTCCGAAACCAAGGATATGCTTGATTCCTTGGAAAGTGACTTGGTTAAGATAGGGGAAGGAAATAGAGAGAAGGAAGTATTAAATTCTCTCTTCCGATCGGTTCATACGATCAAAGGGACCGCCGGGATGTACGATTTTTCAAAAATTGCAGACTTCGTGCATTTTTTGGAAGAGACCTTAGACAAGGTTCGCTCGGGCATCATAGAACCTTCCAGCGATCTAGTACAAATCGTTCTTCAATGCAAGGACCATTTGCTTCTACGCTTAGAAACTTTCGAATCAGGTGAATTTGAAAGTGAGGACATATTAAAGGAAGGCGAAAATCTCATTTTCAATCTTTCTAAATATAATCCGGATTCATTGTCTACAGAACCTAAATTTTCCCACGAAACTTCATCCACGAAAGAATCCAACGCATGGCTACTTCGTATTTCCTGCAGTGAGAACTTATTCGTAAATGGTTTAGATCCTTATCCGTTTCTAAGATATCTTGCGGAAAAAGGAGAATTAAAGGAAACCAAGTTAGATGAAACTAGGATCCCTAAGTTTTCGGATCTGGAACCGGCAGCCTGTTTTCTAGATATTGAAACTGTTTATGTTTCGGAACTTACTAAAGAAGAAATCTTAGAATCTTTCGAATTTGCGGGCTTGGATATGACTGTAGAAATCGAACCTATTTCGGTTCTTTCTACTACTAACTCTGATCGAAAAGATCCAATGCCTGAAAAAGGTTTTAAAGAAAGCTCAAATGGAGGTTCCCAAAATAAGACCTCCACTTCACGAACAATCCGAGTCGATGCGGACAAATTAGATTTAGTGGTCGATCAGGTAGGAGAAGTTGTGGTAATCTCTTCCGCTCTCCAACAGATCGCAATAGGCCTCAAGGATGAATTCTTAGAAGAACTTACTCATAGAATGTCTCGGCTTTTGGAGCAAATACGTTCCAACAGTTTAAAACTAAGAATGGTGCCTGTGCAAACCTTATTCAGTAGATATTCCAGAGTCGTTTTCGAATTAGGAAAACAAACTGGTAAATCAATACGATTGGAGATCAGAGGCGGAGAAACGGAACTTGATAAAAACTTAATAGATAACTTGATAGATCCTTTAACTCATATGGTTCGCAATTCAATCGATCACGGAATAGAGTCTTCGGAAGAAGAAAGGATCCGATTAGGCAAACCTCCCGAAGCATTGATTGTTTTGGCTGCCTCTCATAAGTCCGGCGAGATCCTAATAGAGATCTCGGATGATGGAAAAGGAATAGATCCCGAAACAATCTTAAAAAGAGCGAAAGAAAAAGGTTTATATAAGGAAGGAGACGCAATCAAAGAAGAACAGATCTATTCTCTTCTATTCGAGCCCGGCTTCTCCACAGCCGAAAGTGTAACCGAACTCTCCGGAAGAGGAGTGGGACTTGACGTTGTTAAGAAGAACGTAGAATCCTTAAGAGGAAGAATAGAGATCAATTCCGAAAAAGGAAAAGGTACTACGTTTAGGATCTTTCTTCCGTTAACTCTTGCTAACATAGACGGATTTCTCTTACGGATAGGCAAAAACCAATACGCGATCCCCTTAGATATGGTGAAGGAATGTATGGAATTCCATCCGCAGGAATTCCTTGTAGGCGAACAAAATTACATCAAAGTTCGCGATAAGGTAATACCTTACGTTGACATGAACGATTGGTTTGGAGAACCGAAAGGGATTGAGGGACGTAGAAACTTAGTGATCATAAATTCCGGAAATCTACAAGCAGGCTTAATAGTCAACGACCTACTTGGAAGGATACATTCCGTTATTAAACCGTTAGGCGGCTTCTTTGCAGAGACACAAGGAGTAAGCGGCTTTGCTCTATTAGGCGACGGATCAGTCGCAATGATCATAGATACAACAACATTGCTCTTAAGCGTTCGATCGAACAGCGAAGAGATACTACATACAAAATTGAATCAGCAAATATCGACCCTCTCAAGGGCTTCGAACTAATATTGGCTCCCGAAAGGAGTTGGAGGAAAAAATGAGCATTGCACAGAAGTTACTTGCAATCATTATCGTAGGGTTAGTCGGACTTGGAATCATAGATGGACTTTCCATCTATCAGATGAATCAGATCTATAGGGATGGAAGCGGGTCCGCCTCTTCTTTGAATGCGGAAAATACGTCAGCATCCTTTTCGAATCTACGATCTCTGGTTCTTGAAAATCATTCTAATACTGATCCAATCCGAAAGTCAGAAATTATTTCTAAAATCAAAAAGGCTCAGGGAGAAATTTCATCTTTATTGAAACAAACTTCCGAGCAAATTTCTGATAAAAAGGAAGAAGACCTAGCCTCCTCTACTAAATCCGCTGCGGAAGAATATTTAGAGATCTTTGCAAACGGGATTCTGCTGGAAAATGCGAGCACTCTGGAAGAAAGAGAGTTCAAAGCAAAGGAAGAAATTGCGGCAAATAAATTCTTCTCCGCAAGTAAAAATAGATCGGAATACGTAGCTGAATCCGTTAAGAAGAAAAGTGCGGAAACCGGATCCACCATCTCCAATATATCGATAGTGTTGATCTCTCTTTCAGCAGGGATTTTAGCGTTATTTACTCTTTTAAGTTTGCGAATTGGAAAGCAGATCCGTCAAGAGCTCGGAGGAGATTATTCCCTAATTTCAAAGATTACCAAAAGAATCGCTTCGGGAGATCTATCCAGTGAGATCGATATGGACCATTTGGATCAAAACGGTCTTCTCTTGCAGTTGTCTACGCTTCAATCTTCTTTAAGAGAACTTCTGATCGAAATGACAACGATGTCCAAGCAACACGAAGCCGGAGATATCGACGTTAGAATAGATAGCTCTAAGTTCAAGGGAGCTTTCAAAGATATGTCAAACGGCATTAACGATATGGTATTCTCCCATATCGCGGTCAAAAAGAAAGCAATGGAATGTTTCAAACAATTCGGCGAAGGAAATATGGATGCCGATATCGAAAAACTTCCGGGTAAAAAACAATTCATCAATGAGACTATTGACCAAGTAAGAGCTAATATCAAAGGGTTGATCGAAGAAATGACTAAGATGTCCAAGGAACATGAAGCCGGAGATATCGACGTTAAGATAGATAGTTCTAAGTTCAAGGGTGCCTTTAAAACCATGTCTGAAGGTATCAACGATATGGTATTCTCCCATATCTCAGTCAAAAAGAAAGCAATGGAATGTTTCAGACAATTCGGTGAAGGAAATATGGATGCCGATATCGAAAGACTTCCGGGCAAAAAACAATTCATCAATGAGACTATCGATCAAGTAAGGGCAAATTTTAAACGACTAGTCGAAGAAATGACTAAGATGTCAAAGGAGCATGAGGCTGGAGATATCGACGTTAAGATAGATAGTTCTAAGTTCAAGGGCGCCTTCAGAGATATGTCGGAAGGCATTAATGATATGGTGTTCGCTCATATCGCGGTCAAAAAGAAAGCAATGGAATGTTTCAAACAATTCGGCGAAGGAAATATGGATGCCGATATTGAAAGACTTCCGGGTAAAAAACAATTCATCAACGAGACAATCGATCAGGTAAGAGCTAATATCAAAGGGCTGATCGAAGAAATGAGCAAGATGTCCAAGGAACATGAGGCTGGAGATATCGATGTCAAGATAGATAGCTCTAGGTTCAAGGGGGCTTTCAAAGATATGTCCGAAGGTATCAACGATATGGTATTCTCTCATATCGCGGTTAAAAAGAAAGCAATGGAATGTTTCAAACAATTCGGCGAAGGAAATATGGATGCCGATATTGAAAAACTTCCAGGTAAAAAAAGATTCATTAACGAAGCCATCGATCAAGTAAGAGCTAATATCAAAGGGCTCATAGAGGACGCTAACGAATTGGCCGAAGCAGCAGTATTAGGAAAATTAGATACTAGGGCTGATGCTAGCAAACATAAAGGCGATTTCAAACGGATCATAGAAGGAGTAAACGCAACTCTGGAAGCGATCGTCGGCCCGATCAATGAGGTTATGGATATCCAGTCATCTCTGGAACAAGGAGATCTAACTCAATCCGTAAAAGGAAACTATAAAGGAAAACTTGGAGAATTAAGAGATTCCGTAAACAGTACTATCGAAAAACTTTCCAGAAGTCTCTCCGAAGTAGGAAAAGCAGCTTCTTCCTTTGCGAGTGCAGCGGAAGAAGTGAGCGCTACCTCGCAAAGTATGAGCCAAGGCGCTACTGAACAATCGGCTAACGTAGAAGAAACCAGTGCTTCTTTAGAGGAAATGACTGCGACTATAGAACAGAACGCGGACAACTCTAGACAAACAGAAGTAATGGCATCAAGCATGGTCAACCACGCAAACGAAGGAGGAGAAGCGGTCCGTCTTGCAGTTCAGGCAATGAAAGATATTGCGGAGAAGATTACTTCCGTCGAGGATATAGCATATCAAACCAACCTTCTTGCATTGAACGCCGCTATCGAGGCAGCTCGTGCTGGTGAACACGGAATGGGCTTTGCAGTGGTAGCCAACGAAGTACGAAAATTAGCAGAGCGAAGCCAAAGTTATGCGGGAGAGATCAGTCACTTTGCGAAAAATTCCGTGAATATAGCGGAAAAAGCAGGAAGTTTGATTGAAGAGATCATTCCTAATATCACAAAAATTTCCGATCTACTCCGAGAAGTTTCCGCAGCTAGCCGTGAGCAAAAACAGGGTGTAGGACAGATTAACACTGCTATGAGCCAATTAGACAAAGTTACTCAACAGAACGCTGCCGCTTCCGAAGAGTTATCTAGTATGGCGGAAGAATTATCTGCTCAAGCACAAGGACTGCAGAAAGTTGTTCAACACTTCAGGATAAAAGGAATGGAAGAAGTATATTCTTCCGCAATGGAACCGGCATATTCCGGAAAATCTTCGGGAAACTCCAAAGAACATAGAAATGGAAACTACAATTTCGACGAGTCAAAGTTCGGTAGATTCTAAGGAGGCTTACAGATGAGAGTAATGGAAATTAACGCAAACCAATACCTTACTTTTCGTTTAGGCCAGGACGAGTTCGGAGTGGAGATACTTAAAGTAAGGGAGATCTTGGAATTTCGGGAGCCTACAAGAGTTCCAAGAACTTCTAAGTTCATCAGCGGAGTGATCAATCTTAGAGGCAACGTAGTCTCGGTCATGGATCTTGCAAAACTATTCCAGAATAGGGAGATAGAGGCGACAAAACGGACCTGCATCATCATTTTAGAAATTCCTAATGATGAAAATAAGGTAATCGCGGGAATATTAGTCGACTCGGTCAACGAAGTAGCAACCATCCCTCCGGAATGTGTGGATCCTGTTCCAGCTTTCGGAGCAAGTATCAAGACAGATTTCATCCGAGGAATAGGTAAACTTGAGGATAGAGTGGTTATTCTACTGAATCCTGCAATGATGCTCGACTTTAACGAAGTAATTTCTCTCTACGAGAAAACCGAAGAAGGGATCGAAGATCTGACTCCGGCGGGATCTTGATCGATGACTGAAAGTTTAATTCTAAGCGAACCCGAATTCCGATCATTTGCGGACCTGATATTCAGATATACCGGGATCCGCATGGGAGAACGGAAAAAAAACCTGATTATCAGCCGTCTTTCCAAACGGCTGAGAGCGAGGAATTGTAACTCGTATAGCGAGTATTTAGATATAATCAAGAACGAAGACGATCAAGAAGAGAAAAATATTTTCATCAGCTTGATCACTACACATGTTACTCAATTTTTTCGAGAACCGGAACATTACTCTTTTCTTGAAAAAATATTAGAAAATAAGAATAATCTTCCTGTAAAGATATGGAGTGCAGCTGCGTCCACTGGAGAGGAAGCATTTACTGCAGGACTTATCATGCAGGACAAATTAGGATCCGATAATTGGTCTATCTTAGGAACGGATATCTGTAATGAAAGTATAGAAAAAGCCCGATACGGCTTTTATCCGTTGCAAGGATCTGAACAAATACCGAGCCATTATCTAAAACAATACTGCTTGAAGGGAAAAGAAGAATTTACCGGCTATTTTACCTTTGCAAAGGAAATCAGATCGAGGATACGTTTTGAAGTTGC
This sequence comes from Leptospira hartskeerlii, assembly GCF_002811475.1. Classification (NCBI taxonomy): domain Bacteria; kingdom Pseudomonadati; phylum Spirochaetota; class Leptospiria; order Leptospirales; family Leptospiraceae; genus Leptospira; species Leptospira hartskeerlii. The sequence continues at coordinate 76,339 of NZ_NPDL01000009.1, forward strand.
AAATCTTACAACGTTGGAAAAATTACCGGGGAATTTCAAACCGAATATAGTTTTCCTTAGAAACGTAATGATATATTTTGAATCGAAGGAAAAACAAATGATTATAGATAAAATCGAATCTATTCTTCCATCGGGAGCAATCCTTATTATAGGACATTCTGAATCATTATCTGGCATTCGTAGTAATTTTAAATTAATGCGAACTTCCGTTTACCAAAAAATATGAGTAACCGTTATTCGGTCATGATAGTGGACGACTCCGCAGTCGTTCGCCAAAACATAAGCACAATATTAACGAAGGATCCAAACGTTTCTGAAATTTTAACCGCACCGGATCCGATATTCGCACTTCAGAAAATGCAAAATATCTGGCCCGATGTAATTATCCTGGATATAGAAATGCCTAGGATGGACGGAATATCCTTTTTAAAAAAGATCATGGCAGAAAGGCCTACCCCGATAGTGATCTGTTCTTCCCTCACTACGGAAGGAGCCTCGGTCACCATGGAGGCATTTAGTTCAGGAGCAGTAGACATTATCTCAAAACCAAAACTGAACGTAGGCGATTTTCTTGAAGAATCCGCGGAAAACTTCATAAGGATCGTACAAGCGGCTTCTCAATCCAAGATCTCCAAATTAGTTATTCATAATAATATGAATCCGGAAAGAATAAAAATTCCCAAAGGACCTACAGAGCATAGATTATCTACAGACATGACATGGAAGTTAGTCGCCATTGGAACTTCGACCGGAGGAACAAACGCATTAGAAACTATTCTAACCGAATTACCTCCCCTTTCTCCTCCGATCGCGATAGTGCAACATATGCCAGAAAAATTCACTGCACAATTTGCAAAACGTTTGAACTCTATCTGCCAAGTAGAGGTAAAGGAAGCTGAACAAGGAGATGAAATTCCACCAGGTAGAGCAGTGATCGCTCCGGGAAACAGGCATATGACGATCCGAATGAGTGGAGCGCGATTTTACGTGGACCTAAAGGACGGCCCTCCGATCAATCGCCATAGGCCATCTGTTGACGTTCTTTTTCGTTCGGTTTCACAACAGATCGGTAGAAACTCCGTAGGCATAATAATGACCGGAATGGGAGATGACGGGGCAAGAGGTCTGCTGGAAATGAAGAAAGCAGGAGCATATACTGTGGCTCAAGATGAAGCCAGCTCTATAGTTTTCGGAATGCCTAAAGAAGCGATCCAGTTAGGAGCAACTGAAATAGTATTACCTTTAAGAAGAATTGCCTCTGAAATTCTCTCAAAAGCAGGACATTCCGGAAGCAGATTCTAAATTTAAATCATAGGGAATTGCAAAGAAGTGCAAACTTCCCTTTCTTCCTTCTCGTAGATATTGGACTTAGTGACCGTAAAATAAACTTTTGCATTCATATCTTCCGACAACTTTCTGACGATAGGCAAACCTAAACCGATCCCGAATTCCTCTTTATGGTATCTTTCATCCACCGCCTTCTTCATTCTATAGAAAGGCTGAAATAACGCCATTTCTTCGGAATTTTTACAATCTAAGCCCTCTATTTCCTTATAATTCGGAGGATTGATAAACTTTATTATAAAATTATTATCTGCCCTAAGATAAAGAATGATAATCTCAGCTTTATCAGGAGAATATTTCATAGCGTTGATAAGTATCTCGCGGACTACCGTTTTTAAAGCTTCTTTACAAATTAGGACTTTCTGAGAGTCCAAATTTTTTAAGATAGACATCACTACATGCTGTTTTTTGATCTCAAGCATGTCTTGCATATAGTCGACTTGCTCATCTATGATCTTCATAGTTTCCGATAGAGACAATTCTTCAGTGTTCAGACGGTTTTCTTCGAAAACGATCTGAGCATCAGCCATGGTTTTGATGAGTCTTTTAGTAACTTTGAAATTTTCTTCCAATAGATCCATAAAAGCAATAGGGACAATCGCATTGTTTCCCTCTTTTTGGGCAGTTTCAAGCACACCTCCTAAAGAAGTGATCAATGCCCCTATTCCAGCACCCTGCATCAAGGAAGTATTCAGATTCGGAAGAGCTTGCTGCATCCATACCTGATTCCCTCCCTTTCCCTCAATCTCTTGTCGCCAATTGAAAATAGAAATAATTTCCCTATATAAGGATTGTTCCTGTTGAAGAAAAGAGATTTCTTTTTCCGTAATATTCGAAATTTCTTTTACATTGAGATTTCTTCTAGTAAGATCGTTAAACGCCAAGAAAATAAGTTCAGGATCTTCCTGCGAAAACTTAAGAAACGAGATCCGGACCTGCAGGGCCCTATTCGCAAAATTGCTTTCTATTTCTAAAGAGGCTCCGTCCAGAACTCGCAAAAACTTATCGTCTTCAATGGGCAAAAAATCAGGTCCGAATTCGGAATACCTCTTTCCTAAGAAATAATCTTTCTCCAAATTCCGGTTGAATGAGGATAAACGAAAGTAAACACACTTGAGATCGGAATCAAAAACTGCAAATTCTTCATTTGGAAAGGAAAAAGACCATACGTCCAAAAGAGAGATCAGCTTCGATTTATTAGAATTTTCCGAAGATAAATAGTCCGTATTTGAAGCTTTAGATATCGACATTCTCGTTTGCCCTCGACAACTTATTGGACGAATTGTTTGTTCAAAATGCCCTTCTCTATATCCAAATATTAATGACCCGTTTGGCCTATTTCGGCGTTATCCTCCAGATCTCCCGGCAATTAAAGAAGAAATGTCTCACATTTTTATCTTTACAAGGTTTAGGAAATTAATTTCAATAGGTCCGCAAAACGGAAGTATAACGGTCTAAATTACAATCTTTCTATATGCAAAATACTTAAAACATGCTCAGTTCTTAACAATGGCATTCAGATTAAACCTACATAATCCAATTTTAATCATAGAGGACCAAGAAGAAAATCGGGAGTTAGTCGCAAGATTAGCCCGAAGTTTCAGCGTGGACACGGATACAGCCTCAGATGGACAAATTGCCTACGAGATGGCGGAACAAAAGGATTATTCCTTATATTTAGTGGATCTGGAAATGCCGATTATGAACGGATTCGATTTTATCAAAAAGATAAAAGAAAAGAAGCCAGAGTCACTGTTCATTGTAATTTCCGGGAACGATGTTCCTGAGATAATCATCGAAGTGATGAAGTTAGGAATATTCGATTATCTTATCAAACCGATCGATCGAGAAAGATTATACCAAGTGTTAAACAGGATTTCGGAATATATACGTTTAAAAGAAAGCGAAAGAATACTGATACAAGAAAACGAAGAACGCCTCAAGGCGCAACTAAACTGGATCCTATACAAACAGTCCTGGCTGACAGATCTTGAAAAAAATATAGATCTTTCCAAAAGTACACTCAATAATTTAAAACAAAGTTTTTTTAGCGGAGGTGGATTCGGAGCAATTGTCAGCATAGTAGAGATGCTCCAAGCAAGCGCTAAAAAACAAGACACGACCTATAATTTTTCCTCTGATATGGTCGAATTACTTTTTGAGAATATATATTATACAAAAAAGGGACTTCGTTCTCTGGAAAAAAGTTTAGAAATACTCAGCAAAAACTTCCAAGATTCTTTTCTAAAGATAAGTAGTATCCAGATACATGATCTGCTGGAAAAAACCAGATTGCGATTGGAAAATTCGAATGAACAATATAAAAAGAAGAAAAATCTAACAATCCCACAGATCTCACTTCCCTCCGACGGATACAATGTACATGCGGATTCAGACTCAGTTAGTCGGATATTCAGCGAACTGTTGATTAATGCTTTGAAATATTCTGCGAAGAATGCGGTCATAAATGTATACATCTCCGCTTCGGCTGGATACTTGAATATAAACCTGAAAAATGAATTCGATCCGCAATCGATCCCTGGTATTCCAAAGAACAAGGAACTACTCGTCAAACAACCATTCTATCGACTCGCAGGCTTTGTGGAGGAAAATTTAGAAGAGGAGGAATATTTTACCGGTTTAGGATTGACGATTGTGGACTTCGTAATAAAAAAACATGGCGGGATTTTTAGCATCCATAATGTTATCGATCATTCTATCGGAGAAAAACCTATAGAAGTGGTACTCGCCACAGTTTCTTTACCTATCGTAGATTAATGTTCGAAACTTCAAGTCTGATCCAATATTTAAAAGCTGCTACAATCGCTCAGTTAGGTTTCCTAATTCTTAACTTTCTAATACGAGTAAAACTCAGCACCAGGAGTATTCTCGGAAGTTTATTCACTTCTTCTTTGATCGCTTATTTTATTTGCCCCTGGTTAGATCATTCTACAAATACGTTCATTCTAATACTAGTCCACACAGGCTGCTTCTCAGTCTCTATCCTTTTCTATCTATTCGTATCTAGCCTATTCGAAGACGGATTCAAACTAAAAGCTTGGCATGGAGTATTATTTCTTTCTCTAAATATATTCTGTTTTTATGTTTTTCTAGCTTCTGATATCAGGAATCAAGGCTCTGTATTTGCCAAAGTTTTATTCAGTATGCCCCAGGTATTCTACCTTGGACTTATCCTACTTACCTTAGGAAGAGTTTTAAAAGATAAGAATATAGATTTATTAGAATCCAGAAGAGAATTCAGGGTTATCTTCTCCTGGGTGACCGGACTCTACAGTATGTCGGTTGTATTGATGGAAGTGATCACAAAGGATGCAGGATATTCTTCGCAATTGGATCTAATCAATTCTTCCTTCATATTTGTACTGGTGTTCTTCATTTCATTTCGGATTTTCCAATTTAGAGAGAATGTATTTCCAAATGAAGAAATACAAAATGAAGAAGGAGCCGAAGAACCTTTAGATGAAGGCCTAGTCAAAAAACTGGATTCTCTCTTAAAAGACCAAAAGGTATTCCTACAAGAAAATCTGACCATCTTAGCTTTGGCCAAACAATTAAGCGTTCCAGAGAAGAAGGTCCGCAGGTTGATCAATAAAGGACTAGGATACAGGAACTTTAACGAATTCCTGAATCATTACAGGATACAAGAAGCAAAGCTTATACTCTCCGATCCTGGCAAAAACGATTTCCAGGTGCTTAGGATCGCCATGGATTTGGGCTATGGTTCCCTTGCTCCATTCAATAGAGCTTTTAAAGAAATTGTAAGAATGACCCCAAGCGATTTCAGGAAACAAAGAAGTTCTACAAAATAACCGATCGAATCCGGAATCGATCAGCAATTGTCCGAAATCCATCGGATGTAAATCTGAAAAAATGTTTTAATGATCCATCAAATCCTACACAGGAGCAAAGGATCGAACATGTGCTTTCACAAACAATTATTTCAATACATGATGGATTTGGTTCCCCAAATCCCAATCATATTCTTAATTGATTTCTTAAGATACTTTCTATTCGCAGGTATTGCGTTTTTGATTTTCTATATTTGGAAACATCCGTTTCAATATAGAAAGATCCAAGAGAAGAATGCCAAACCGTCTCAGTTCAGAAAGGAATTTCTATATTCTGTTTCTTCAGTCGTCGTATACACTTCAGTAACTCTGATCGTATTTCTTTTTAGAAAATATGGATACTTTAAGTTTTACGAGCGTATAGAAGACCATGGTTGGGGATATCTAATCTTAAGCACGATACTCATCTTGGGAATCCAAGATTTTTACTTCTATTGGACACATAGATTAATGCATACTCGCTGGCTTTATAAGAGAGTGCATAAGGTTCATCATGATTCAGTCATACCTTCACCTTGGACAGCATACTCTTTCAGTCCTTGGGAGGCATTGATCCATTCTCTGATCATGCCGATTGTTGCGTTAATATTCCCGGTCCATCCTCTGGCTTTGATGATCTTCATGACATTTCAGATCATACGCAACGTTTTAGGTCATAGCGGTTACGAAATTTTTCCGAGTTGGATGGGCACAAATAAGATCTTGAAATTGGTGAATTCAAATACGAACCATGATATGCACCACCAAAGTTTCCGTTATAATTACGGACTTTATACAACTGTTTGGGATTATCTATTCGGGACAGTTCATCCGGAATACGAAAAAACTTTTGCAGAAATAACTTCTAAGAAACCGGAAAAAATAGAACTGCAGGAAAGTATTTAACGAAAGCGCGCTCGAGCCTTTGCGTTCGAGCGCGAACAACCTAAAAACAGAATACATTAAATCTTCATAATATATCCGGTAAAACGTATAAAGGAGAAAAACCTCCTCCCGGGGTCCTGAAATTCGTGGTTTGTCCTTGGTATAATCGGCTTGCTAAAAGCAAAATTTCATCCTTATAGACATACGCCCTTATATCCATTTTTAACTCGCTTTTTACTCCGGAAACGGACGTAACCCTGACGGAAGGCGATACGAATTCCTGGCTTACGTATTCTCCATTTACAATTTCGGAAAATTTATTTTTAGTCAGCTTTCCTCCATAGTAAGCAGCCTTGCTGCCGAATCCTTCTTTAGGTTTAAAAAAGATACGTTTTCTATTTGCCCAAAGCTCTTCCGCATTCTCCGAAGTCACAATTTTAGTATTAGGAATGGACATCCTTAGAATTTCAGAATCGATCTTGTTGAGCCCGGCTTTCGTAAGAAAAGCATTATCCGAAAGGACGGATAAATTCGTCTTTTTGGCGAATAAATCGTAATCAAAAGGATTCGGAGTAACTATGACGTTCCCTTTTTCCCAAGCTTGACGGATCTCAGAATTTGGACTTTCGGATAAATGAAAATCGGTCAATCTATTATAGATCATATCAATCTTCTTGCCGCCAAAATACAGATAATCTCCGATGAGATCGATCTGCCTTGGATCTAGGATTTCAGACTGAATTCCTTTGGACCTAAATAAATTTCGGAACATAAGGAACTCGGGATATAAAAATTGATCCTTAGGATTTTCATCGACGATCGCAATAAAGTCAGGTTTTACTTTCGAACTATTGGAACTCCATTCTTCCATAAATATAGAATAGAATCTTTCCTCGACCTCTTTAAGAGTTTCCTTATTCGGCATGGAAAGATCCACAACTTCACAACATCTAATCTGGGCTTCCAATAGTTTTAGTTGTAAATAAGCTCCACCGGCATTCGTATTGATCTCGATCAGCTTCGGACCTTCTTTTGTCTGATGAAAATCCAAACTAAGAAAGACTCCTCCGGTAATATCACGATCCTTATCTTTGGCATCATAATTTTTAAGAATACGGTCCCGTACATCGGACAATCTTAAAGCATTACGGATAGAACTCAGAATTTTTCGGATCTTTTCTTTGTCCGAAACATTTATGAAAGAAGGAGTTTCTGAATAAAAGTGTTCGATCCCTTTAACTTCGGAATCAAGAACCGGAAGTGTATATTTTTCTTCCTTGAAACCTTCTTTATCTAAAGTTGAACATGAACATTTTTCGTTTAATATTTCTGCGAGATCGGTTTTCATTGGATGTTCCATTATTTACTCTTAGACATGTTCCATTACAAAAAGTAATTCCCTTGTTATCCAAAATAGCTCCTGAATTAGGTTCAAGTTTAAATCCGCTACATTGGTTTTTTAGCGATGAATCCATAATGATAAGGAGGCAGATCAATCGGCTTTTCAGATCCGATCTTAAACCCTGACTCGATCGCTTTCTGATATATATATTCCGGCTTAGGACGGATTTCCATTTTAGGTCCGCGAGGAGTATTCGGATCGTAATTCCAGTGCATAAGCCCAGCAATCCCTCTAGGTTTTAAGATCCGAAACGCTTCTTTTAAAATAGAGGTAGGATCTTCATGATGTAATAAGTTAAAGATCATCACATAATCTACGAAACTTTCCGGGAAAGAAGTACCTTCTTCTATAATATCTTTTTGGATTGGATGAACATGATCCAAACCCAAGGAGAGAGCCTTCTTCTCTAGATCTAAAACTAGATCTTTTTCAATTTCGAACGCAATAATTTCACTTTGATTTTTTTCCGCTAAAGGAAGAGTAAATGTCCCGTAACCTGATCCGAATTCTACAATCCGCCCCTTGGTTTCCAAAAGGTCCATTCTTTCCAGAACCAAAGGAAGATCAAAAAGGGAATCCCAATAATCAGCTTCAGGCATCCCGCTATCTCTTACTTTCATATTATAATCCAAAATCGACTTGACCATGGGTCAATCAAATATTCAAATATATATTTGAATATTTGAGCAATTATGAGATCCCAAAAAACAGGCAGAGAATTTAAAAACTTCGTGTACTCAAGTTTAGCAAAGTACGGAAAGGCAATTTCCGATCCTAAAAGGATAGAACTCCTGGATCTTTTGGTCCAAGCAGAGAAGAATGTGGATATTCTATCTAAAGAAATAGGAATGAGCGTCGCTTCCACATCTCACCATTTACAAATTTTAAAGGAAGCCAGATTGGTCCGAGACAGAAGAGAAGGTAGAAATATTTTTTATCAAATAGAGGATGTTGGCATCCAGATTTTCGATACAATCTCTTCTGCTGGAAAAGAATTCAATGCGGAGATCCAAATAGAGATGAATTCCTTCTTCAACTCTGAACAGGAAGTGGAAGAATTGGAATATAAAGATTTTCTAAAGCGAGTTTTGTCTAAGGATATTGTATTAATAGACGTAAGGCCCGAAAATGAATACAATTCGGGTCATTTGCCTGGTTCTATCTCCATCCCGCTGAAAGAACTCAAATCTAAACTGGACAAACTTCCTAAACGTAAAAAGATCTTTGCTTATTGCAGAGGAAAATATTGTGTTCTCTCGGAAGAAGCTGTCAAAATTTTAAGAACAGAAGGATACAATGCTTATCGTATCCCGGAAGGGCCTTTGGAATTTGCACAGAAAGGAATTCGATTCAAGAAGGAATAAGTTTATTTCCCAGTCGGAACAATCGTGATCCATTCAATAAACTTGCTTTGAAGAAAACTATCAATCTGCCCGGTGAACTGGTGATAGACCAAGAAGAAAATCCAGTAGGCCAAAGTAGCAGCCACCAGAGTCCTCGCAGTCATATTTGCTAAAACTGGAGAAGCAGTATAATACATGCGAACCACAGCGATCGGCCAAAGGAATAATAGGAAAAAGTAAATCGCCCTTGGTATTCCGTAAAGCCAGCTTAAAATCTCGGAAGGATAAGATTTTGATAATCTTTCGTAAGCTTCTTTTAGTTCGGGAAAGAACTGGAAGAAGTAGAATACAAAAACGAAGAATGTAGCGATCTTCCAAATGATCTCTATATCGTTTCGGATCAGCACCAAAGTCAAACCAACGAACCAAATCAAAAAGATGGGAAATACGATCTGCTGTAATAAGGAACCTGACTGGGCGAGAAACATCAATGAGATCTCCTAAGATCATTTTCGGCAGAAACCCGCCCGGAAACCCACTCTAAACATTGCAGAAAACTCTCCGGATCCGCTTTTCCGAGACCTGCAATATCAAAAGCAGTCCCATGATCCGGAGAAACCCGGATAAAATCCAGTCCCAAAGTTACATTCACTCCAAATTTTCCCTCCCACATCTTGAATGGGATGAGCCCCTGGTCATGATAACATGCCAAAAACAAAGAATATTTTGCTCTGGAAGTTTCGCTGAACGCACCATCAGCGGAAAGTGGATCTGTAACATCTAACCCAGCCTTTCTCATCTTTAAAATGATCGGCATCAGGATCTTTTTCTCTTCGTCCCCGACCTTTCCACCTTCTCCTGCGTGAGGGTTTAAACCTAAGAAAGCGATTTTTCCTTTTGAGATTGGAGCAGAACGAACAGCAGAAATGAAACTGGACAGATGGATTTTTTTTAAGTAAGAAGGTACCTTCTTCAATGGAACATGAGTGGTTAAAGGAAGAACATTTAATTCTCTGCCGGCCATAAGCATATAGGTTCTTTTCTTATAAACTTCCGCAAGATACTCCGTATGACCAATGAATTTTTTCACTCCAGATTTGATCACCCATTCTTTACTTAAAGGAAGAGTGATCAAGTTACCGCCGATTTTTTTTTGGATGCGGACAGCTTCTTCTAAACTTGCAAACGCTGCCTTGCCGGAAGCCGCACTGGGCTTACCGACCAGCAAAGATTTTTGTTCAGAAGATGTAATTGCAGATGTTCTCCAAAGATAAAGCCCAGGAGAATGGATCGAAAATGGATCTTTGATTTCCTGCCAACCAGGATAAGAAAGAGAAGAATTAGAACTGATGAGTAAAATTTGTCTTTGTTGGGAGAGGATGTTTAACCTCTCCCTAGACATTTGAAGAATTTCCGGCCCGATCCCACAAGGGTCTCCCTCTGTGATAAGGATAGGGATCACACTATACCTGAGAAGATTAAGCTTCCTTAGCTGCTGTTTGTTTACCGAAAAGTCTTTCTAAGGTTAAGGAGTCCTTAGCGTATTCCAATTCGATATGATCTTTGTTGGAATGTTTCAGGTCGCTGGAAATGATACAACGTCCTTCGAGAACCACTCCATTTTGGATGATCAATTCCGGAGTGCGGATATCTCCCAAAATTCTGGAGGTAGGAAGAAGCATTACTCTGTTACGAGCGGTGATATTTCCGATTACGATACCTTCGATGATAACGCTAGCAGCTGTGATATTTGTGCGAACCTTACCGGAAGCACCGATATACAATTGTTCCGCTTGAAGAGATTTTCCTTCGAACTTTCCATCAATCTTTAAGGATCCATTGATGAAGAATTTTCCGTTAAAGTAGGAATTTTCGCCGATTGTGGAGTTTGTAACTTCGGAGGAGTTCTTAACAAGTGCCATGAATTCTGAATCCTATTTGCGAAAGACCGCAGGTTTTCGGTTTATACACTAATAAACCGGACCCGCCCCTTCCGAAAAGGAATTTTTTAACCTGGAAGCTATTTTTACAGATCCAGGCTCAGTCGGATCATGTCCCGACAGTGGATCCCATTCTCATAGATTGGTTCCGGATAATTTTTGGTAAAAAAATCGAAATCGATCCCAATAATTCTAAATCCACATTTCTGGTACAAACCCAACTGGCCGATCCCCGCATTTCCTGTCCCGATTTCTAGGGTGTGAAAACCGTCTTTTCTTGCCTGAGAAATCGCATGAAGCACCAATTTCTTTCCCAGTCCCTTGCCTTGCTCACCTTCTTTCACTGCTACATTAATGATTTCGGAAGTTCCAGGACGAGTCGTCAAACATACATAAACTCCTAAAATTTCCGAATTTTCAGACTCAAGTATATAGCAGTTTGCTCTGTCCCAGTATGACTGTATAATTCTTTCATTCGGATCCGCGAGAAGTAACAGATCCATAGGAGGAGTTTCATTTGAAGAAAGTTTTCTGATTGTAAACGTCATAAGTAATTTTGAGGAATTCACTTCCGCGCAAAAGCGGAAAAATTCAGATCTTAGTGTTTGATATTCGGGACGTTGATCCGGTCTAAGACTTCTGCGGTGAATTCTCTGAATTCATCCAAGGCTTCCGGAATAGATTTGCCTTCTAGCTCGGTCGCCTTCTCGAATCTAGGATTGAAAGTGATCCGATCTTCTATGTTCATGATCACTCCCCCGCCTGCCTTGAACTCACCCAAAACTTTGGAGAGAAATTCATTAAACTTTTGGAACATTTCAAAAGCTTCTGCGATAAAAATACGGGTTTGTTTATTCTTCATCCGACTCAGCTGTTCTCTGAAATCCTGTTTTTCGGCGGCTTGGTATTCTTCTACGGTCTCCGTCAAAACCTTGATGTTTCGGCGGATATTTTCCATATGTTTGACCACTCCGTCCTTCTCATTCCCATGAGAGAAGTCGAAACGAATATGAGTTTCGTTTAATATAGGAAGATACTCTCGATCCAATACGTTGATCCAGGTCCCGATCTGATTCACTTCCGTATCGTTTGAGTTTGGAGAAATTTTCATGATCGGATACTTGGCCAATATCCTTCCGGCAGCGTCCGGATTCTCTCGGAACATACGAATTTGTTCTGCTGCAGTTTCGAGGTTATCCGGAATTCCCTCCGGAGAAATTTCCCTCATCCGATTTCGATATTTTTCAAGATCCCTGGTGGCCCTATACTTTTGTTCATCGTTTTTGGAAAGTCTGATGATCTTCTCCAATTGTTGGATCATCTTCTGATGACGTTGGAGTTCTAGGATTTGCTCTTGGGTGATGGCCATGGGGTCTTAGTGCAGATTTTAGAAGGAATACAGTTCTAAGGCAAGGAAATTCTCCCTCCCTGATTTGACAAAATTGTAGGAATTCCAATAATTAACAAGGGCCTCAGACTCGATCAGAGATCTCCTTCTTTTTCAAGACAGAATATCAAATTCGTATCCCTTGCTGGATATAGATTCGATAAACGAAATTTAAATCAGCCAACTTATAAACGTTATTCCACTTTGTTAAAATGAGTAGTAATTTGTCCGAATTTTAAAATCTTTGAATAAACTAAGTGTATTTATGAGAATTTTTAGAATTTATTCCCTCAGTTTCTTATTACTCTTTTTTATGAGTTCTTGCGAACCATCACAAGGAACAAATCTATTATCTCTTGTCGTCTTACTCTCCCAACCAGAAAACAATGGAAATGTGGACGATGGAAAATTACACGAATCGGAGTGCATGCACAATTATGATAATATAGGTAGAAATTATACATTTACTACTGCCATCTTCCAAGACTCTCAAGGAGCTATCTACATAGCAGGAAATACAGAAGAAAATTTAGGAGGAACAAACCCGCAAAATAGAGCAACGCCGTACGTCTTAAAATTCACAAGTATTAATGATTGTAGAGAATGGGTCCGAACTTTTGTGGACACATTGGGTAACGGTGAAATAAGCAGCGCTGCAATTGATTCAAATGCAAATATTTATATTTTAGGGTATTCTGGTTCCGCTACGATTGGTGCAGAAACATGCTATTCTGGAACCTGCAATTTTCTAACAAAATTAGATAAAGATGGGAATATAGTTTGGTCAAAATTATTAACAAGCATCACATCCGCCGTTTCTCAAAAACTTACTTTAGATTCTTCTTCTAATATCTATTTGATCGGCTCTACAAGTTCTGCAGTAAACGGACAAAACCCAAGTGGGACCGGGGATGCATTCATCATAAAATTGGATACTGATGGAACTCTAATTTCTTCTCTTCTTTTAGGTGTGAGCGGTAAATATACATACGGTGAAATGGTTTCAGTCGATCCTAACGGCAATATCTACTTTGCAGGTAAGACCAATGGCTCACTTGGGGGACAAACTCCATATGCAAACGGGACCACTGCTTATTTAGCAAAATATAATGCTAGTTTATCTCAAGAATGGGTGCGTTATGTTGGAGTTGGCGTAAATCCTAATAGTTACAAGTTCACTGGGATCATCTTTGACCCGACTGGGAATGTATACTTTGGGGGAAATTTTAACGGCACTGGATATGTGGAAGGCAATCAATACTTAGGGTCTAATAATTCTCTTATATACAAATTTAATTCTTCTGGAACCAAACAATGGTATCATGTGATTGGATCATCTGGAGGAGGCACGCAAGCCGTTACATTATCTTATGCTCCCAATAATCAAATAATGGTCTACGGAACCGCCATCGGAACCGTTAATAATCAAAGTACTAACGGATATTCAATTACCTTCCGAGCTTTTTACGAACAGAATGGCACTTACGTCGGATTAGGTCTTTGGGGCACCCCAAATACAAATTGGAATGCTACGTCTGTTCATTATTCTGGCACGGGTTCATCATATTACTCATATAATATTTCGAATTCCCCTTCTCCAGGAGTAAAGGGTGGATTCACCTCGGGGTTTTAACTCTTACTCTTATACCTGTCCAAAACCAATCTTAAAAAATCGGACTGTGGAAACTTGTGGACCAAGGACTCCATGAGTTGGACTCCATCCTCCACTGGTCCGGTCTCTAAAAGGGAGATTGCTTTTAGATAAACCATTTCAGGAGAATATTGGAATCTTCCCGTAAACGCTAATCTCTCCCTGAATGCCTCGAACTTTTTGTCTTTGAATTCTTGGACTGAAATTGCTCTTTGGGTCAAATAGGAACCAGGAGTTTGAGATCGGACAGCGATCATTTCTGAATCGAGTTCTCCTGCTAAGGTAGAATTCCAAAGCACCAAAAGTTCGAACGGTCTGAGCGTGTAGGACATCCCTTGTTCTTTTAGGATCTTATAACGTTCAAATAATGAATCATCACTTCCTTCTTGGATTGAATCATGTAGAGTCTCTTTTAATTCTTCTCTTCCGTTTTTCTTTTTTTCTTCCGAGATCCATTCGGATAAGAAGTCTCTCGGTTTGCATTTTTTGACTAAAAAGAATCTATCTAGAATAGGATGTCTGAGTGAATATTGCTCCAAGAAGAAGTCTGCTTCCGTTCTGGAAAATTCTTCTATCCTTCTCGCGATGCTTGCATCCAGAACTTTAATGTTCCTGATCCCTTCTTTCTTATCCTTGAAATAGAAGTAAGCAAGTCCTGCCAGATCGGGCTCTTGAGAAGAAATTACCAAATCGAACAATTCATTCTGTTCTTCTTGGTTCAATCCTTGTTGTTTGTGCTGATAGGCTATTCTTTCCCTTCTCTCCAAACCTTCTTTCAAAAAACTCTCAGATCCGGAGATCGCATCTATGAAGTATAATAATCTTCTTCCTTCTTTTGCTTCTTTCAGATCTTCTCCAAAAGAATATACCAATTCCTGGTAGTCTCTAATCCTATCTTCACATAGTAAAAACGCAGAACACAAAAAGAATAACTCGGGATCCCAAACTAGATTTCCCTTTAGCTCATCCAGCAATTCTTGGAAGAACAAGCGGAGAAGTTTTTCCTCTCTTTCCGTGATCCCATCTTCTCTGATCCAATCTATACGAGGAGAATGGAATACAAATCTTCCAAATAGATCCGCTCGGAAACAATGTGAAGGTCTCAGATGGGTGAGAATACTTCCGCTATAATGATCTAAAATTTTAGTTTTGAGCCGAATGACTTCCGTGTCTGGTTTTCTGTCCTGTTTTTTACCTTCGAAGTCCGGATGCCTTAAAGTTATTTCTGGCCATTCTGTATTTGATACCGATATTTGCATAAAGAACCCTTTTTAAGGCAGATTAAGTGAGAAGAATCGCATGAAAAAAACGATTCTGGGGCTACTCCCGTTTCTAGTTGTCGGCAGTCTTTTTGCGGACGACGACCTAAAATACTTGGTCAAATCCTATAGTTTAGAAAAAATCCGTAGGATTTTTAGGGAAAGATCCCCTTCTAAAGAATCCGAGGTATATGCACTCGTCCGTTTCCACGAGACCCATCCTGACGGCGACCACGGAAATAAATTCAGATATCTTGTGTCCCTTTTAAAAGGAAGGCTTGTGGTAGGAGTGACTAAGGAAGAACTTCTTGGTCTGATCAAAAATCCTCTCCCTCCTATGAATGCAGTCACCAGAATGAGTTTTTGGAAACTGTATGAGGAAATGGTAAAAAGAAAAAGTCTATCTTCTTCCGAACTTATCTCTTATCTTAAAAAACTACCTCCTGAGTACGATCCTGTTTATAAAAATGTGATAGGAGAAATTCTTCGAATTCATTACGAAAACGGAGAATTTAAAGAGGCAAAAGATTACGCTGAAAGTTTTTCCGAAAAGGATAAAAAAGAATATTTCGGTGCAATGGCTTACTATAGGTATGCTAAGGCATTATATAAATTTGGAGAAGCCCAGAAAGGGGAAAATCTTTTATACGCTCTCGCAGAAGACCCGAATGTTCCTTCTTACGTTAAAAAGGATATTTATACAGATTTAAGGACCTGGAAGGGAGAATCCTTTTACAAACAAATCCCCTTAGAGAAAGGAGTCTTATTTCTTCCTTTCTTAGATGCAGGCGACAAGAAATCTTTTATTTCTTCTCATCAATATTTCAGTTCAATTGTTTTTGAAAGACCTGAAAGTTGGAAGGCCGCCGCGAGAGGCTTAGTCCAATATTATCCGGAAAGGCTTTCTTCCCTTTTTTCTAGACACAAAAGTTATGCAGAATATTTCCCTGAATTTACTGCGGCCATGTCTGTGGAACTTTCCAATCAAAACCTAGCTAAATCGGGCTTAGATCTATTAGAAAAAACGAATCTTTCTTCTTCCGAATCCGTGGAATATGCATATGCTAGGGCTTATAAACGTTTAGGAGAAAGAGATAAATATTTCAACGGTCTACTTTCTTCTCTCGAAAAAAATCCTTATAATCTGATCAGGCAAGATGAGCTGATCGATCTTTTGATCGGAGATCATTCTCATTTTCTGGAAGAATCTTATTGGAAAGAGGCTTTAAAACGGATCCCCAACCTTCCTGTTAAAGGTAGATTGGTGTATTGGTATTTGAGAAGTTTAAAATCCAAAGGAAAACAGGACGAACTTCTTTCTTGGTTAAGATCTTATTATAAATTCATTCCCGGTTCTTATTATACAAGAGTGATCCGAGAAGAATTTGCGACTGAGATCTCATCCGTACAAAAACCGGAAAATCCTCTTAGAAATAAGGATACATTATTCGAATATCTTTCTTTAACTTCCGGAGATCCGAAATACGCAGACAAGATCCTGGGAAGAGATCTGGAATTCGCCTATTTTCCCGACTCATTCTCCTTGGATGTTCGATTAGACTCCGCTCATAGTAAGGTCAGAGGAAATACTCTATTACAAAATGCTAAAGAATACTTGGAAATCGGGGAGATGGCACATGCAGCCACTCTGGTAGACAAATTCGTTTTACAAACCGGAACATCCGAAGAAGAAAAAGATGAAATTTTTGCAGCATTAGGAGAAGTTACAGGTAACCAATATCTGACAGTCTTCCATACAAGAAATCTAATGAAAAGAAGAAGGATCCCTGATGATGTGATCCTTCTTCCCTCCAAACTTGCTTCCAGGATCTACCCTAGACCTCATAGGGATATAGTTTCTCATTATTCCCAATCTTTCGGGATCGAAGAAGATATCGTGTACGCCGTGATGAGACAGGAGTCCTTTTTTAAGGAGAATGCCGTATCTTCTTCGAACGCGAGAGGTCTCATGCAGATTATGGGACCTACGGGAAAAGGCCTGGCCCAAGGTTTGGGACTAGGTCCTTATTCTCTTTTTGATCCGGAAATTTCTATCCAAATGGGTGCAAAATTCCTAAAATACCTTCTTTCTTCCAATGAAAACGATTTGAAATGGGCCTCTATCGCTTATAACGGAGGTCCGGGAAATCTCAGAAAATGGAAACGAAATCATTATCAAGGAGATTTTAATCACTTTTTGGAAGAACTTCCCTTAAAAGAGCCCCGTGATTATTGCAGGATCGTAACGTCGAACTATTATAATTACCAAAGTTTAAGGCAGTACAAAAACCGCTGAGCAGACAAGACGGATTCTTTTTTTTGGATTGTCTAGAATTTCAGATCCATAAGATAGTTCTAAGCAGGACCTTAGTTTTCAATTTCACTTTTCTGTCCTTAGGTCTACCTTATGCCGGTTCGTCCGATATCATTCATTTAGCAGGAGTAAAAAATGGCAAACACCGCAATCTTAAAAATCGACGGTAAAGAATATGAACTACCCATCATTACGGGAACAGAAAACGAAAAGGCCATAGACATCTCCAAACTCAGACAACAAACAGGATACATTACATTAGATAACGGTTATTTAAACACCGGAGCCTGCACTAGCGCAGTTACATTCCTGGATGGAGAGTTGGGAATCTTAAGATACCGTGGGATCCCGATCGAACAATTAGCTGAAAAATCAAGCTTCACCGAAGTTGCTTATCTTTTGATCTATGGCCATCTTCCTTCCGACAAGGAATTACAAGAATGGGACAAAGAACTAACGATGCACACTTTGATCCATGAAGATCTAAAACGTCTTTATAATGGATTCCCTAAAGATGGTCACCCAATGGCGATCATGTCCACAATGATCGGTTCACTTTCTACTTATTACCAAGATTCTTACGATCCAGAAAATCCCGATCATAGACATATCTCTATGGTCCGCCTTTTAGCGAAGTTCCCTACAATCGCATCCTTCGCTTATAAAAAATCATTGGGCCAACCTACAGTTCACCCAATGAATCACTTGGATTATTGCAGTAACTTCTTGAATATGATGTTCTCCGTTCCGAGTGAAGAATATTATATCGATCCTGAGATCGTAAAAGCTCTGAACCTTCTATTAATACTTCACGCGGACCACGAACAAAACTGTTCTACTTCTACAGTTCGTTTAGTCGGTTCTTCTCTTGCGAACTTGTATGGAGCGATCTCTGCAGGTATCTGCGCACTTTGGGGACCTCGTCATGGAGGAGCCAACCAAGAAGTATTAGAAATGCTTTTGGAGATCAAAGCTTCCGGTCTTCCTGTGAAAAAGATCGTAGAAAAAGCAAAAGATAAGAATGATGCATTCCGTCTTTCCGGATTCGGACATAGGGTTTACAAAAACTTCGACCCGCGCGCTAAGATCATCAAAAAAGCATGTGATGCAGTTCTTTCCAGATTGGGAGTGAACGATCCTCTATTAGATATCGCTAAAGAATTAGAAGAAGCTGCTCTTAAAGATTCTTACTTCGTTGAAAGAAAACTTTATCCGAACGTAGACTTCTATAGTGGTATTATCTACCGTGCGCTTGGAATCCCTGTGAACATGTTTACTGTAATGTTTGCAATGGGACGTCTTCCTGGTTGGATCGCTCAATGGAAAGAAATGATTGAATCTCCTGATATGAAAATCGGTAGACCTCGTCAGATCTATACCGGAGCAACTGACACTGCTTACGATAGCGCTAAGAAAAAGTAAATAAACGATATTTGTAGACTAATAGGCGGATCAAAACAATTAGTTTGCGATCTGCCTATTTTTCTATTTCAGCCAGAGAAGACTCTAAATATCCGATATCTACACGTTAGTTGACATTTTTATATTTACAGATTATTCCCATCGCCCATTCTCGCTTCATTATAAACTTATGAAGCATTCTAAAAGAAATAAGTATTCATTGGCGTTATTTGTATCGATACTTGCAACATTCTCTCAGTGTACTCCGAATATTCGACAAGTTAAAATACAAGAACAGAACTCACTTTTGAAGGCGCAAAACGTCCAGAATCATGGAATCGCCTTTTTTCGTTTTAAATCAGCAACTTTAGGCGGATCGTCACGAACTCCATCACTTGGCTTAGCAGTAAACGAAGGAGTGCTTCCTAATTTTGCTAACCCTGATACCATTGATCTAGAACCAAAAACTGACAACAAAACTAAACGAACCTTTATCGATGAATGCGTGCTTCTTTTCGGAAATACCGCTGAATATAGGTTTATTTTTTATTCGGAGCATTCTTGCACGGACCGCGGAAGAGTTCAGTCTTGCTCTTATTATTTGCCGAAAGTTTTTACCAAAAGAGCATTCCAGTTAAATGACGGTGATATAGTCTATCTAGGTACTTTAAATTTCAACAAATACGGCGATATAGAAAATCGATATATAGAATCGGATAAAGCTTATTGTGCCAAAAGTTTACAATCATCAATACAAAACATTGATGTTCAGAAAATTAAAAATCGAACCCTGATCAAATACCATGAATAAGAACTTTAAATATCTTTTTTCAATCTTCTTCTTTTTCTCCTCTTGTATTACCTGGTCCACCCGAGATCAAGACTCTGTCCCTATGCCAAAAAACTTACGAGAATTAATGAGGCCCGTTACTTTTATCGTCCAGGCACAACTACCCCCGTTAGACATGGAGCCAGTCAACCGATCTCATGTCTTGCAAAGGTATTCAAATTCAATCGCTTCCTGTCGTTGCCTCTCGGATTATAATTTCTTCCTTAACGAGCTCCCTTCTAAAGACGAAAGATTCGAATATACAGTGTTAGTAAAACTAAATGCGGAACCGGCAGCAGATACTTTTAGCAAAACTATAACTGTTATTTCAATATTTACTCTTACCGTGCTCCCTTTTTGGGATAAAGAGAATTATGAATATACAGCGATCCTTTTTGATAAAAACGGAAAAGAGCTTCGAAGTTTTTCTGGATCCGGAAGTAATAAACTGTTCGGACAATTACTCCTATTCCCAACTCTATTTACCAAATATTCCGGTTTACATCGAAGCGGCCCGCTAACATGGATTACGGAGGACATTTTTCAATCAGGACTGGTCCCTAAAATTCCCTACGAGTAAATGAACTGAGAGCCAAGCCTTTTCGCCGCTACCAATTAAACAAAACAACTGAATCGGTTCTGAATTCAGGACATCCTTGGATCTTAAACGGAAAATTATCCACCGCAATCTCCGCATTCCAAGACGGAGATTGGATGAGGCTTGTCTCCGGCTCGAACGAAACATTAGGATTTGGGATCTATTCTTCTTCTGGTCCAATCGGAATACGTATCATCCAAAGAGGAAATGAATTCTCACTTCCTCAATTACAACAAACAATAGAGAAGGCGTTAGAACTCAGAAAACCTCTTAGAGCAAGAACAAACGCTTACAGACTTTTACATGGTGAGAATGACCTGGTCCCTGGAGTCACAGTGGATCGATACGGATCTACCTGGGTAGTCCAGACCTATTCCAAATCATTAAGAGTATTTTCCAGATTAGCAGTTCGATATCTTTATTCTGTAGCTTCCAAAACAGAGGAACCAATTCCGAAACAGATCGTATGGATTTCTCCACAACGTATAGGCTCAGAAAAATCTTTACCAATCCGTTTTCTGAGGGGCAAAAAAGATATCCCGTATGAGGAAAAAATTTTCCTGAACCAGGTTCAATGGAAAACTAAGATCCCCGGACAGAAAGGTGGATTCTTTCTAGATGTTCGAAATTTGCGGCAATATATATTAGAAAAACCGGAATTAGCTAAGGACAGAGATTGCCTTCACTTATTCTCCCACACTGGACTTACTTCAATATGTTTAGAAGAAGCTGGCGCAAACTCTGTCTTCTCCGCTGACGGAGCTAAAGAAGCACTCGAAGAATTTGCGTCTCATATTTTGCCAGAGAATGAAATCTTAAATTTTGAGAAGAAGAACACGATCCTCACGAAAGGAAAACATCATCTAGCCCGAGCAGATCTATTCCAAGACTGGGGATTTTTAGAAGACAAAAAATTTTCACTTATCGTTTTGGATCCGCCCAATCTGACTCCAAACCAAGCCGCTATTCCCGCTGGTAAAAAAGCATATCGTAGTCTAATTGCAAAGGCACTCTTTCATTTGGAACCTGGAGGAGACCTAATCTTACTCTCTTGCTCCGGAAGAATCCTGGAGTCCGAATTCGAAAAGATTGGCCGAGAAACCTTGGCAAACAAAGGATGGAAGTACAAGGATCTTTTCAAATTAAGACCGGAACCGGATCATCCTACACGTAAGGAATTTCCGGAGGGGAAATACTTCAAGGTGCATATCTATAAAAAATGTATGCCCTTGGATCAGAACTTATGAGCACGAATAAAAATACTTACCAACTCATCGATTCCGGAAATTTCAAGAAGTTAGAGCAAGTGGGTCCTTATAAAGTGATCCGCCCTTCTCCAGTCGCAGCATGGCCACCTACTCAACCTTCTCTCTGGAAGGACGCCGACGGAGAATATCATAGAAGTGATAAAGGCGGGGGAAATTGGAGTTGGAGAGGTTCAAGCGGTTCCAGACCTGATTCGGAAGACGAGTTCCTAATTCAAATTCCACCTTTGACAGTTAAGATACGTTTTACTCCTTTCGGTCATCTTGGGATCTTCCCAGAACAATTAAGTAATTGGGACCGGATCCGAAATGTTTCCTCTCAACTTGCAGGACAGGGAGAAGTTTTAAATTTATTCGCTTATTCAGGACTTTCCACATTATCCGTATTAGCCGGAGGATTGGACGCTTGCCACTTGGATTCCTCCAAAGGAATGGTAGAATGGGCCAGAGAAAATGCGCAAGTTTCAGGGCTCGCAGATAAAAAAGTGCGATGGATCATTGAAGACGTATTAAAATTCCTGAATAGAGAGATTAGAAGGGAAAAAAAATACATAGGCTTTATATTAGATCCACCCACTTTCGGAAGAGGAGCCAGCGGCGAAGTTTTCAAAATAGAAAAAGATCTGCCGGAGATGATGGATCTACTTATGCAACTCTGTAATAATAAACCTGAGTTCGTATTCTTGACCTGTCATTCTACAGGGTTTAGCCCCCTCGCACTTAGAAGAATTTTGGAAGGAAGGATTAAAACTCCCGGGAATTATCTTACGGAAGAACTTTCCATTTCGGAATCCACAGGAAGATTACATCCTGCGGGTTCCAACTGTGTATTTTATTCGAATAGAGTAAAACTTTGAAGAAGAACATTTTGGAAATCAGCAGTTTTTCGAATGAAAAACTGAAGTATATCTCCGGATTAAAAGAGAAAAAGAACAGAGAAAAGTCAGGCACATTCTTCATTGAAGGTTTCAGAGAACTCCAAAGAGCGCAAGTTTCCGGCAAAGTTAAATTCGAATACTTACTCACATGCCCCGATTGTTATTTGGGAGAAAATGAAGAAGACCTTGTATCTACTATAGATGCAAAAACGATCATCGTTTCAAAACAAATTTTCGAAAAGATTTCCTATAGAGATAGACCGGACGGCCTTATCGCAACTGCTGAATTGCCGGACTTCTCCTTATCCTCCAAAACAAAACTTTTAGCAGATCCAGTGCTTGTGATCGAAGGTGTAGAAAAACCCGGAAACTTAGGAACTATCTTAAGAACTGCAGAAGGCGCAGGATTTCATAAAGTATTCGTTGCAGATCCGAGACTTGATCTATTCAATCCAAACGTTATACGTTCCTCTACAGGTACACTGTTTACATTAGATGTTTTCCAATCCGATATTAAAGAATTGTATCCTATCCTTCAAAATGCAGGATATAAAACATTCGCAGTTACTCCGGAAGCAAAATCTATATATTGGGATGCAAATCTGAAAGGAAAAGTTGCACTTGTTTTCGGAAGCGAACAGTACGGACTAAGCGAATACGCTAGATCCCAAAGTGACCAATATATTTCTCTTCCCATGAAAGGTGTGGCAGATAGTTTAAATCTGGCTATGTCAGCCGGGATTTTAATGTACGAAGTGCTTCGCCAAAAATCTCAGATTGACAATTAGCACATCGGTTGGTATCCTCGCTTTCAGCTCAAAAGCGGAAGAACGGCCGAGCGCAGCTGACTGAGAAGTTCTCCCTTTTTGGTCTGGAAGCAAGGATACCCCATCCTCCCACACCTGAGTTGGCACGACTTCAATCCCATTACGTTCCCGGTTTGTTTCGATTAGCCGGTCCATCCCGAAAGCCTTCAAATTTTTAAAGAAACAATACTCGTCCAGGTAGAGCTGGGAATACTTCGGCTGGATGTATCCGTATTGGGAGAACGCCTGCTTGATTGCTCGGTGGTTTCCTTCTGCGTATTGGGCGTGGATCCCGTCCTTGCTCCACCGATTCCTTGCCCATCTGTAACGACTATCCTTCGAACGGGCCGAATGGTTTACCATTCTGTGATTCCGGTATGCTGTTCCGAGCCAGGTATATGCGCTGTCGGTAAATACGGGTGCCGTGATGGGGATGTTTCGTAAGAATAACGGCCCCAGCGTATCCATCTTCTGGTCCGGAACCGAATCGAGTATGAGTGCTCCCTTACTGGTCACGATCGTGTGAACCATCGTACCGATCTGTCGGCCTCCCAGTTTGTCGTTCATATAGATGGAAGCGGTAGAACCACCGTGTTTGTGCCGTTTACGGCCCTTATTCGCTCTTTGGGATGCGGAGAATAATACCAGCGTATCGGCGTTGACGATCGGCTTGTCTTGAATAGCCCGTTTCATCGCCTCTTTTTTGTCCGGAACGTTCCGCGCTATTCTGCGCTTCTTTCCCAGCGGATCCGTTGTGAGACGGTTTGTTTCCGGAATCGATTCTGGAAGCTGGAACTCCCGGAATTCGGATTCCAGATTCCGGAAGATTAGGTCCCGGAAGTTCTCCTTCTGGTCTGCTGCGAATAACTGGATCCTACGTTTGAGAAGTAATGCTGCCTTGTATGAGATCCCAAGTTTCCTTTGGATTTCCGCTGACGTTAATACCTTCGGGCTCCGAAGGTAGGCTTCTTCCAATACGTAACTAAAGGTCCATAACGGTAGTTTGAATTGGTGCAGTGGTGTATATGAGAGTCGCGAAGCTTGGCGGTGGCAACTTTCGCAACGGATTAGATAGCTTCTCAGCCCTACTCGCTTTCTGAGTTGAATCTTGCATTCAGGACAGAACTTTGGATAAAAGGTATCTAAGAAATACTCCGTACGCTCCTGGTAGTATTTTATATTGATTGGAAAGGAATTATAGGATGATACAAGCCCACGCAATGCATTTGTGCGCTTTGGTCCTACTATATCGCCAAAATCGTTAATGAAAAAGATCCATATTTCCGCATTCGTTAGCGGCCACGGCTTCGGGCATATTAGCCGCAGCTTAGAAGCCATCCTGCAAATTTTAATTAAAAATCCTGAATGGACAGCAACGATCCATTCCCCCAGGGGAGAAGAATTTGCATCCTCTTTAGATGTTTCCGGCATTTGGGGAATGGCCAGATCTAGGATCCAATTCAAAAAAACAAAATTGGATGTCGGGATTGTACAAAAAGATTCTCTCGGAATAGACTTGGATGCAACTGAATCCGAAATTTTAGAATTTAAAAAGAATAAAGACTCCCTATTACAATCGGAAACTGAGTATATCAAAAAAGAAAGACCGGATCTTATTTGGTCTGATTCTTCTTCCTTTCCTTTTTTGATCTCTTCCGATTTAAAAATACCTTCTCTATTCTTGGGTAATTTCACATGGGATTATATCTACTCATATTATGAATCTGAAATATTCCAAAAATATTCCGAAGAATTAAAGCAAGAATATGCGCTCTGCGATCTTGGACTTGTTCTTCCGCTTTCTTGCCCGGTCACTTCGATCCGTTCTACCAAAAAAATCGGACTATTGGGACGTAAACCGAACCTTACTAAAGAAGAAGCTAGAAGATATTATGGCTTCGAAGATGGTATCGACTACTATTTATTCTCTTTCGGAGCCTACGGAATCGACTCTTCTCATTTTGATTGGAAAAAATGGGATCCATCCAAAAGGAGAATTGTGATCGGCGGGATAGAATGGAAGATTGAAGCAAAAAACAATTTAGGGATAGTTACCATTCCAAACTGCCATTATCCCGATCTACTTAGGGCGAGTGACTTTGTATTGACCAAACCCGGTTATGGGATCTTAAGTGAGTCTTACTTTGCAGGGACTCCTATACTTTATACGGATAGAGGTAACTTCCCGGAATATAAATATTTGGTAGAAACGCTACAATCTCAGTATAAATCGTCGTATATATCGCATAATGACCTATTTTCTTTCCATTGGGAAGAAGCCTCCAAATCCGCAATATCATCTAACGTTTCTTCCGATCCAAGATTTCAAAAGGATACAATCCAAGAGATCCAAGATTCAATCTTAGAAATTATCAAATAAGTTACATCATTCGACTAACAAGCGTTTGGTAAAATAGAATGTAGTCTAACTTCTACTTTAATCTTTTTTACTTTTCTTCCTTTCAAAAATCGAGTATTTTAATCGGCGACTTCGATTGCTTAGGGAGGGCATCATGTGGAAAGAAAAAGTCCGCGGTAAGGTAGAAGAATTATTTGCAAAGGCAGGAGTCAGCTTCGGAGGAAATGCAGATTGGGACATCCAAGTAAAGGATGATAGACTTTTCGAAAAAATATTCAGCAATGGCTCTCTTGGTCTTGGGGAAGCTTATATGAATGGATGGTTCGAATGCGGAAGATTTGACGAAACAGTCAGAAGATTATTGGATAAAGGAATTGAAAAAGCCACCAAAACTTGGGGAAATCTATTTCTATATATAGAATCCGTAATATTAAACCGCCAATCTAAAAGAAGAGCGTTCGTAATCGGAGAAAGACATTACGATCTTGGGAACGATCTATTCGAACTAATGTTAGACAAGGAAATGGTCTATTCTTGTGCATATTGGAAGAATGCAAATTCTTTAGATGAAGCTCAGGAAAACAAAATGGACCTGATTTGCAAAAAGTTGGACCTCCAACCGGGAATGAAGGTCTTGGATATAGGATGCGGTTGGGGAGGCTTAGCCAGACATGCAGCCAAAGAATACGGTGCAGAAGTATTCGGGATCAGCGTTTCCAAAGAACAACTAGCGCTCGCGGAAGAAAGATCCAAAAATTTAAAAGTAAAATACGAATTGATGGACTATCGAGATGTAAAGGGCAATTTCGATTCTATTCTTTCCGTTGGCCAAATGGAACATGTGGGTTATAAAAACTACAGAACCTATATGGAAATAGTATATAAATCTCTCAAAGAGAAGGGATTATTCTTACTTCATACAATAGGCTCTAACGATTCTAATAAGGTTACGGATAGATGGATCGAAAAGTATATCTTTCCAAATTCTCATCTTCCTTCTGCGGCTCAGATCACAAAGGCGAGCGAGAATCTATTCGTATTGGAAGATCTTCATAACTTCGGTCCTGACTATGATAAAACACTCATGGCTTGGTATAATAATTTCGAGGAAGGATGGGATCAGATCCAGAAAAAATACGGAGAAAGATTCAGACGTATGTGGGAATTTTATCTTTTAAGCTGTGCGGGAGCGTTTCGTTCCAGAAAGATCCAGCTTTGGCAGTTTGTATTTTCGAAAGGAGATAGAGAGGAGATCTATCAGGCAGTGAGATAAGCGCTACTTAAACCAGGAGACGATCTGTTCTTTTCGGATCCTGGTTTGGTATTCTAAAAATCTTTCCTTCCACCAAGGGTGAATTTTAGAAAGATCCGTTTCCCAAAACCAGAAATGAAGATCGTTCAAAGTCCGTTTGTCCCAAAGTAGACGATTCATCTCCTTGGAATTCAAAGAGTCAGGACCGGATTCTTTCCAATTAGAAACAAGAACATCCATATATCTTTTACGTGCATCTGATTCTTTTTTTCTGCTCCTCAAACGAGACGTATGAAAACGAAATAGAAGAGGATCTACAACAGAAAGAAAAATCCCTCTGCCGGATTCCATTCCTTGTAAGAACTCAGAATATTCTTTTTCCAAATTTTCAGTATCCGACAAAAGAGTATTCGTCTTGGTTTCTTCCGGGGTTAAAAGGAATCCTCTCTTTTTCCAAAGTTCTCCTTGTTTAGAAGAAGAAGTCCATACTCCCCAAAAATAAGAAAGAAGCCAACCGCCTGTTATCGGTAATAACCAGTAAAAAAGTACAGGATAATATACGAATAGCCAGATAGAAATTCCTGTACCATAAAATGCTTGAGGAAGTAAGGCGCGAGCAGCTGCCATTCTATCAATCCCCTGAGAAGAGTCCCTATTTTGAGGTCCCCACTCTATCTTTCTATTCCAGAAAGTCATCCAAAGGAATCTGGTGTATTGGACCATATAAGCAGGGGCCAAGATCACCGATTGGATAAACTCTACCAAAAAGGAAATAATAAAGGAGAAAAATCCGATCCCACTTTCCTTTCTACGAAAGAATAAACCGTCCAAAAAGGAAAGTATCCGAGGCATGAACAATATTAGAATAGTATAAATCTGTAATCCATAAAACACAGGAAGATACATACTTTCCTGAAATTGGGCCCATTCTTCCGGAATAGAGGCCAAACGGTAATAATCAGTATCCGCCATGACCGTAAAACTAGTCGCAACAAGTAATAACGCCCAAAGAAGAGAACTCGCGTAAGACAAAATCCCTAACAAAATATGGATCCTACTGGAAATCCTTAGTCCACCTACGAATAAAAACCAGAAATGTTGCAAGTTTCCCTGACACCAGCGATTATCTCTTTTCAGACTCTCCAGAAGATTAGGAGGACATTCCTCATAAGAACCTTCCAGATCGTAAGCAAACCAAACAGTATATCCAGCTTTTCTAATTAATGCAGCTTCTACAGTATCATGAGAGAGGATCTTTCCTCCTATGGCTCCTTCTCCTGGCAAACCAGGAAGTCCACAATGTTCCATAAAAGGTTTTAATCTTACGATTGCATTGTGACCCCAGAAAGGACCGGAAAACACCTGCCAATAATAAGAGCCTGCACCAAATATAGGATTGCCCAGCCAGGTCCCGAATTGCGCCAATCTTTGGAATAAACTTTTACCTCGGATGATCTTAGGAACGGTTTGTATAATACCTGCGTTAGGCACCGCTTCCATGAGACGGATCAAGTTCAGCATACAATCGCCGGTTACTAAACTGTCTGCGTCCAATACGATCATGTATCTATAACGTCTTCCCCATCTTCTACAAAAGTCCGCGATATTCCCCGACTTTTTGTTTAGGTTAATCCTTCTCTTTCTGTAATATACCCTCCCCTTTGTTTCAGGTTTCCTGGAAAGTTTGGAAAATGCTTTCTCCTCTTGGAGCCAAATATCCGGATCTGTGGTATCGGATAATAAGAAGAAGTCTAGGTTTTCCCTCAGGCCAATCGAAGCAGCGGACTTCATCATGGATTCTAAACCTGCAGTGACACGAGCCACATCTTCGCAATGGATCGGAATGACTACAGCGGTTGGTGGGAGTTCCATCGGGCTTGCAGTTTGTCTTGCAATCAATCCTGAGATACGTGTAGGATCTCCTCCCCTAATTCTTTGGATCGTTCCGAAAATCGCAGTAGTGGCCCCGAACGCCAATAGAGGAAATAAAAAGCAGAAGAGCAACAAGGTCGCCCATTCCAATGGAGAGATACCGTTTATTAGAAGAAAACGATATTCTAAATAAATACCGAATAAGGATAGAAGTCCTAAAACTCCAACGAATCCCAATCTTCTATACGTAAATTTCCTAGAATCGAATGCTTCTTTTAGAATACCTTCCGGCTCCGGTATACTTGTCGGAAAAGTTTCTACATTCATGAAAAATACCAGAAAGCCAAAGAAATGTAAATTGCTGCCCAGAACAATGCAGTTAGGACCAATGCAACGGGTTCCGGTTTTTCTGCAGAAGGAGAAGCAAGATCTGCGAGCGGTCCAAAATCGATCGGTCTAGGAACCATGGAACCGGGCTCTAAGGGAGGAAGACTACTCTCCCAGTCCCGATGCAATTTTACGGAGGTTTCTTCTTTAAAAATTTCGAATATATTTTTATCCGAAGATTTGGACTTTTCGAAAACTTTGGAAAGAATATGATAGATCTCTAAACTATCTTCTATCCCCATTCCTCTTAAGTAAAGTTCCAGACGCTCCCATTCTTTTGAAAGATGAAGATTTCCTAAAAGACTTGGGCTTTTCAAGTCTTCTTGATTTTTCCTAGTTCGGCTCAAGTACGAAATTCCAGGTTTCAGAAATGATTTCTTGGTTTCTGCTCAATGCTGCTTTTAGGTCGGAAGCCTTAAATTTATTTTTAGGATACACTCCGAAGGTTAATCTCCATACTCCGGTCTCTTCTATCTTTTGAACGGAATATTCGGATAATTCCGCATTTTCTCCCGTATCAATTCTTGCCTGAATATATGCGAATGGATCCAAGGAACTTAAATTAGAACTTTTGAAATCCACATAGAACATTTTCAGATCAGGATCTCCTTGTGCGTCTCCGATCCGAGTAGCGACCACTCTTGCCATGGAGTCAGGAAGAGGATCAGTATCCGGCCAACGAACTGTATAAGAAAAATCGAATGGAGTCCCAGGCTGTGGAAGAGGATCAGGCATCCAGTAAGCTCCCATATTATCGTCCGAATCTTGGATTGTCGGATTTTCCAAAAGATGAACAGATCCTTTTCCAAAAGGAATTTCAGGCTCCACCCATGCGCTTGGCCTGAGTTGATATTTCATTTCGCTATGTTGGTAATTTTGGAATTCTCTATCTCTTTGGATAAGACCGAATCCTCTCGGATTTTCATCAGAGAAAGAATACGTTGTGCTACGCTTCGGATTATCGAGCGGCCTCCAGATCCATTCTCCTTTTCCGGAATGGATCAATAATCCATCCGAATCATGGGATTCAGGATAAGCCTGTCCCTTTGGAATTCCCCTTGTCTCGCTATACCAATACATACTGGTCAAAGGAGCGATCCCGAGACGGTCTACCTTGGTTCTAAGAATTACCTCAGCATTTACTTTTACAGCGGAAACTTTTCCAGGAGTAATCTGGAACTCATACGCGCCTGCTGCAGTTCTTCCATCCAGAAGAGCGTAAACTGTGATCGTAGAGTCGGTCTTGTCCGGCTTAACTACGTAAAATTCCCGAAAGGAAGGAAAGTCTTCCGGATAAGGCAGACCTGTGTTTACTGCGATCCCTCTGGCAGAAAGACCATACCATTGTTTTTTAGAAATGATCCTATAATAACTTGCGCCTTGGAAAACCGCAAACTCGTCAGTATGCTCTTGCGTATTGATCGGAAAATGGATCTTAAATCCAGAATAACCTAAGTTAGGCGGAAGCTCTCCCACTCCTTTTAGTTTAGATAGATCAAAGGAAGAAGGATCGTAAGGAATCTCTCTTGCAAAGTCGCCTCTTACTTCGAACACTCTTACATTCGTATTATATAAATGTCCCGGATGTAAGAACTGTAGCTGGAAAGGATTTCCTTCCTTCTTCCAAACCGATTTTTCAGGACGAAAAAAAATATTCTTGTACTGGTTCCAAGGTAAACCTTTCAAAAAGTCCGTAGTGGAATGTTTCGGTGGAATGTAACGTTGTTTAGATAATGCTCTAGCTCTTCCCTTAAGATCCGAAAATGAGAACTTGAATGTAGGATGAGTGTTGTGGTCGGAAATTTCTCCCTCCATCACACTTAGTAATGGAGAAGAAGAGAAATCAGGTTCTTCTCTGTCCCGCCTTTGCTGCCTATCTGCGACGGCAAAGAGCAAGGCTGTTGCGACAAACGCCAGAATTATATGCAAACGTAACAATTCGTATCTTTCCTTTCAGCAAGACGAATGCTTAAACCAGTCTATCATCCGTACACAGAGAGGGCAAGGTCTTTTAAGTCCGAATTCACATCGAACTCACCGCAACCTTGCCCTTCAGCCTGAGAAATTAATCCGAGAGTTACTTTATTTAGGAGTAACTTTTACGAAATATTTTTTGGACGCGTCCCAAGTTTTCAGGATCTCTTCAGAAAGTTCGGATCCGGTCAACTTAGTGTGTTCAGTAATCAAAGACTTTATGATATCGTAATCTTCATTTTCAAGATCCACGATTTTTACATATTCTTTATTGATCAAAGGCTCCAATTCCCAATTTTTTTGGAAGAAGTAAGCTTTTCCTCCGGTCATACCGGCACCCATGTTCTTACCTACTGTTCCCAAACAAACGATTGTTCCACTGGTCATGTATTCTAAGAAGTGGTCACCTGCTCCGCCGACTACTGCGTCCGCTCCGGAGTTCCTAACCCCGAATCTTTCTCCTGCCCTACCGGAACTAAAAAGTTTTCCGGAAGTAGCACCGTAAAGACAGGTATTACCGATGATCACATTCTCATACGCATTTAGTTTGGAACGTCTATGCTTGCGGACCACGATAGTTCCACCGCAGAGTCCTTTTCCTACATAGTCGTTTGCATCTCCATGAAGAGTGATCTGCACTCCTTTCACGAGCCATGCTCCCAAGGACTGACCAGCAGTTCCTTCGAGAATAATTTCTAGTTTTCCAGGAAGACCTTTAGCTCCGTATTTACGTGCGATAATTCCGGAAACTTTTGCTCCCACAGTTCTGTTCGTATTCTTCACGGAATAAGAAAGGGACATGGAAGTTTTTCCTTCTAACGCAGGCTCCGCATCTTTCAGGATACGATCGTCCAAAACTTCTCCGACAGATTCTCTTCTTACGAATCTGTCTTTTTTCTTCTTAGGATCGTAAAGAAGAGGAAGACGAACTAAGATCGGATTTAAGTCCAAAGAATCTAAACGATCTTGCTCATAACGTGTGATCTGTTTCAGAAGATCCGTTCTTCCTATGATCTCGTCCATAGAGCGGAATCCTAACTTCGCCAGATACTCTCGAACTTCCATGGCAAGAAGTGTCATCAGAGTCGCAACTTGATCAGGAGATCCTTTGTATTTCGCTCTAAACTTAGGATCTTGTGTAGCAATTCCAGTAGGACAGTTGTTCAGATGGCATTTTCTTGCCATGATACAACCTAATGCTACAAGAGAAGCAGTTCCGATCCCGTATTCTTCCGCACCTAAACATGCAGCGATGATCACGTCCCTTCCGGAAACGATACCACCGTCAGTACGAAGAACCACTCTATCTCTCAATCCGTTCATTACTAAAACTTGATGTGTTTCAGAAAGACCTAATTCCCAAGGAGATCCGGCATGTTTGATAGAAGTAAGAGAAGCCGCTCCGGTTCCTCCCACATGCCCTGAGATCAAGATTACATCTGCGTTAGCTTTCGCAACGCCTGCAGCAATCGTTCCCACTCCCGCTTCGGATACCAGTTTTACCGATACTTGAGCGGTATGGTTTGCTTGTTTCAAGTCGTAGATCAACTGCGACAAGTCCTCGATAGAATAAATATCGTGGTGAGGTGGAGGAGAGATCAGATCGATTCCCTGAGGAGTATGACGGTTCGTCGCGATCTCCTCGTTATTCTTCTTACCTGGAAGTTGTCCACCTTCTCCAGGTTTTGCTCCTTGAGCGATCTTGATCTCCAATTCTTTTGCAGAGTTCAGATATTCTGAAGTTACCCCGAATCTTCCGGAAGCCACTTGTTTGATGGAAGAATTCGCCAAGTCTCCCTTCTCATCAACAACGTAACGAGATGGATGTTCTCCACCTTCTCCGGAGGAAGACTTAGAACCCAAACGGTTCATTGCTATCGCAAGGTCAGTGTGAGCTTCGATAGAAAGTGCACCATGGCTCATGCCTGGAGTTAAGAAACGTTTTTGGATCTCGGAAACTGTTTCTACTTCTTCGATTGGAACAGGAGAACGATCTACGAAATCGAATAGATCTCTGATATTGATCGGATCACTTTCTTCCATTAATTTAGAAGCTTCTAAGAATGCTTCGTAGTCATTATCCACCGCAGCTTTACGGATGAATTTCACTACTTTAGGAGACCATCTATGAGGCTGATCGTCCTTCTCAGAGATAAAGTCTTCAGGATTGATCTCTTTGTTAAATGCAGAGTCGTGGTTGCGTAGAATATTCTGTTCTATACCACCGATACCAATTCCCGAAATTCTGGAATAAGTTCCCGGGAAATATTTAGAGATCAGAGTTCTAGAAAGTCCGATTGCTTCGAATACCTGTCCACCTACATAGGAAGACATGATGGAAATTCCCATCTTGGACATGATTTTCAGAAGTCCGTCATCCACTCCCGCACGATAGTTTGTGCAAAGAGAAGCAAAAGAAGGACGAGTGCCGTCTTCTGCATCGAAATCTCCCTTGGTCCATAGGTCGTGAAGAGTATCCCAGATCAGATAACTGTTCACTCCGGAAGCCCCGTAACCGAGTAGAACTGCCACATTATGAATTTCGAATGCAGACCCGGTCTCTACAAGGATGCTCGTAGCCGCACGTTTTTTGTTACGGATCAAGTGGTTATGAACTGCAGCAACCGCTAGTTCCATAGGAATAGGAGCGCGATCTTTGTTCAGTTTTTTATCCGAAAGAATCAGGATATTTACTCCGGATTCTGCAGCTTTCACTGCATCCGCAAGCAACTGATCCAATGCGAGTTCTAGATAATTTCGCGCCGCGTCAGGCTCATGATGAGCTTCGAAAGTCGCGTCTAAGGTAACTACCTTGTATTGTTTTCCGTCCTTATCCCTGATCCTTTGTAATCCAAGATTAGTCAGGTAAGGATGAGAAAGTACTAGACAGTTCTGAGGTTTTTCGTCTGCGAAAAGATTTGTCTTCTTAACAAGACGAGTATAAAGAGAAGTTACTCCCTTCTCCCTTAGATAATCGATCGGCGGATTTGTAACCTGCGCAAATCTCTGGCGGAAGTATGTATACAATCCGATGCGAGAGAGCATAAGTATTGACAAAGGAGTATCATCCCCCATGGAACCGATCGCTTCTTTTCCTGCGATCGCCTGAGGTTTAATCACCGCTTTTTGTTTGTATGGAGAATATGCGAATAAAATCTGTCTTCTTCTTAGTTCATCTCCGCTATAAGTTATAGTTTTAGCGATGGACTCATCAATAGTTTGGTCCAGATACTCAACATTCTCTTTAGACCATTCTCTATAATCGTATTTTTTCTCGAATAGAGTATTGATGTCTTCGTTGAAATAGATTTTTCCTTCTTTCAAGTTGACCGCGAGCATATCACCAGGACCCAATCTTCCTTTTTTGGTGATGATCTCTTCGTCTATATGAACGAGTCCAGTTTCGGAACCCATAACAACTAGTCCGTCTTCGGTCACAACATATCTTGCAGGACGAAGTCCGTTTCTGTCCAAACTTCCGCCGATCCAGTCGCCTTCTGCGAAAGCAAGTGCAGCCGGTCCGTCCCATGGTTCAGTCAAAGTGTTATTG
Source organism: Leptospira hartskeerlii (assembly GCF_002811475.1). Classification (NCBI taxonomy): domain Bacteria; kingdom Pseudomonadati; phylum Spirochaetota; class Leptospiria; order Leptospirales; family Leptospiraceae; genus Leptospira; species Leptospira hartskeerlii. The sequence goes on from NZ_NPDL01000009.1 coordinate 110,883, forward strand.
TATTCGTAAAACGATTTCAGTCCTTCGGACATCTGAACGTTTTTACTCCATGCATTTGGGATCAACATCGCTTTGGCATGAAGAACGTCCTTCCCGGAACGTACAATCGCTTCCATTGCGTTGTCCAAACTTGCCGAGTCGGATAAATGAGGTCTGATGATCGGATGGATCTCTTTTTGGAACTCTCCCCATTTTTCGCAGGCAAGTTCTTCTTCTCTCGCGAGCATCCAAATCCTGTTTCCTACGATTGTATTGATCTCTCCGTTATGAGCAAGAATACGGAAAGGTTGTGCTAATGCCCAACTTGGGAAAGTGTTCGTAGAATATCTCTGGTGGAAGATACAATAAGGAGAAACCATCTCCTCACTTTTTAGATCCTCATAAAATTGAGAGACCTGGTTCCCGTTGAATAATCCTTTAAAAGTGATCCTTTCGGATGAGAAGGAACAAATATAGAAGTCCTCGCTCATGGAAAGTTTAAGAGCGTCCCTCATCACTTTCTTTTGGATCAGGAATAATTTAGTCTCGAAATCGTCGTTGGACATCCCGTCCGGTTTTCCGATCAATACTTGTTCGATCTGAGGACGAGAAGCGTTCGCCTTAGGTCCTAAAACCTCAGGATTTACGGGAACATATCTCCAAGCATAAAGCTTGAAGTTGAATTGCATAAGTGCTGATTCAATGAGGCTACGGCAAACATCTTGTTTGTCTATGTCCTCTCTTGGTAGGAACACCATCCCCACACCGATGGAATCTTCGTCAGGGCGTCTATGACCCATCTCCTCGATGTACTTCGCGAACAGTTTCTTAGGGATACGGATCATGATCCCGGCGCCGTCTCCGGTTTGCATATCTGCATCTACGGCTCCGCGGTGGGTAAGGCATGCGACCGCCTTCAAACCCATTGATACAACTCGGTGATTGGACTCGCCCTTATAAGAAGCGACGAAGCCTACTCCGCAGTTATCGCGCTCGAAGGACTTGTCGTATAGACCGTTTTCCTCCAAGTACTTTTGGATCCGCAACTGTTCGTCAAGGTTTAACATCCGCTAAGGTTCCTCTTTAGGGTTGATATAAAATCCGGGACACTGCTTTGGCCTTGGTCCACGGACAGAGGAAACCCCCACCCACGCGATGTTTGGCTGAATTTTGTAGCAAATGTCCGATTCTTAGACCAGTAAATTTACGAGTGCCTAGTTTGAAAACGATCTTTTTCAGGGTAGAAGGCCGCAAAGAGCCTAGATTCGACTTATAAACTTAGTTTCTGCGAATGGAAAGAACCGGGTTTAAGAATAAATCTGTTAAGATCTTTCTCTGACTGGCATCTGGGATACGGGAAAGAAGTTGATCCATCTTTCCTTTGATCTGAGTGAAATCAGGATATTCATCCATGACTCTCAGAATATGAGGCCATGCTTTTTTTACAAGTTCCGCTACTGCTGGACTTGCAGTCCTTGCTTTATTCCAAGAGGATTCTAATTGATTTCGAATACGGAAAAAATCGCGTCCTAGTTCCAATACTTTTCTAAGCCTAGATTCCGAAAGACCTGTGCGAGAGCCAAGTTGACCGAGAGTTCCATCCCATTCTACTACTTCTCCCCTGGATTCTTTCAAAAGAGAAGTTTGTAATTGAACAAGTGCATTTTCTTCTACAGGTAAAGATGCGACCCAACGTTTGTATTCATCTAGTTGTCCCGCTTTCTGAAAAACTCGGACCTTTCCGACTTGGTCCATATATTTAGAAAATGGAATACTCACTGGAGGTTCGGAGAAGCTAGGAGAATCTCCCCCAAAGTCCCCATCGAAATGAAGATCTTCCACATCGGAAAGAATATCTTCTCCCATTTGGACAGGAGAATCATCTTCTTCCAATTCTTCTACCTTCATGATCAAAGGTTTACCGGAGAATAGTTCACCATATTTTTCTAATATTTCTTTTAAGATCGGAGTTTCAGGCCCTCTGCGGACCGGTGCAGCTGGAACAGGTCTTGCTGCCGCTCCTGCCGCTGCAGTTTCTCTTGCGACTTCTCCCAAGGCTGCTGCTTCTCTTTTTTTACCGGTGGAGATCTCCACCAGATAGATCATTCCTTCTTCCGATTCGAATCTATGCCCCGCAGGGAAAGTGAATCCAAGTCCTTCTATGATCTCATCAGAGATTTTAGAAAATTTTTTCTTACGAGGAGTTTGTTCTGCCGTGGATTCTTGTTCTATAAGTTTGGTTTTTACCTTATTCAACGCACCCAAGAAGTTCCTGTTCATATAGGAAGAAAGCTCCCCAGAGCCCATTCCGAGGAACTGAGCAAACTGAGGAAGTTGATCGAAAAAATGATCCGTCTTTTGGACGTTGCTTGAGATATAAGAGCGAAGTTTTGTCTTAAGCGCTTCTTGTTCTTTGGCGGGAATTTTTTTAGCCGAGATCAATGTCCCGAAAAGTTGGATATGAGTATGAAAATAACTTAAAAATTCCCCGTACGCAGTTAGAACGTACTCTCCATGGGAATTTTTTTCTATGACCTTTTTATCTGCCATAATCCGGATTCGCAGTCAAGTTTTTACAACCCTAGACCGGAATTCAAGACAATTAAGTTACGAATCCTTCTTAAACAGTCTTAGGTATGGTCTCTTCGCTGGGACTTCCGCTGATAATCCTGTATCTCAGGAATGTGTTACAAGTAGCTTCTTCAGAATAACGAACCAGATCATAATCCGGACGAGGAGAACGAAAAAAAGAAGAATGTGCCAGACGTTCTGTCACTTCTTTGCGGATATGAGCTCTTGCTTCGTTCCTTCTAATATAAACCGAAGGAACTACTATATCGTTCTTATAGGATAAAATATTATTTCTGTAGATGGCAACAGTTAGGCGGATCCGGTAGGATTTATTTTCCGTCAGGTCTTTTGGTTCCAGAAATTCCATGCCTAGGCCCTTTGTTTCGAAAATCTTACCAGACTTTCTATAACCAAAGTATCGGATTTTACACCCCCCGATCTCAAATTCGGGCCTTAGAATTTTTTTACTTTTGGAAAATTAAAATCCTACCGATGAGTTGGCTCACATTAAGGTAACATAATTTTGTGCAGACTCAAAGGGGTCGCGAGGAAAGAAGAATCTCCAGTATCTGAAACATAAAACGCTGACGGCGAGATCTGATTCGTAGGAATAGAAGTCTGATTCAGCTCAGTGAAGTTGCTATCTCTCTTGAATATCTTGTATCCGCTGTTAGAAGTTCCTTCTAAGGTGTATAAATTCCCGGACTTATCAGTTGTGATCTGTTGGAAAGGAGTCGTAGCGGATTGGACCAAATTATTCCATTCTAAAGTTTTGGAATTAAATTTAGAGATAGAAGTATGAAGATCACCGCTTTCTCCTAAAGCGGTGATCATATGATAAAAAATCCCCGCATAGTCTGTTTCTAATTCATCTGTACTCAAAATGAAAGATTCTCTATAAGTCTGATCTACAAAATTACCTTCCCCTCCCCCATTAACAGAAGAGAAATTCAAATACGTAAAAGTGTCCTCTTCTCCAAAATCCACAAAGTCACTGAATACTTTTCCATCGGTCACAGCGATATTCGTAAAAGGAACAAATGAATTTGCAGGTAGATTTCGAGTAGTCACTCCAGTAAAATCTGTTTTGACCTTTACCAAAACTTTTGTGTCCGAATCATTTCTGCCGGAAATGTATAAGAAGTCCCCATCAATCTCCATATCCGCACCCTGAATTGCAGATCCTTGGAAAGAAGGTAAAATAAAACTGGAAAGATGAGCTCCATTTGAATTCAGTTTAGTGATCTGTTTTGTTGCATGAAGGATGTAAAAATTCTTCTTGTCATCTCGAACGATTCTCAAAGGAGAAATTCCGACTAAACTAGGAGAACAATTCGAAAAAATTGGGGCAGCGCAGGAAAGAATAGAAGATCTTTCCGTATCCACGGCAAAAACATTTCCATTACGATTATCTGTTGCAATACTCTGTATCGTAGAAAATCCAGCAGGGTTGATCCTCATAGTCACTGAGCCACCCGACATTCCACTATGGAATCGGACTAAATGAGGTCCGAAATCCGAAGCAGAATTCTGTTGGATGGCAACAAGGATCTGAACGCCGCTCATAGTCATATCAATGATCTGACCAACAGTAATCTCTTTGGACGCAAGTTGAACAGGAGTATCTCCACTTATATCGTATTGATACAAATTAAAAGAAGAATTGTCCGCCACTAACAAGCTATTATCGGAAGGATGAATAAAGATCGCATTAGGTTGTCTGAATGTTCCTGGAAGGTCCCAAGTTTTAAGCAAATCCCCCGCAGAAGAATATTTGAAAATACGATCTGTCCCGGTATTAAAATTTGCTTCGCTGATATACAAGTTTCCGGAAGTATCCAAGGCCAAATCTTTAGGAGAAGAATCCCCAGGAAGATCGATCAAACTTGTTTGGGTACAATCAGAATTCAGTTCGAATATTTTCATTCCCACCAAGGCAAATATACGGTTAGAAACATCCACAACCATTGCCTTAGGAGAGATGCCGGTCCAAACACCAATCATATCTCCGTTCACATTCAGTAAATATACGTTTGTACCGCTTGCAACAAGCACTGAGTTTCCAAAGGAAGAAATCGAAATCGCTGTTCCAGGAAAACCATTCTTGAACCTTGAATATAGAGAAGTCCCTCCTCCAAGAGAATTCAATTTTGTAGAACAAGATGAATTGAATCCAACAGTCCCAGTATCAAAAATACTAACAGGGGAAATTTTACCTTCCAGATCTACAACTTGGATCGCATACTGAAACAAACTTTGGGAATTTGAAACAGGATCCGAATAAACAGGGTCGGTCACTGAGCCAATCTGCTGGAAAGTAGATTCAAATACCGATTTTTTTAAGACCCTGTATTCCTGGGCGGGAACGGGATCCCAACGAACTTCTACCTTATCACTGAATGCAGCATCGGAAGCAATTACCCATGTAGGAGCTCCAGCCTCTCCTGGAGGAGGATTTTCTCCGGGAGTTGAAGAACCGCTATAAATCGTCGCAAGAAGTGCGGACACAGGATCAAAACCTCCGCCCTCGGAAGAACATCCTATAAAAAAAGAAAAATTAAAGATCAATATAAGAAAAAATAACTTCTTCATAAATTCCCAAAACATTATAATTTAATAATTTTCACTTATGTTTCAAGATCACGGAATGATCACTTTCCCTCTTATAAACTCGTCGTCAAAGGGGCCATCCACATACGAATAAGAAGACATTTCCACGCACATGTAATCGAAGGTAGTATGATTCAAACTGCTGGTTACTTCATACGTTCCCACTGGGATCGGATCAAATATTTCGAAATAACTGAAAGGAATTGCAGGTATGGAAAAAGAAATCGGCTGGGAAACAGAGATATCAACATAAAGATATGCTAATGTATCAATTGATATCGTCTTCTGTGCCTTAAATTCTACATTATCTCCACTCAATGTTGCAGTAGCACAAACAGTTCCACAATTCCCTACAGTGGAAGGAAGACTAGCCGCCCCAGTGCAAAAATGAGTTTGGCCTACTTGCTTTACTTTTGAAGAGATCCCGAATTCGTTTCGAGCGATAATGAGTATTTTTAATTTCCTATCCGAAGGTCCGATCAAGGCAGGAGGACTTGCTCCGGCCTGCGCAAGTTGCCCCGCTTTAACAGTCCAATGAGAGAAAGAATTCACCACAGTGTTATCAGGCATTAATTTCATACTCTGGCCTCCGATAAATGCGGAGACCGAGGTATTGTCATGAACTGGTAAATTATAATTAATAGCTTGGATAGAAAATAGACCGTTAAAGTTAGTTCCACTAGAAATATCAAAACTTGTAATTGTAGAATCTTGCAAATCAGGAGCGTTTTCAGGCTGGCCCGGAGGAGCAGGATCTCCAGGAGGAACTGGAACAGGAGCAGCAACTCCGTCTAAAACTGCTTTTGCGGCAGCGGTTAGTTCTGCAATACTCTTTGCATCCTCGGAACAATATAGAACGCAAAAGATCCCGAGCACCGGTAAGATCTTTATAAAACGTTGCTTTTTATTTAAAAATTTCATCTAGATTCCAATATAACGTTTTTCCCAATTAGCTCATCCCTGGTGTATTTTTCCGAGTTATTTAAGAAAATCTCAAAGTCGCTCGGAATAAACGACACAAATCGAGGAACAAACGTCTGTTATACGGATTGATCAGATGTTTTGATCTCAAAACAACGGACAAACCGCAACGTTATGTGTGTATATAGGTTCCCCGGCCGGTTAACACCATAACAAATCGCGATGATCTTATTTTTAGATTTTTTAAGTCTTTCAGAAAAAAAGTGAGTAAAAGCTCATTATTATTATAACGTTCACTACAGATCTTAAACTGACCAAACCATGTTCAAAAATTGGAATATAGACCGACGTTTAAGAAAGACTTTCGGAGAAAGTGTACATTCTTCTTTTTTTAGCCCAGGGAAGTCCCGGAAGTAAAAGAAGAATATAGGAGATCGGAAGAGATTCAAAGATAATCTCTCCATGAAGACTGCTCATCTCCGTAATCCCTAAAAATTTAGAGATCATTATAAAGGAGATAAACAAAGAAGAAGAAAGTACAAATGCCAATCCGATCGCAATCAGATGGCGGACCAAAATATTCTTCCAAACAAGTTTTGTTTCCCTTAACATATGGAATTTAAAACTTACTTGTACGGTTCGTATAGAAAGAAGAAGTAACATTAACGCTAGAAATATATTATTTCCACCGCCAGCAGCGATCCCAAACCAAGTCAATGTTGTTCCGAGAAGAATGATTATAGAATAGATACAAAGAAGAATAACGGAGACCCTACTTCTGGAAAATCGGATCACGACCCCGAAAATAAAAAGAAGAAGAACATCCATATAGAAGTTCCTAAAAGATCCCAAAAGGAAAGTAAAAAGAATACTCTGCAGAAATCCGATCAAAACCAAAATATAAGAAGAGGAATTCAGAAAAAACTCTGCCTCTTCCGGGGATTCTATCTTAGAAAAAAAACGTTTCAGTAGATTCATATCGGGTTCCAACAATCCTGATGATTTCGCTTTTCCAGTCAATTTATTCAATTTGCCCGCCCTTTTGACCGCTACTTCTCGAGGTAGGATCTACTACAAATCCCCAAAAACTCCGCAGATTCGGGCTTATTCGGGAAAAATCCTAAATGACAAGCGGTTCGTCCCCTTCTTAATGGAACTAGAGAGCACTCATGAACTTCCGATACAATTATTCTCCATTCTCTTACCAACGCCGCAGAACTAGAGAGGTAAAAGTAGGAGATGTTGGGATCGGTGGAAATAATCCGATCCGCATCCAATCCATGATCACTGCGGACACTAGAGACACTGAAAACTCCGTTAGACAAATCCTGGAATTAGAAGCAGCAGGTTGCGAGATCGTTCGATTGACTGTACCTTCTCAACCGGATGCGGATAATTTGCCGAATATCCGCAAAGAACTCAAACGATTAGGAAGTAAAGTTCCACTAGTAGCTGATATCCATTTTACTCCAAGTGTCGCAATGAAATCTGTAGAATGGGTGGAGAAGGTCCGTATAAATCCTGGCAACTTCGCAGATAAGAAAAAATTCGCAGTCAGAGATTATTCAGAACTTGAATACAAAGAAGAATTAGAAAGGATCTCGGAAGTATTCAGTCCATTAGTACTTCGTTGTAAAGAGTTGGGAGTCTCTATGAGAATAGGGACAAATCACGGTTCCTTGTCAGATCGTATTATGAATAAATATGGAGACACACCGCAGGGAATGGTGGAGTCGGCGATAGAATTCATTCGGATCGCAGAAAGTCTTTCTTATAAAGATATCATAGTAAGTATGAAGGCTTCCAATCCACAAGTGATGGTTCAAGCTTATCGATTATTATGTAGCCGCTTCATGGAATTGCAGATGGATTATCCATTGCACTTAGGAGTGACTGAAGCCGGAGATGGAAAAGACGGAAGGATCAAATCCGCGATCGGTATCGGTTCCTTATTAGAAGATGGCCTCGGAGACACGATCAGAGTTTCCTTAACGGAAGATCCGATCCACGAAGTTCCAGTCGCGAGATTACTCGCGGACAAATACAATCGACTTAGATTTCCGGAAACCCAAAGCAGCGGATATTCCGAATTCAGAAACCCTTACTCTTACCAAAGATTTTATAGCAAACCGACCCATATAGGAAGTCTTTCACTCGGAGAGAACCATGCGGTTCGGATCGAATCCATTCTACCTTTCGAATCAGAAAGTGGATTTTCGCAAGAGCTCGCCTCACTTAAAAATTACGCTAGATCCAGGTCCTTAGAACTGGAAATGGTTTCAGTGCCTCTACCAACAGACGAATTCCTGAGAGAAGAATGTATTTCAGCAAGCAAGTCTTCCTCCGTGCCAATGGGAGTTATCGTAGAACAAAACGAACTACTACTCGAAGATCTATTAGAGGATCTGATCCCCTTTTCTAAGGTAACAATAGATCCATTCCATCATTTCCAAAATAGGGATTCTTTATTAGAATTTTTGCATAAAAGAGAAGGAAAAGGGATCACTGAACTAAACGTCCAAGCATATCAAATCGAAAGTCTAAAAGGACTACCCGAAGAATTTAAGAATGCAGGAATAGAATCCATAACATTCTCCATTCAAACTTTCCATATATTGCACGATTATAGAAAATTAGCGCGAATACTCAGCGATTTTGATTATCCAATCTTCCTGAGTGCAGAATATCCGGATATGGAAACTGCATTATACGAATCTTCTATAGGGATCGGAGGAATGTTGACTGATGGGATCGGGGACATGCTTCGGATCAAAGTAATTGATAGCGAACCGGAAGCAGTTTTGCAACTCGGGTTTGATATCCTACAAGCTACAAGATTAAGACTTACAAAAACGGAATATATTTCCTGTCCTTCTTGTGGAAGAACATTATTCGATCTTCAAACCACAACCGCACGAATCAAAGAAAAAACAGGCCACTTAAAAGGAGTCAAGATAGCAGTCATGGGCTGCATAGTGAACGGCCCCGGGGAAATGGCGGATGCTGATTTCGGTTACGTAGGCGCAGGCCCAGGCAAAGTGCATTTATATCGCGGGAAGGAAATCGTACTTAAAAACGTTCCTTCCGAAGAAGCGGACGAAAGACTCGTCCAGCTAATCAAAGACTCGGGAATGTGGATGGAAAGAGAATCAGTAGCCAGCGAAACCGGCCACTGATCCTCGTCCAGTTTCGCTTATTTAAAGCTCGTTCGCCTCTACGATAATAAAATTCGGAGAAACCTGTCTCAACTTCTTAGCGGAATATTTGCCCTTGTCTTGGAACGCTTTCTGTTTCCAAACCTGAGTGGAAAATTCCGTTTTAGAATTTTTGATCTTATCGTAAAAATGATCTGCTATCTTTTGTTTACCCAAAACCGACTGAGTCCTAGCCAGCCACAATGCACTTTGCTGCTTTCTGAAAGAAGAAGTCTCCAAACTTTCCGCTTGTTCCAATAAGAACGCAGCCTTGTTCAGATTTCCTTTTTCCAGATATAAAATTGCTTCTAAGAAAAGGATAGAAGGATCCTTGCCTGTAAATTCCTCATTTGCCTTCTGCAATTCCTGAAGGATATCGTCTATCCCGCCCATTTCCGGATCGTCATTGATGAGCATTGCTTTTTTATAATGTTTGATCGCGGAACCCGCCTTAGGATTTTTAGAGGAGGAAACTTTCTTCCTTTTTCCTTTTTTAATATCGGAAAGATCCAAAAGTTTATAACCTGGTTCTCCCCAAGCCATAGGGATCTCCATATATGGACCGCTACTAGTTGGGGCAGTGCCCACAGAGACAAAAATTTTACGGGCCTCCGCACTCATTACCACGGACTTAACAGAAGTGATCTGACGAATAGTAGAGCCCATAGTTCTAACTTCTCCGCTGGAGCAATCGACCGTATCATCCAAAAGATTTTGAAGATCAACAACATTGGTTCCCTTTCTCTTTTTTTGAGCAGAAAGAAGTTGCTCTGCCCGATCAAAACGACTGATGCAATGATGATAGAAAACAGGAGCGGCCATAATCTCCCCTTCCTGCAGTTTTTCACTTTGATAATGGTTCGTATTAACAATATGATCTTTTCCTAATTTAGGATAAACTACATCTACATTTCCGTAATTGGTCTCGATAATCGCGGCCTTCGGTCCCTTCTCCTTATGATTTGTGACGATCAAACCCCAAGTAGAATTGATCTTATTTTTTTTAGCAATACTTACGGCTTCTTCAATAGATCTGGCTTCGGAAATGATCTTATGACCGAAATCGATCACGCCTAAACCGTTAAAACCTATCTTTTTATGAAAACGAGTGTGGAACGCAATCGTCAGACCTGCTTCGTTAAACGCAGTGATCCCCGGAACATCCGCGCCTCTGCATGCAATATAACCATAACGTAAACCTTTTTCTGGAGTGCAAAAAACTACGATCGGACGTTTGTCCCAAACTTCCACGCCAGGAAAATCAAAATTGCGAGCATGATACAATTTACCGTCCTGGCTTTGTTCTCCCCAAACGGCAACGCTAGTACAAGCAGGGATCATTTGAGGACTTCTACCAGGGCTCATATGCGCCAATTCAGGAAGAAGTTGGATCATCCCTAAAAATCCGACAGAGTTCTGAAAAGAATCCATGGTAAAAAGTTCCTTTTCCAACTTCGCAGAACGACCAGCACTCGTCAGAGCCGCAATCGTCCTCGCAGAAAACTCGGAAGGTCTATGCTTCATCATCCTTCTAGACATCCAATTCACCAAAAGAGAAGTCACTCCCTTCGCTAAAAAATTTCGATTGCTACGAGGTAAACTTCCCAACAAAAGATTGCGGGCCATAACAGGATAAAAATCGAAGATCGGCTCAAACTGCCCGATCGTATTCATGATCTCTCCGAATTGCCTTCCCATCTCTTCCTGGGAACCCTTGAGTTGTAATACTGCTAGTGGATACGTTTCCGAATTCATGGAGACATCATACCAGATATCTGCCCACGCATCGACCGCCTCCATAGGTTCGGATAGCCGAACTTATCGGATCGGACATTCCGTAGGACCTCCTACACGCGATTCGATTGCAGTTACTCCCCACCCTCTTGGGTGGGGGCCGGTCGGTGGTTTACGCGTTCAGGCGATCTTCGCTCTATCAGAAAATTCCTTCCTTTTCAAGGATCTTTTTTTGAGGTAATATTGTTGGAGGTCCTACAAATTCCGAAGGTGGGGAAAGTGTTGGTTTTCCGAGTTCTTTCAAATCTATTTGGCAGAAAACAGGACAGGAAATGAAATAGCATCCGACTTAAGAAAGTCAACCTATGGAATACCTACATATATTTTTCCTAAAATTTTTGCAGTTCGGGGCTGGAGCTGCATTCATATATGCCTATCTGGAAATCATACGCCCAGGTTCCGGAAATCGGATTTTGGCGCTCATAATGACCTTAACCGGAACCATTCTACTCAGATATTCTTGGTATCTGCAGGATGATTTATTAGAATTTCCTTATCTATTTATATTCTTACATACCAGTGTGATCTCAGTCGGACCACTCATCTACACGTACATCCGCTCCTTCTTAGAAACCGAAGAAGAAAGTCCGAAAGAAAAATTCCTACGCTACGGATTACATTTTTCTCCTGTATTGTTGTTCGCCGTTTTCGAATGTATCTTCTTTTCCCAAGACAGCTCGGAATTAAAAAGCCAGGTGATACGAGGAGCTAAAGAATTTAGACTCGATTGGGCACATTTGGGAAGTTTTATCGCAAGCATCCAAGTTTCAGTATATTCCTTATTCTGTCTCTATCTCTATCACAAAGTAAGCATAAGATACGAAATGTACGAATTAAAGTTGGTATGGTTTGTATTACTTCTGCCAGTATTTGCAAATGGCCTTATAGGAACTGCCTACTTCTTAAAGAACAAATATTTGTTCGATCTAGGAGCTTCACTTATCTGCATTATGGTTCTCCTACTATTCTTGGTTAGAGAAAGACATCCGGGGTTTTTCAGCGAGATCACACAAGTTATCCAAAGTGCAAAATACCAGAACACCCCTCTTATATCAAAAGAAGTAGAAATAGCTAATTCCAAACTGAAAGAACTTTTAGAGATCAAAAACTTATACAGAGACAGCGAATTAAGACTGGTGGATCTAGCCGCAGAGCTTGGACTAAATCTACACCAAACTTCCAGATATTTAAATGAAGTTCACAAAATGAATTTTTACGAGCTCATCAATCGATATAGAGTGCAAGAAGCCTGCAAACGATTGATAGAAGAATCCGAAAATTCGGTATTAGATATCGGATTCGAAGTCGGCTTTAATTCTAAATCTACCTTCCATTCCCAATTCGTAAAATTTATGGGAATGTCGCCTGCATTGTATAGAAAGCAGAAAATTAAGAAAAAGGAATAAACTTATTTAGGTTTTGGTAAAGAAGCCCCAATCCCTTTTTCAACAGCTTCCCATACGACATCTACGATCGCATTCCAAAGTTTCTCCACAGTCACCAAAGCAAGTCCTTCCAGAGTGTTTGCAAAGTTAACCGTCATGTCCTTGATCCCTTGAGAAAAATATTCTTCGCTTTCCTTGGAAACTTCTCCCTTGATAATGCCTGCTTGGAGTTCCGCAGCTTGTTTTGCAATATCCTTCAGCTGTTTTTCGGAGAAACCAGAGTATGTGCTGACGTCTTTTTTTAAGACCTGAGTTGCCGTTTTTTTTATATCATCCAAAAGTTTAACGGTATCGATAGGATTTTTAGAAGTCACAGATCATCTCTCCAAAAAAGTTTCGTAGGTCAGAGCCTGGTGTAGGTAGATCGAAATCTGATTTTTATAAAGACGTATTTCCGTAGCATTTACACACTTATTCGAATCACCCTCTCTCATTTTTGCCAAGGAGTCCGAAATTTTTTCCATAGCTACTGCACTTGGAATATCCCATTCCTTCGGAACAGGAATATTCTTCTTAATTAATTCCTCATTGATCTTATCTAAAAGTCCAGGCTTAGGGACGGGTCTCACTCTTGATAAAATCCCAAGCGCATCAAACTTCCCTATCAAAGAAGAATAACTAACTTTCCTTACCTCGAATTTTTCAGAACTATTACATGTTCCCGAAGATATAGAGGCAAAAAATTCCATTAATTCCACGTTCGAATTGATCATTCGCTCAATAAGCCCTCGATCGTATGAAGGAGCAAGAGTAACTGAACATCTAAGCAGGACGAATAATGATAAAATTCCGACTATACGAAATAAATTTTTAGAAAACATGAGACTTTAAAGAGGAATCTTTTTGGATTTTCTATATAAGCCAGTCAATAATTTTATGAAATTCAATAGTATTCTTTCTTTTATTAGAATTTCTTAAATAAATTTAGAAAAGATGGATAATCGATTCATGATCTTGGATCAGGCCTAAGTTAGTACAGGATCCAACTCAAGCTTCTTCTCATAAAAATACGCCAAAATGACAGCAATGGATTCTACCCAAACTTCTCCATTCAGGCTTCTTTTTTTAAAAAATAATTGACTATTAGTATATTATTTATAGCCCAATGGTATATTAATTAATGAGGTAGGAACTCATGCAAAAAGTATTGGTAACTGGTGCCAGCGGACACCTAGGTTTATCTTTAGTAAAACTTCTTCAAGAAAGAGGTTATGAAGTAACAGCAGCCGTTAGAGATGCGAACGACTCAAAGAAAACTGCTAACCTGAAAAAGTTAGGAGTAAAGTTGGTTTCCGCAGATCTGGGCGATAGAGAATCTCTTCGTAAGGCTCTCCAAGATCAGGATGGCCTCTTCCAAGTGGCGGCAGCATTCAATCTGACTGCCAAAGATCCTCAGAAGGAAGTTGTGGAACCGAATATCAACGGAACTAGAAATGTTTTGGAAGAAGCTCACAAGGCAGGGATCAAAAAGGTCGTCTACACTTCCAGCATCGCCGCTGTGGGAACAATTGCAGAAGGAGAATCTCCTCTGAATGAATCCACTTGGAACGATTCCGCAAAAGAACCTTATGCGATTTCTAAAACTCAATCTGAAAAATTGGCTTGGGAACTTTCTAAAAAGTTGGGTTTAAATCTTGTGACGGTTCTGCCTGGAACTATTTTAGGCCCTCAGTTCACTCAGCCTACTTCTTCTTTAAAGCTGATCCAGGACATTCTGAAAGGACAACTTCCATTCGCACCTAAGATGACTTTTTCATACGTAGATGTGAGAGATGTTGCAATGGCGCATATCTTGGCTTACGAAAATCCCACTGCACAAGGGAGATATATTGCAACCGGCGAAACATTATCAGTTTCTCAAGTTTGTAAGTTAGTCAAAGAAATTCATCCTAAAGCAAAAACGACCGGCAAGGAACTTCCATCCTTTATAGTTCGAGTTATGCCTTATCTGGATGCTTTCAAACATGCGATCACCGGTTTGGATAGACAGATCAATGCGGAGATAGTGCAAGACTATCTGCAAAGAAAACAAGAATATAACTCAGATCGATTGGCAAAGGAATTTCAATGGAAACCTATGCCTGTCAGAAAATCACTGCAAGAGACGGTTGACTGGATGTTGTCCGCTGCCGTATAGTTTCCTGAGAGTGGATAAAAAAAGAGCAAGAAGACCGGAAGAAAAGGAAATCCGCAAGCAGTCCATTGTGGCTGCTTTGCGGACACTTCTTGTCAAACAAAAACACCCCCTTCCCAGCACCCAGGAGATCGCGGAATCTGCAGGGGTAACTAAAGGTGTTATCTATTTCTATTTCAAAACAAGGGAAGAAATTTTTCTTACACTTCATTTGCAAGAAACGGAATCCTTCTTCAAGGAAATGGCTGAACTACTGCAAGGGCCTGAGTATTCTTTAGCAAAATTAAAAGAAAAGATCATTCGTCAATTTTCTGAAAACGAAATTTTTATGTTCGTTGGACTTATCATTCCAGGGATCTTAGAAAGCAACGTGGATCGGGACTTTTTATACGAATTCAAAAAAAATACTTCCGACGGAATGGATGAACTGGCAAGGATCTGGCTTTCCAGAGAAACCGGGCTTACAATCGCAAATGCAAGAAAATTTATATTACGTTTTTATTTTTTAGGCTTGATGCTATGGCAGCATCACAATCCTCCCAAAGGAGTAAAGGAAGCATTCTTAAACAAAAACCTTTGGCTTTTAGAAGGAGAATTAGACCAAACTCTTTCCGAATCCTTTGACTGGCTTTGGAAAGGAATGAACTCCTAAAAGAAGAGACCGGCGACGCGCTGACCAAGGAATTTCCATCACGCCACCGGTCCGAGTTGATTCGCTTTCTATTTAGCGCAAAGCTCCTCTGGAGGTTTTTCACCATTAGCAAATGCGATCGCACATGCCTCCGCTTTCTTAGCTGGCTCTAACTTATCCCATTCCGCTTTAATCTCTTCCGCCTGAACCGAAGTTGGAGGATTCCACCAAGGAGGAGGAGTATTTGCCGCAGCATTAGTTAGAGCCACGAGAAGTAAAAACTGCTTGAATGCCTTATCCTGTTCTTCTTCTACGCTGAATGGGTTCAGATCATTTACATCGGAACATGAAGTACTAATAAAGCTAATACTCAGAGCCAACAATACAGACACAAAAATTTTTGACATATAAAAATCTCTCATATTTTTTTCGAATGAAAAACAGACCTTCATTCGAAGTAAATCTATTTGCAGATTTTTTCTAAAAATATTTTTATCCCAAATTAAATATAAAAATTCTATTATATACCATTTTGAATATCCGGATTCGAGATAGAAAAAATTGAAAAACTTAATACAATATTATGTAATTATAATATTATTCATGAAATAAGATATTGATCAAGAGAAGGCGAGAGATCAGTCGCTGAAAAGTGAAATTATTTCTTAGAATTCTCTGAATGTTCCCAGAGAATTCTTTTAATTTCGAGAATAGTGGGCATATGATCTTGGACAGAATGATCCGAATCTATCAGTAGTTCGGACTCTGCTCCATCTATATGAGAACTATCGTAAGGCACTACCGAATCATTGATCCATTCTAGGTCTCTAAACTTAGAATTTCCTATGATAGAATGAAATGGAACCTCAGGTTTCAATTCGCCGGTCACTTTCATGAACAGGCTATTGGGGGAAAGTCCGTCTACTCCATAGGTTTCCGGAAGAATGGATTCTTCTTTCGAATCGGATGTTAAAAACTTGTAAGCCTTTCCTATATTATGAAGAGCACCTTTAGGAAGTATGAATAAGGCCCTTGCGATAGATGCTAAAAAACCTTCGGCAAGATTGGAACCTCTCTGTGGTGTGGCAATGAATACCACCCTTTTCACAAATGGTAAAGGTTTAAAATCGAATACTCGTCTTACTTCTTCTTTGGACTCCAAGTTAAGAGACTCGAATTTCTCGGGAGATACATTGGCGGCTTTCATCCAATCTTCTTTTTTACTTTTGGTCACCATAAGTTTGGAAAGAAGGCCGCCCATACTATGACCCACGAGCATCATCTTGTCGAAGGCGGAATCTTCTCCTTTGGGATCATAGGTTTTTCGGAGATCTCGTAGTGTGTCCCTAAAGTCCGCGGCAGAAATAGTGATCGGATTTCCTGTAGGATACCAGTATACCCAGAACTGGTAATTATTTTTGATCTTAGGATCTGCTAAGAGTTCGTTGATCATCGGGAACCAAATAAACGGAGAAGAAGCAAGTCCATGAACAAACACTACAGGGATCTTGCCTTTTCTGTAAGGATATACCAAATAGAGTCCCTTTCTTTCTAAGCCGACTTCTCCGTCAAACTTTGCAAAAAATCCGTCTCTCTTTTCTGCGCCGGATAACATATATGCCAATGGAGTAGTTGTGTCACTTTCCATTGGTAGATCCAATCCGGAAAATTGGACCCGATCCCTATGCACCGGATCATATAAATGGATAATTGCCTTTAAGGTTAAATTACGATTTTCTAAATAAGATTCCTCTAGTGCAATGAGTGCGGTTCCTGGATACGCTTGTCCGACACCTGCTACGAATTCGTATTTCCTTCTTTCTTCCGGTTCTTTTTCGGGGTGTTTTCGGATAAGTATAAGAGGGGTTCCTATTCCGAATTTACTGATCTGGTTTGAGAATCCTTCGTTTTTATAATCGTAGGCAACTTCGACTTCCAGGAAATTTTTCGGGGTCCAAGCGGTTTCAACTTCTGCCTTTTCCATAGAAAGCGTACCTCTTATCAGTGGAAGGTTTAGGTCCGTAAGATTGGCGAGTTTTCTATTTCTTTTGGCAAATCGAACTAATTGCGCGAGAGATCTATTGTATGTTTCTAATGCAAATCTAAACTCCATAGAGAATGGATCTGCTGCAGGAGTCGCTTTCCTATCGAATAGATATGTATAGGAATACACCAAGGAAGAGGCGAACATTCTTCCGAACATTGGATCTTCCAAATCAAGTTCGGATCCTACATGATAACACAACTCGGCTAAATAATAGGCAAGCTCTCTTGTTTTTAAAGCAACCAATCTATTATCCAGATCGTAAATGACTACTCTAGGAGCTTCTTGGTATCTTTTATATAGATCGTTACTTTTTAAAAATCTGGTGGTGATCAGACTTAAATTTTCGGAAGAGATCGCGTTTTCACGGACCGCTCTGATCTGTTCGTATTTGGAATAGGAAATTGTGGAATAAGTCGCCGTCCCGCATTGTAACAAAAATGCGATCAGCAAAATTAGAAACGTACGGTAAGTCATTTTATTTCGCACGGAGACCACTGAGGTTAAGTGAGTTACGAAAAGTTTTACCCATAAGACCTAACTCTGTGCGAAAATTATTTAATCGATAGGAGCTAAATCAGCGAGAGTAAGATCTTCAATGGTATGCGGGTAGCCTTCTCTGTCGTTATAAAGAACAGAAACTTTGTCGCCGTCGATCTCTTGGATCTCTACCTGAGCTCCGGTGAGTACGATCACTCCCTTTAAAAGAAAACTTCTTTTGGTCAGTTTGGCTTTATCACCCGGCTTCATGTTTCTCCATATAGATATCTTTTCCTTCCTTCTTCATGGAAGAGAAAATATGTATTTGTCTTTGGTCAACTCTCGTACCTATATCGTAGACTGCGTCCGTAAAGTCAGCGCCTTCTATTTTGGCCCCTGCGAGTTTCGCCCAACGTAAGTCTGCACCTTTTAGATTGGCTCCAGTTAGATCTGCTCCGTTCAAGAAAGCACCACGAAGTCTTGCACCCTCAAAATTGGCCCCAGCAAAATTACAGTTAGTTAAGAATGCGTTGTTTAAATTTGCTCCGGAGAAATCCACTCCATGTAGATCTTCTTTTTCTAATATGATAGAAGATAGATCCTCTCCTTTTAGGCTTCCGCTTTGGGAGAGTAATTCTTTTGCTTTTGCAGCAGTGATCCTTCTTTCTTTCGGGACCCCTTCTCCTGTCTCGTAATCTTGGATTGCTTGTTGGAGTGCAGCTACTGCTGACTCTGGATAATTTTTACGACGTTCAGGGAACTCGAATTGTTTTTCGACGTCGTCAGTGGTAACGTTTTTGAGCTCGTCTATGGTTTTACCTTTAGCGATCTCTGTGGCCATTGCAAGTGCAACTATCCCGAAACCACAGCCTGTGGTTGTATAACTTGCGTCTGTGACTTTTCTGTCCTCGTCTATTTTGAGATAAATACGATACCCATCTCCACAGCCCACATTTCTATAGTTGGAAACAACTGTAGCATCTTCCATTTCTCTATAGTTTAGTCTTTGGTCATTGATCTCTTTGTATCTGTTAAAATCCATTACTGACATGATGATTGCCTTTCTTAGATTAGACTTTGTTGGTAGAGCAGGAAAGCATTTTTAGGAAGGAAGATTTCTTTTTTGGTCCGCGTCATGGGTTGCAAGCGACCCGAAGGGAGCCGAGCAAGTCCGACCTTCGCACAAAGTGCGAAGGGGACGCTCCGAGCCGTAAATCTCTTAGGAGATTTTGTATTTTTTCTTGAACTTGTCTACTCGACCAGTTGTATCCAGGATTTTGGATTTTCCGGTGAAGTATGGGTGGCAGTTGGAGCAAATTTCCACGTGGATGTCTCCGACCGTAGTGCGAGTCTCGTAAACCGCCCCACAAGCGCAGCGAATTTTGGCGTCAGCGTATTTAGGATGGATGTCTGTTTTCATGTTGTCTCCTTTTCCAAAATCTTATTAGGCGTTCATACTACCTAAGAAGCTCTCGTTAGTCTTAGACTGCCTCATCTTCTCTAGTAATAATTCCATGCTTTCTGTGATGCTCATGGGAGAAAGTACTTTTCGGAGCACAAAGACCTTCTGGAGGGTCTCCTTTGGTAATAGGAGCTCTTCCTTTCTGGTTCCGGACTTGTTGATGTCAATCGCAGGGAAGATCCTCTTATCGGAAAGTTTCCGATCCAGGTGGATTTCCATATTACCAGTACCTTTGAACTCTTCGAAGATCACCTCGTCCATTTTAGATCCGGTGTCCACAAGTGCGGTTGCTATGATCGTGAGAGATCCACCCTCTTCGATATTTCGAGCGGCCCCGAAGAATCTTTTCGGTTTGTGAAGAGCATTCGAGTCCACACCACCTGAGAGTATTTTTCCGGATGTCGGGATGACCTGGTTGTAAGCACGTGCAAGACGGGTGATAGAGTCGAGTAGAATGACCACATCTCTTCCATGTTCTACAAGCCTTTTTGCTTTTTCGATCACCATCTCTGCAACTTGTACGTGGCGGGTAGCTGGTTCGTCGAACGTGGAACTTACTACTTCTCCCCTTACGTTACGAGCCATGTCTGTTACTTCTTCCGGACGTTCGTCAATTAAAAGAACGATCAGAGTCACTTCTGGATGATTGCTAGTAATCGCATTTGCAACATTCTGCATCAGGATTGTTTTTCCTGTTCTAGGTGGTGCTACGATGAGCGCTCTTTGTCCTTTTCCGATCGGGCACATCAGATCCACGATCCGAGTATCCAATTGAGAAGGATCATGCTCCATTCTCAATCTTTCGTTTGGATACAAAGGAGTAAGGTTGTCGAATAACGCACGTTTGCTTGCTACGTCCGGTGTGTATCCGTTTACGGTTTCCACACGAAGCATAGCGAAGAATCTTTCGGATTCTTTTGGAGGACGGATCTGCCCTTCGACTGTGTCTCCAGTCCTTAGTCCAAATAATTTGATCTGGGAAGGAGAAACATAAATATCATCCGGACCTGGAACGTAGTTATAGTCCGGAGATCTTAAAAATCCATATCCGTCGGGTAATCTTTCCATTACGCCGGCAGCATGGACTTGACCATCCCTCTCCGCTTGGGCTTGTAGAATGGCGAATATTAAGTTTTGCTTTTTTAGTCCGCCTGTATTCTCTACACCTAAATTCTTCGCAACTTCGATCAGTTCCGAGATAGATGTTTTCTTGAGTGCTACTAAATCTATAGGAGCAGGCGTAGGTCCCTCATAGGAACCTCGACGTCTTTTTCGGGAACGAATCTCCGCTGTTTCCGGATCATCTTCCGGTAAGTTTGGTTCTTCTTCGTTATTGTCGTTTTGTGCGTCGTTATTGTTGTTTTGATAGTTGTTTCGGGGCTTGGAGTCTCGTCTTGGGTTAGCCATGGAATACCGTTATTGGATTTGGAAGGAGTGCCTTCCTGTATTCATTTTTTTATTCGATTAAGAGCGGGTTTTGAAGGATCCGGGTAGTCGGTTCTTTTTTAAGCGACCGGGGAATCCCTTATTTTTTCAAACGAGCGTCTGCTCGGAAGAGAGGAAAGGGTCGGCTCTTAATGTGGACTATTTCCAGATTACAGGCTCTGTCAAGGATTTTATTTTTGCTTTGTCCTTTTTTTAGACGTAGATTTTTTCTTAGAACTTACCTGCTTTTTTTTAGATGCGGGCTTTGGTTTGGTTTCCGCGACAGCAGGTTTGTTTGCCGACTGAACTGCCTTTTTAGGAGGGCTCTGTTTGCCTGTTTTCTTTCTAGGGATCGGCTGGTCCTTATTCAATTTAAACTTACTAGTTAAATCCAAAAACTTAATTCTATTTTGTAGAGTGGTTCTTGGTACTCCCAGATCCAAGGCAGCATGAGAAACATTCTCTTGGTTTCTTTTAAGCGTATGATAAATATAACTTCCTTCCACTTCTTTTAACATTGTTTCGAGTGGAAGTTTTTGGTTAAATGCTTCTGTGACGGAGGGGAACTCAAATCCCTCACCATCCTGGCTGTTTAGTTTTGCGGAAGCCGGTGAGAAGTGATACAGATAGCCGAGTGGTTTTCCTTTTTGTTTTAGGATAGATACTCTTACAATACAATCCAGGTCGGGAAGAAATGTCTGAACGGAAAGTCTACCTTCTTCCAATCTAAGCTCGTGGTTTTTTAGATAATTTCCGAGTAGGTCCTTGGACATTTCTTTTAGTAGTTTTTCTGCCTGAAGAATGCTGTCTCTAAACCATTTTTTGACGAGTATGTCTTTTTCGAAAGTCTCGTTATAAAATACAGTATGTCCATCCAGGTCCGTCGCGATCAATCCATCCGGAAAGTTTTGGAGAAGAACTTCCATAAACCATTGGCTTTGTTTTGCTTTTTCTTCTTCCGTTCTTTGTGGAGAGACTTTTGGTTTTTCTGTCTCCTTAGCCATCCAAGAGGATCTGCTGAGTTCCGAGAGAAACCTAGGTTTATCCCAGTCTTCTAATTTTTCTCCAAAGGGACCTAATACCGGTATAGTTCTTTGTTTTTGGAAAAATGCTAGAACGGTTTCCGGAATTTCTCGGATTAAGAATTCCTCAGGGATCCTTTCGAATTCCCTCTCTGCAGCGCTTAAGTCTGCGAGTTCCATTAGAACTCTTTCTTTGGGGAGTAATCCTAGTAAGCCTGTTCCTTCTTCCCATACAGGTAAATGACTGGCAGGACTATAGAGAAAAAATTTATATAGAACTTCGATTCTCATTGGGAGAAGGAGGATATTTTCCTCCAGAATGACTCTTTTGAAGCCTAAGCGAGAAAATTCCTCTACTTTTTTGTACGCCGAGAATAGTTTTTTTACTTTGAGGCTATTACTTAACTAAACGGTTTGCTGCTTTTTTATATTCTTCAGGATAAGGAAGTTTGGATACTTTTAAGCTGGATAGAGAGTATTTTAAGGATCTTTTATATAGCACTAATGCGTAAAGATGGTTCCCGTCACGACGGAATTTATTTCCGGAAAGCCATTCTTCTCTCGCCATTCTGAAATAATCATTGGCTCTTTCTTCTTCTTTGGCGGTAAGCGGGTGATGTTCTTCCGATTCCATTTTTAAAAAACGGGATTCTTTTGCCACATGCTGCAGAAGTTTATCCGAAGAAGTTTCCGCAAATTCAGACCAACGTTTCATGGACTCAGGAAGCGCTCTTTCGAGTAACGCCAGGCTGTCTGATTTTTCCTGAACACTTCCTACTTTAGAAGCAGAGTTTAAGTCAGCGGAGTAATTTTCTATTTTTTGCAGGTCTTTTTTAAGCTCCGAGGATTCGAATGAATTACCGATCTCTCTCAAGACTCTTACTTTGGAATCTACCGATTTTTTTCTTTCTCTGAATCCTTGGGTGGACTGAGAAGAATAGATCCTTCCTGCAAGAATTGTCACCGCGATTAGGGAAAATACTACGAGCCATTTCCAAAATCGTCCGCCTTTCATCCTAAGGGAAATGATCTCGGCAGGAGTAGGAAGATCCATTAGTTGGTTCCGCCTTGTGCAGGAACAGGAGGTAGAGCTTCTTTTGCTTTAATATCGTCTACGCGGATCTCTTCATTACTTTTTTCTAAAAAAGAAACCCTTCCATTCGTAATAAAGCTATAATTATCATCATGGACTTCTAGTAGATCTACCGGATTGTCTTTTCCTTCTCCGGGAGGTGCTATCTTCGGCGAAAGTAATTCGTTGTCTATATAATCGATAAGAGTGTTTCGGATACGATCGTAGTCGGAAATATTTTCCTTCTCCGCAATATTTCTGACCTCATCCAGGTTCACAAATTGGAACTCACGTTTATCGTCATTCGGAGTTTTAGCTGCAATCATTGCAAGAAGTGCGAATCTTCTGGCTCTCCTTGCTACTTGTATTCCTTCTCCAAAGAGCACCAGCTTTACTCTGAATTGATAAGGAGAAGAATTATAAGCTGTAGTAAAATTATCCTCAGAGGCTTTTAGATCTCGGAAGCCAAGTTTCAATAAATGTTGTGCGATCTTATCGTTGGAACGAATGATCATTGGAGAAGCAGCTTCCAGAAGAGTACGAGCTGTCTTAATATAATTTTCGTGAACTACCTGGAAGATATCCTTCATCTCCCCTTGTGCAGCCTTCAGATTTTTATAAGATAAACTATAGTTACTCTGGAAATACCACATATTTCCGTTGAAGTCAGCTTGGTTTGCCTTCTTAAACGATCTATAATTGTCTAAAGTATTCAGTTTTTTGAAAAGTTCACCCTGGCTGCCTGCAGTTGCAGTTTGTCCGGATTGAGCATTCTCTGCAGCGGTTGCCACCCCTGCTTGGGATTTAGGTCCTGCGCCTTCTTCCAAAGGTGGTGCAAGGTTACTCACACAAATGTTGATGAACTTTATATTTATCTTATTCTCATCAATCAGGATGGCGAGATTTGTTTGGTCGGGAGAAACCGCGTAAGTCCTATCCGTGAAAAAAATCGGCGCCGCAGCGAATATAAAAAGAAGAATGCGTGTATATTTCGAACCCATAGCTTTCCCTACTAGTAGTCTATCGGCAGGGTTTCAAAATGTATATTCTCTTTTTTTTAAGGAAAAGCGCCCTTAAAGAGCGCTGATCCTGCGGATTGCCTCGATCACGTCGTCTTTTTTACCAAAGGCGGAAAGTCTGAAGTAACCTTCTCCCGCGGGTCCGAAACCGGAGCCTGGAGTTCCTACCACCTGTGCTTTATCCAATAACTGGTCGAAGAAATCCCAAGAGCTAAGATTATTCGGAGTTTTGAGCCAAATATATGGAGCGTTTACCCCACCGAATACTTCGTACCCTGCTTTGATCAAACCTTCTCGGATCAATTTGGCGTTAGCCATATAAGTATCGATGCTCGCACGGATCTCTTTTTTCCCTTGAGGAGAATAAATTGCCTCGGCGGCTTTCTGGGTCACATAAGAAACGCCGTTGAATTTGGTAGTATGTCTTCTGCTCCAAAGTTGTCCTATAGGAACTTCCTGGCCGTCTTTTGTTTTTCCCTTTAATTCTTTAGGGATAACGATGTAAGCACAACGAAGTCCTGTAAATCCAGCGGTTTTTGAGAAGGAACGGAATTCTATGGCTACTTCTCTCGCTCCCTCTACCTCATAAATGGACCTTGGAACTCCTGGTTCAGAGATGAATGCCTCATAAGCAGAATCGTAAAGTATGATACTATTATTCTTTTTTGCGTATTCCACCCAAGCCTTGAGAGATTCTTTAGAAGCTACTGTTCCGGTTGGATTATTAGGAAAACATAAATAGATCAAATCAGGTCTTTCTTTCGGAAAATCGGGCTGAAATCCATTCTCTTTCGTGGAAGGCATATAGATCAGGTTGGCGTATCTTCCATCGGGGCCAGCTTCTCCGGTTCTTCCCGCCATCACGTTAGTGTCTACATAGACAGGATATACTGGATCTCCGATTGCGATCTTAGCATCCTGGGAGAATATTTCTTGGATATTTCCGCAGTCACATTTGGATCCGTCGGAAACGAAAATTTCACTCTCGTCCAGTTTTACACCAAGAGGAGCATAGTCATTATCTGCGATCGCTTTTAGTAGGAAAGAATATCCTTGCTCGGGCCCATATCCGTGGAATCCTTCCGGAGTTCCCATTTCTTTGGAAGAAGAAACGAGTGCATCCACAACAGCAGGAGCCAAAGGAAGAGTAACGTCCCCTATCCCGAGTCGTATGATCTTTGCATTAGGATGTTTTTCGGAATAAACTTTTACTCTTCTTGCGATCTCCGGGAAAAGATATCCCGCTTTTAATTTCAGATAATTTTCGTTTATATTCGCCATTGAATTATTCGTAATCCTCGTCTATGTTTTGGATCGGTTTGCGTCCAGCAAAACCCTCGTCGTATCCGTGTTCGAAAAGGAGATCCTCTTCTCCCAGATGCCAACAATAATAACCTTTTCCGTTGTCGAAATCCACAAGCCAAAGTCCTTTAACTTCTATACCAAGTTCCCGGATCTTTCCGGACCAATCTACCAGTAACTCTTCTACCTTGGTCTCTCTGGCTTCTTGTTCATTCTCTTGGTATAAACCGCTTTTCAGTTCTTGGTGGATCTTTCCCACGGTTTCGTAAAATTCTTCCGTGATGGATCTGACATAGGGCAGAATTTTACGCGCTTCTTCGTATGTCCAGATCTTACGTTCCATTCTACTCCGTTTAAAAACGAACGCCTAGCGAAAGACAGAGTAACGTCATTCTGCTTACAACTCCGTATTTTGCCTGACGGAAGTATGCAGCGTTCGGAAGATCGTCCACATCTGTAGAGAGCTCATTCACTCTCGGAAGAGGATGAAGAACAATGGTCTCTTTTTTAGATGCAAGTATTAATTCTTTGTTCAACTTGAAGGATTCTTTTAATCTTTCGTATTCTCTATGATCCGGAAATCTTTCTTCTTGGATGCGGGTCACATAAGCGACATCACAATCCCAGACTTTCTTGATATCGTCCGATTCCTCGAAAGTGATCGGGAATCCTGCAAGTCCCTTCTTATAAGACTCAGGAAGTGAAAGTTCAGGCGGAGAAATCAGGTACAAGTGAACTTTATAATGGCGGAGAAGATTGATCAAACTATGGATCGTTCTTCCATATTTTAGATCTCCGATAAATGCAAGAGTGAGTCCGTCTAATTTTCCTTTTTCGGAAATGATCGTATAAAGATCGAGTAGTGCTTGAGTTGGATGTTGTCCAGCTCCATCTCCGGCATTGATGACAGGGATCTTGACTGCACCCGCAGCAATTCTAGATGAACCTTCCACAGGATGTCGGATCACTGCGATGTCTGCGTAAGCTTCTACCATTTTCATGGTATCGTATAATGTCTCACCTTTAGAAATGGAAGAAAATTGGAAACCTACTGTGGAGATTACCCTTCCCCCCAATCTTTCCATGGCAGCTTCGAATGAAAGTCGGGTCCTTGTTGAAGCTTCAAAAAAAAGAGAAGCCAGAAGTTTGCCTTCTAAAATTCCAAAGGCCTTATTTTGCTCCACCAGCCTTTCCATCTCACGAGTTCTCTCGACTAAAAAGTCCAGATCCTCTTTGGAGAACTGGTCCGTATCCAGGATATTCTTATGCTCGTACGCCATTTTCTGGACAGATTGATCTGGCCGGACTCGGAGGCAAGAGAATTAAAGGGGGTCAATTTCGAACGGTTTCGTACAGAGAACACTGAGGCTGGGCTCACGCAAAGCCGCAAAGTTTAGAAGAGATTTTCGTAATTTGGAAAACTATATCTTCTTTTCTTAGCGCCTTAGCGTGAAAGACTCTGTGCTCCCTTTTATTAATGGTGCTTAGGTTCCGGCTTTGTTTTAAATCCTAACTTAGCTCTCAAATGACTGAAGACCGAAAGTGTTACAGGAACATAGAGTAAACTTCCGAGAGTTCCGAATCCAAGTCCCCAACCTAATGCCAAAGTCATCGGGATTAATACCGGATCCGATCCTCCCACGCTATACGCAGTAGGAAGAAGTCCCGCAACTGTAGTCAAGGTAGTCAACAAGATCGGACGGAACCTTCTGCGGCTAGCTTCGACTAAGATCTCATCCAGAGGCGCGTTCGAAGATTTACGAATAGAATCGATACAATCCACGAGCACGATAGATGCGTTTACAAGAACTCCCGCAAGTCCGATGATCCCAATCATTGCCAAGAAGCTGAACGCTTTTCCGGACAATACGAATCCTGCTACGATCCCTACGAATCCAAGTGGGATCGTACTCAAGATCAGAAGAGGCCTTACCACATTCTGCAAAGTTAATGCTAGAATGATAAAGATCCCGAGTAAAGCAATGAGTCCTGCTTTTCCGAGAGAGGCCATGGATCTTTGTGTGTCCTTCTCTTCTCCACCAAATACGATGGAAACTCCGGGGTATTGTCTTTCGATCAAAGGTTTAAACTCATCTATCACCTTTTGGTTCGCCTCCCTCGAAGTCATACCTGTTTCGATCTTGATATCCGCGTTTACTGTGACCGCTCTTTCAAAATCCCTATGAGAAAGTAATTCAGGAGAATCCTTCAGATCCATTCTGGAAATTTTTGCAAGGTTTGTGATATTTCCGGCCTTGTTCCTGAGAGGAATACTTTTTACTTCTTCCGGATTTTTCCGGAAGTTCTTATCATACATTACTCTCAGATAAATTTTAGTTTTCCCTTGACGAACGTTACCCGCTCTCTCTCCATCATAGGCTGTTCTTAGCATGTTTGCTGCGGAGAAGGTAGATACTCCCGTAAAACTTTCCAAACCCTCATCCAGCTGGATGTACATCTGTTTGCGTCCGTTCCTATAATCATCTCGGACGGAATGTACACCCTTGATACCTTTTAAGAAAGATTGTAGATCTGCGGAAACTTTTTTGAGAACCTCATAATCCTTTCCGAGTATTCCAATTGTAATGGGTGCACCGATCGGAGGTGCCATCGCCTGTTCTTCCAAATACACATCGGAGAGTCCTGGTGTTTTTCGGATATCATCCTCGATGGAAGCTAATATTTCAGAGGCCTTTCGTACCCTTTTTGATTCTGGAGTCAGATACACTAGGATCACTCCTAAATTTTCTCCGAATCTGGAGAGTGGATCGTTCGGCTCAGACTGTTGCACACCGATCTTGGTAGAATAACTTACCAATTCATCTTTAGGGATTTTCTTCAGAATTTCTTCCATATACTTCATTTTTTCCTTAGTTTGGAATATCCTGGAAGAAGGAGGAAACTCCGCTTTAATTAAGAAGATCTCAATATCTTCCTTCGGAAAAAGAATAAAGTCCATCTGGGACATGACTCCGCAGGAACCCATTACAATAAATATGATCGCGAAGAAAGATTTGTTCCGATTTCGGATCATAAAAGCCACGAAATCGGTAAATCTTTCCTCCATTCTTGCGAAGAATGTATCTAAAGATTTTCTGAAATTAGAAGTTTTCTTCAGTTCATCCGGAGTTTTTGCAAATGCTGCAATTCTCGCGGGAAGAAATAAGAACGACTCGATCAAGCTCGCAGTTAATGCAATGATCACAACGAGTGGGATCTGCCAGATAAATTTTCCCATGATCCCGGCCATAAATAACATCGGAAGGAATGCTGCTACAGTAGTGAGATAAGATCCAAAGATCGGCACTAACATCTCAGTGGTTCCTTTCAAGGCAGCGGACGTTTTGTCCATCTTCTCGCCTAGGTAGGTATAAATATTTTCCGAAATTACAATGGAATTATCCACGAGCATCCCGAGTGAGATGATAAGTCCCATCATGGAGATCATGTTAAAAGATACATCGAAGAAAGGAAGTGCTGCAAATGTCATTAGCATCGAGAGAGGCAATGACATGGAAGTCAAGGTCGCAGTTCTGAAATCTAAGAACAAAAACAAAATCCCAAAAACGATCAAAAATCCGATGAGCGCATTCGAAGAAACCACATTCAATCTATTCTTGGTCCTTTTCGCTTCATCGTTTAATTTGAATGTTTTAATTCCTTCAGGATAAATTTTTTCCAGTTCCTTTAATCTAACTTGGACATTGTCTGCGACTTCAATCGCATCCGCTCTTTCTTTTTTGATCACAGAAAGGATCAAGCCTTGTTGTCCATTCGCGATCGCAAGAAATCTTGGGTATTCGAAAGTATCTTCTACCCTTGCTAAATTTCCGATACGAACAGTTGAGAATATGTCATTCGTCCTAACTGGGATCTTTCCAATTTCCGAAGGCTGTTTAAATTCTCCGTCAATCCTCAAATCGAATGCATCTTCTGAATCTACGGAACCTGCAGGTAAATTGATATTTCTAGTCCGGATCGTTCTTGTGATATCGGAAAGATCCAATTGGTATTGTTTCAACCTGTCCGCATTTACAAGAATATGCCACTCTCTATCACGTTTTCCGAATACGTCTACTCTGGCTACTCCTGGGATCTTCTCCAGTTCCAGTTCTATAAATTCAGCGATTGTATGAAGCTCAATCTCGTCCGTACCACCATAAACAGAGAAGTCCATGATCGGAAAGGAACCTGATTTTCTTTCCGTAATTTTAGGTTTTTCGGTTACCTGAGGAGGAAAATCGGAGATTGCATTGTCTACTGCTCTTCGGATCTCATCCAAAACTTTTTCAGGATCCGTCTCTTCTAAGCTTACACGTACGTCTATATCGGAAACAGAGTTACGAGAGAAGGAACGGATCTCATCTATACCGTCTATCTCTTTGATCTTTTCCTCAATAGGATACGTTACCCGTAATTCCACATCCGCAGGAGAAGCTCCCGGGAATTTTGTGGTGATCACGAGCTGCTTCATATCCACATTTGGAAAAGCGTCTCTGCGCAAACCGCAAAGGGACATTCCCCCCGCAGCAACAATGAATATGACTCCCAAATACATGAAGAGTCTATTGTGAATGAAAGATTGTATTATTGTTCTCATATGTTTTCTTTTTATTTAGAAATTTTTCCATCCAAAGGTTCTAAGAGCCCGCCCCATTGGCTCCACGCTTGTTTTATAAAACTTTTGTCCCAGGTTTCTCCGCAAACCTCCATCTGTTTAGGTAATCGATCCCAAGAACATCCTGGGAATCGGTGATGAATCCTATGATAATTAAAATGTAAAAAGAACGTACTTACCGTTTTCGGCAGAGTTAAATTAAAGGCGGAATTCTTATCATCAATTTCTTTCCCGTAATGATACGCATTATCGAAAAATGATATAAAGAAGGACCTGCTCAGAAGTAGGAATACCAACAAAGGCCAATTACTTCCAAACAACCAGAAAGAAGGAATGTAAATTGCCAAGATCCAAAAAATATCCTTTCTTAATTCTTCCAAAATTTCAGGACGATAGATCCACTTAAAAAAACCTTCTTCTATCGGGTACTCGATGAAACGGTCTACGATACGTTTTGTCCAACGAGAAGGCAGCGAAAGTAGGAGCCCTGTCCCTACTTCAAAAATGTACGTCGCCACAGTAATTCTGAAATAATAGTTTAGACTTTGGAACCATCTTGGTTTCCAAGATTTGTGATCATAAAATTCTATCCGATCACCAGGTTCTCTATTGAACTTATGGTGCATCAGATGACTACATTTCAGAACTGAATAAGGAGCCCCGAACACGATACAAAGAAACCTTCCCCAAAAATGATTCTGTTTTCTTTCGTTCGAAAAATTCCCATGGATACTTTCATGGATCAGATTCCAAAAAGTATAGGATACCGGTCCCAAGGCCGCAGCAAAAACCCAAGCGGCCCAATAAGGAAAACCACCCAATAAGAGTCCCAATGGCAACAAAAAATGGAAGCTTATAAATAATAATAGGATCACGAGCGAAAGTATTCTATTTTTCGCAAATGGTAGATCTCTGATTTGGATAGAAGCTTCCATTTAGGATAGAACGGATGAGAGGGGAATTTTCTGCAAGCAACCTGTTGAACTAAGACGTGGCGACATCGGTCGGTTTGAAAAAAAAGGTTCGATCTTATTCAACCGGGAAGTATAGAAATAAATTGATTCTGTTTATTCTTTGGAAAAAAATCGGCTCCAAAAATGTTACAAGAGGTCCAAAACAACAATATGAGTTTAATATTCCATTCTACGACTCTCTTACTCGCAATTTCATTTTTCTATTGTTTTCCACTGGATCCAGAAAGAGTAAAGTCCCCCAGTTATAGAGAAGGTAGATATCATAATTTAGATCCGGACGAAGAATTGCAGGGAAAGTCTCCTTTAGCGATCCTACGTTGGAAACTCTTGGGACCTAAAGATCCTCCTGCAGTAGAAGGACTTACCGAAGAACTTCCTATAGTGCTCGAAAGAAACTCTAAGGACCTAGTCGCTCCCGAAGGAAAAGTCAGAGTGGTATGGTTCGGACATGCCACAGTTTGGATCTCTTCTACCTTTAAAGGGAAAACAGTAAATGTTCTGACGGATCCTATCTTTGAAGCTCCAATCCTAGTAAATAGGCTAGTCAAACTTCCTATCCCAAAAGAGGATCTTCCTCTAGTGGACTTTGTGGTAGTAAGTCATGCTCATAGAGACCATCTCGACCGGGATACATTGAGATATTTGAGAAGTAAAAATCCGAACTTACAGATACTTCTTCCCTCTGGAATGAAATCATTTTCGGAAGAAGAAAATTTAGGATCTACTGTTTCCCAAGAGTTGGGCCAGGTTAGCACAAAAGAATCCGTAAAAATCACATTTCTTCCTGCACACCACTGGAGTAGAATGGGGTTCACTGACACGAACCAATACTTTTGGGGAAGTTATTCCTTAGAAGCGCAGGGAAAGATCATCTACTTTGCGGGAGATACTGGATATTCTTCTCATTTTAAGAATATCTCGGAACGTCTGGGAAAACCGGTGGATCTTGCACTTCTTCCTATCGGGGCTTATAAACCAAGATGGTTTATGAAATACGCGCATATCGGACCGGAGGAAGCGTTGGTTGCGACCAAGGATCTGAATGCAAAGTCATTTGCACCGATCCATTGGGGGACATTTCCTTTAGGAGATGATCTACCAAAGGAGCCTATGTTGGACCTCAAACAAAGACTTACCTTCCCTTCTTCTCCCGATACAAAAGGACTCTATCCTACTTCGGATGGAATTTCCTGGGGAAGTAAAGACGGGGTCAAAATTGTACCTTGGACTATAGGCAGCGGCATAGACTTGGAATGATTTGGAAATTTATATCGTAAGAAAAAACATAGCCTCCCGGAACTATTCCTGAATTCTGGCATAGAACTGTGTCCCGGAGGCTTTCCGTCCAAAATGAGATCCGAAACTAAATCGTCGTCATTCCTTCATTATATTATCTTAATACTACTAACCTTCTCCACTTCTCTATTTGCTGTAGGAGGAGAAGCACCTTTTAGCTTGGCCCAGGCAAAAACGGACTCTCAACCGGAACGATCAAAAAAAGAAGAAAGAAGAGTGGACCAAAGAAAAGGTCGCTGGTCCTTCCAATGGGGATATAACAGAGATTCTTATACTCAAAGTGATATCAACTTTAAGGGACCTGGATATCATTTTACATTAAAAGATGTGGTTGCCAGGGACAAACCGGAACAATTTTCCACAGACGTATATCTGAATCCCTCACTTTGGGAAATTCCACAGTACAATTTTAAACTTACTTACTATCTAACGGACAATCTGTTCATCGCATTCGGACAAGATCATATGAAATATGTAATGTCCAGAGGACAGGCTGCAAACATAAGCGGATACATAGATCCTAACGCAATAGAATGGGCAAGACTTCATACTTCTTTCGAATCTGCTCCTTATGCATTATTATTTCCTAATAATATAAATCAGTTCGCAGGATACCATGGAGGAGAAACAATCAATATCACTCCGGATTTCCTGAAATTCGAACATACAGACGGACTCAATTATCTATTTGTAGATGTTGGATACGTGGCACCACTCTGGGTTTCTCCAAATGGAGAGAACGCACTCAGCTTAGTTGGTTCAGTCGGAGGTGGTCCGGTAGTTTGTAGAAGTGATGTAAGACTTTTTGGAGAAGGTCATAATAATCGATTCCATCTTTCCGGATACGGAGTCTCCGGATATTCCGCACTTAGGATCGACTTGTTCAAATCCTTCTTCTTTGAATTCGGAGCAAAAGGTGGATATATAGATCTAACAAGTATCTACACAAACGGAAAATCCAAAGACCGCGCCACACAGAATTTCGGATTTGTGGAAATGATTGCCTCCGCAGGCATCACTTTTTAAACTTTCCCGACATGATCTCAGGACTACAAGGTTCTATCCGAAAACTAGAAGTAGGCTCCGTGCACTTAGATGTTCACGGAGTAACTTATGAAATCGTAATTTCATTCAAGACCTATTGGGAACTGAAAGAATTCCAAACTTCCGCAAAAGAAGTCCGACTTCATATCCATCACTCCATCACCGAAAGAGGACAAAAGCTTTTCGGATTCTTACAAGAAAGAGATAAAGAATTTTTTAAAGTAATGAAAGGCTTGCACGGAATCGGAGAAATGACCGCGCTCAAAGTATTATCCTTCTTCAGTCCCTGGGAATTGCATAAGATCGCTTCTTCCGGAGAAGCAAAGGACTTGGAAAAAATTCCGAAGGTCAGAGCCAAGACTTCCGAGAAAATATTTTTCGAAGTAAAACAAAACCTGAAAAAACTGGAGCTATTTTTAGAAGCAGGGCCGGAAGATCCATCTATCCCGCAAACTTCCAAAGAAAAACTTCCTTCTCCTGAAGATCGTTTTAAAGAAACAGCAGTGCAAGCACTCGTTCAATTGGGTTTCGAAGACAAGTCTGCTCTCAAGGAAGTGGAGAAGGTCCTTAAAAAACAAAACTTCACGGATACAGGAGAACTGATCCGAGAAATATTAAAGAATCTTTAAGTAGATCGCGCGGGGGAATCATTCCTATGTTGGAATTCCAACATCGCGCGCATTTAAAAAAATCGCGCGGAATCAATATTCCGCGCCTTCTTTCTCACCTCGCCAAGAACCAATACACGGCCAGACCTAAATAATTCCCTACCGCATAACCGATCAGTCCCGTTAAGATTCCCAAAAT
Organism: Leptospira hartskeerlii; assembly: GCF_002811475.1. NCBI lineage: Bacteria > Pseudomonadati > Spirochaetota > Leptospiria > Leptospirales > Leptospiraceae > Leptospira > Leptospira hartskeerlii. The sequence goes on from NZ_NPDL01000009.1 coordinate 144,727, forward strand.
CAGCACCCCTTTATTCCCAATCGCCGCAGCAACAGAAGGCACAAACGCAGGACCATAAATGCTGGAAACAGAAGTGATAATCCAAGTATCCACAGGGATCTTAAACAAAATTCCGAAAATCAAATGAAGAAGGATCGCAATCGACATAGTCGCAAGCACGATTAAAAGAACACCGGAAGCACCCTTAACCAAACTTCCGAAATCCGCCAAAAAACCGATGGCAACAGAGAATATTAGAATAAAATAATATCCGACAGGATAAATATCCAAACTTCTTACTTTTTTAGAAAATGATATCCCGATTCCCCACGTAGTAATTCCCAAAAGGATGAAGGGTGCAGAAGCAGTTCCGAAAATTACTTGAGAGATCCCGAGAGAAGCACCAAGTCCCAAAATGGAGAGAACAATTCCTAATAACAAACTTACGACTGGATTTTTAGGGGAAACCTTAGCTTCTGAAACTGCTCCTTCTTCGACCTCCCCTACAACCTCAGGCTTTAGAAAAATAGAATATACTTTTTTGGAAAAACTAAGCAGAAATAAAAGATAAGTCCCGCCAATCAAAAGATCCACCGTGTTCACGAGTGCAATTGTTGCCTTGCCTGCATCCAGCGCCAGACCGATCGCATTTGAATTCGGAGTTCCTCCCGTATATAAGCCAGCAAGCATCCCGCCTATTTTGGAAGATTCAGGATGTAGAGAGCTTAAGAAAAATCCTACGGAAACGGAAGAGATCGCGACAGCAATACAGGAAAGAAAGAAGGAGAATAATGCAAGTCTTGCTTCTTTAATTCCTCGTCCAAAATCGGAAGAAGCAAGTAAGAGCGGGATCGCGATTGGAATAGAAATTTCGGAAACTGATTCTGCAATCTTCTTAGGCAAAAACTCACTTGGGATCAAGTTACCTAATATAATTCCGGAAGCGTAACATAGAACGACGGGACCTAAAAACCCAAGCCATTTGTGCTTCTTGGAAAGACTTCCTGCCAACCATGGAAATCCCAGAATGAATCCTAAAAATAAAACAGAGATTATCCAATGGAATACTTCAGACATTCTTCTCTCCTGATCTTTTTCCGAATGTATCGAAAGATCTCCGGGACTATCCCAAATCCCATCCTCATAAATAACAGATTTAATTCTGCTATATTGAATTTTGCTAAAAATTCAGGCCAATAAACTGGGTCATAGAATCATATATTGATCCTCTCTAAAAGTCGAAAAAATCCTGCAAAATCGGCGATTCCGAACAGTTTATCGCAGCCAAATTCCAGGTTAGGAGTTCCTACCTGAAAAAATTTCCGATTTTGGGCCGACCCTGGTGAAAAAAACTTGTAAGAAATACTTCATATTCAAAGTAATATACTTTAATAATAAACTATTAATTCCTAAATTAATAGAAGGAAGTATTCAAAATGTTAGAAACACTTTTAGCAACCAGCAACGATATCGTCCCACTGGTCTTAAGATTAACCCTCGGGATCGTAATCTTCCCACATGGCGCACAAAAATTATTGGGTTGGTTCGGTGGTTACGGCTTCAAAGGAACCTACGGTTATTTTACTCAAACAGCAGGACTTCCAGGGATCATCGCTTTCTTAATCATCATAGGTGAATCATTCGGTTCCGTAGCGCTGGTCCTCGGACTGCTCACTCGTGTTTCCGCAATCGGTATCGGCATTATCATGCTTGGAGCGGCACTACTCGTTCACAGAGAACATGGATTTTTCATCAACTGGTTCGGAACTCAAAAAGGGGAAGGTTATGAATTCCAAATATTAGCCATCGGACTTGCGATCGCTTTAGCAATCGTAGGTGGCGGAGCTTACTCCTTGGATCTTGCTATCCTTTCTTCACTCTAATCTTATAAATCCTCCCTGCATTATGCCTCCGGAGGATTTTTCATGTACTACCCGCCAGGGATGCGAAGGACTTTAGTCCCGCAGGGACGAGCCCGAAGCAGCCCAGTCCCGCCCCAGGCGGGAGGCGGCCAAAACCCGTTGGACCAAGGTTTGTCTTAGCATTTCAATGCCCTTGTGGGAACTCCTACCGAAAGGGGATGGACAGGATTCTTCCAGGTAAAATCCTTAGAAAAAGCATTCCAAACTGAACTCACATCCAAAAAAACAAGGTTGATTCATGAAAATTCACGAGTACCAGGCCAAGGAAATCCTGAGACGCCATAACGCCAAAGTTCCTTTCGGCGTAGTAATTGATAAAAAAGAAGACGGTGCAAAAGCCCACGAAGAAGTTTCTTCCAAAACGGGAGCTTCTGTTGTAGTCGTAAAAGCCCAAATCCATGCCGGTGGTAGGGGAAAAGGCGGTGGAGTTAAAGTTACCAAAACGAAAGAAGACGCATTAGCAGCTATCGATAAGATCCTGGGCATGCAGCTTATCACTCCTCAAACAGGTCCTGAAGGTAAAAAAGTTTTAAAAGTTTATCTCGAGCAAGGGATCAATATCGCGAAGGAATTTTATTTAAGCGTATTATTAGATCGTGCGATCCGCAAAACAATCATCATGGCTTCGACCGAAGGTGGTATGGAGATCGAAGAAGTTGCTGAAACTCATCCTGAAAAGATCCTAAAGATCGCTATCGATCCAGGTATCGGATTACAACCGAACCAAGCTTCTCAACTCGCTTTCGACCTGGGACTTCCTACTGAATCTCATAAATCTTTCAAAGCTCTTCTTACTTCCGTTTATAATGCTTATATTAAAGAAGATGCATCTTTATTAGAGATCAACCCTTTGATCCTTACAAAAGAGAACGAAATCGTTGCGGGTGACTGTAAGATGGATTTAGATGAGAACGCTCTTTATCGCCATCCTGAAAACGCTGCATTTAGAGACATTTCCGAAGAAGATCCTTTGGAAGTACAAGCCAGCGAATATAATATCAACTATGTTAAGTTAGATGGGAACATCGGCTGTATGGTAAACGGTGCCGGTCTTGCAATGGCAACCATGGACATCGTCAAACTTGCCGGTGCTGAACCTGCAAACTTCCTAGACGTAGGTGGTGGAGCTAACGTTACTACTGTTACCAACGGATTCAAACTGATCTTAGGCGATCCGAACGTGAAAGGGATCTTTGTAAATATCTTCGGAGGTATTGTTCGCTGCGACAGAGTAGCAAACGGGATCATCGAAGCGGCTAAAGCTGTAAATATCCACGTTCCGTTAGTCGTTCGTCTGAAAGGGACCAACGCGGAAGAAGGAAAAAGGATCTTAAACGAATCCGGTCTCAACATCATCGCGGAAGAAGATCTTCGTACCGCGGCCAAAAAAGTGGCGGAAGCCATTAAATAAAAAACATAAGGTTAACTTAATATAACATGGCAGTATTAGTAGATAACAATACGAAAGTCGTAGTACAAGGTATTACCGGAAAAGAAGGTTCTTTCCATGCGCAGCAGATGATCGAATACGGAACCAATGTAGTCGGCGGTGTCACTCCAGGAAAAGGGGGACAAAAAGCGGACTTAGTAGGTAAGGCAGTTCCGGTATTCAACAGTCTAAAAGACGCGATGGAAAAAGAAGGTGCGAATGCATCTATCATTTTCGTTCCGCCTCCATTTGCAGCTGACGCTATCTTAGAGGGAATTTTTAACGAGATCCCTTTAGTGGTATGTATTACTGAAGGAATTCCAACGCACGATATGCTAAAAGTGTATAGCGCTTTAAGAAATTCCAAAACCAGACTGATCGGACCGAATTGTCCTGGGATCATTTCCCCTAAATACAATGTAAAGATGGGGATCATGCCAGGCTTCATTCACCAAGCAGGAAGTATCGGTATTGTTTCTCGTTCCGGAACCTTAACTTACGAATCAGTTGCTCAACTTAGCCAACACGGTTTAGGACAATCCACCGTGATCGGTATCGGTGGAGATCCAGTTCCAGGAATGAATCACACGGAAGCAGTCAGACTTCTGAACGAAGACCCTGAAACTAAAGGGATCGTGATGATCGGAGAGATCGGCGGAACCTCGGAAGAGGAAGCAGCTGCTTACATCAAAGCGAATGTTAAAAAACCTGTAGTAGGATTTATCGCAGGCCAAACTGCACCTCCTGGAAAAAGGATGGGACATGCCGGCGCGATCATCAGTGGAGGAATGGGAACAGCTTCTTCCAAGATGAAAGCTATGCAGGATGCAGGTATTTCAGTTTGCCAATCTATCGCCGAAGTCGGCGAAAAAATGAAAAAAGCATTAGGTTAATCTAATACTTTAGATCGGGAGGAAAGGTTATGAAATTAGAAAAAGGGAATTTTTGGACCAAAACATTGAGCGGGAAGACGATCTCCGTCTTTTTAGTTTCGAGCCTCATCCTCCTTTCAGGTTTTTCCGGAGTATTCTCCCAAGAGAATAGATCCGGAAAAGTTTTGAAGTTAACCACAGAAGAGACAGTGAAAAGAGCTCTCGATAGTAACTTCAAACTACAAAACTTACGATACGAATTGGCAAAATCCGATTCGAGCTACTTAAAAGCCGAATCCCAATATTCTTGGAGATTAGTAGCCGACGGAAGTTTTAGACAAACAGTTCTTCCTTTAAACCAGAACAACGTCTTTACCGGAACAAAAACTTCCGATGATACGATCAAAGGAGGGATTGAAAAAACGATCCGTGCAACCGGAACCTACTTCAAGTTAGAAGCAGGAAACAGAAGATTCGACTCCAACGCCTTCGAGGATAAGAGTAACCCTCTTACTTCCAGTTTCGCAGGACTCGCACTTCCTCCTCTTTATACCGGATTTATCACTGCTACAGTTTCCCAAGACCTATTAAAGAACTCATTCGGTTATAAGGGAAGAAACCAGGAAAAGATCCTGGACAACCAAAAAGAAATGGCAAAAAACCAGGTCTCTTTACAGATCTCGGAAGCGATCGTAGGATCTCTTGTGGATTTCTGGGACTACTCAGTTAAATTACAGTCCTTAAAAACATTCCGCAGATTAAAAGAGAACGTAAGCAATATTCGAAATCTTACAGTGCGTAAACAAGGGTTAGGACTTTCAGAAGGATTCGAAGTTAACCAATGGAACGCTCTACTCGCGCAAGCAGATAGCCAATTAGAAACCGCAGTCGTTCAAAAAGACGAAGCAAAAAGAAAATTAGCTCGTACTTTAAAATTAGAGAATGATTCCGATCTTTCCGAAGAGACAGACCTTATGGAAGAAATTCCTGAGAAACCTGACTACAATAAAGACCTAGAGATCGCTTACAAAAAGAGAGCGGATTATCTGAACGCAGTCAGAGAAAAAGAGATCGCTGAACTTATGCTAAAGAATGCAAAAAGTGATCAGTTGCCTGCTCTTACACTTTCTGGATCCGCTTCTTCTCAGGCTCAGACAATTACAAGTCCTGATAAAAATTTTATGGACGCAACTGACGGTGTTCAGTCAGCGCGATACAAAGACTTCAACGGAAAAGTAAGTTTCTCTTATCCATTATTCGATAAGGGAGTTGCTGCAGGAAGAAGAGACTCCGAAATTGGAGTTCGCCAAGCTAGCTTAAAAGAAACTGAAGTTAAGAATGAAGTAAGAGACGATCTGAGAGGAAGGATCGATTCTTTAGAAGCTAGTTATAAAATTTATAAAAACTCCATAGTCACCGAAAAAGAAACCCAAAACTATTATAACGGTGTGGTCCGAAGCTTCCAACAAGGAAGAGCGGATGCAGTCGCAGTTAAGAATGCTTTGGATACTTTGGTGAGAGACCAGCTCAGTCTTACTCAAGCAAAAGTGAATTTCAATATAGATCTAATGAGATACTATATCGCTAAGAATATGCTTTTAGAAAGATTCGACCTAGATGCAGAAAAACTGATTCCGCATTTGGATTAATAGGTTTTGTAGTTCTCATTGAAACGCGGATTTTTCCTTTCTATATTCGGGATCGTATTATTCGGGCTAATCGTTTGGCTTACCATTCGCTTTTGGCCCAAACCTTCCGACACCATTTACGAGTATTATAAAAAGGAAAAATGGGAGAAAGTAATCTCCTTAGTAAAAAAATCCAGCTCCCCTACTCCTGAAGATCTTTTTTACGGTTCCCAATCTCTTCTTAGATTGAATGCGGAACTGATCACTAAAGATGCAGAAGACAGAGCAAAAATTTCAGCAAGACTCCAAAAAGAAAATGGGATAGGTTCAGGCAAATCTCTAGAATCTACAGGAGAATTTCCCGTATTCGAAGATCCTTTTATTCTACAACTTAGACCAGGTGGATACTGGAGACAAAAAGCAATTCTCTCCAGAGCGGAGATCGCGGGAGAATGGGAAGACGATATTCAATTCTTACGCGATCTAAAAGAGCTGATCCGAAGTAACCCAGTCACGTTAGGAATTTCTTCCTATTCTTCCGTGCTTAAAAAAGTTATAAGAAGAGAGACCAAACTTTCAGACGGAGACCAGATCAAACTTTCGGAACTATTAGGTTTTCTCTCGGTAAGAGAAGATTCTACGTTACTCGGTTCTAGATTTAAGAATACCGGAGAGAATACGAATCTCAGAACCGGACCTGGAACGGAAAACCCTGGTAAGACACGTCTAAAAAAAGGACTCTTACTTTATGCGTTAGACAAGGACCCTCGTTCTGAAACAGTCCAAGGAAGAAAAGGAAATTGGGTCCAAGTATATATTCCTGAATTACAAATCTCAGGTTGGATCTTCTCACACTTCTTAGAAGAAGATCCTTATTCTACTGCAAAAGCAGAAGAAACATTTGCGGAATTCTCTCAATCCGAAAAAAGCCAAGCCTGGGACTTTGCATTTTGGACGGAAGATAAAATCCCTCCTGGATTTCATGGAGAATACATTCCTACTGAAAAGTTAGCCTTAGATGGAGATTACGGAATCGTATTACATAGATCTAAAACTGGAAAATACAAAGAGATCTGCAGGATTGTAGAAGAACCTTTTAGATCCTTAGAATTTTTAACAGCAAGTTTAAGCGGAGAAGAATCCGTTCCGATTTTTAAACTATATTCAGGAAGACCCGGCGAGTGGAAGTCCGCTTACCTAATCGACCTTGACAGAGAGAGTATTTCCATCAATAGGAACAAGTATATACTTGGAAATGCGGGTGGAAAGAAGCGATTCCAACTTGGAATTTTTTCAGTAAACGGGACGACTTCAGCGTCTCTATTAGTAGGAGAAAAAACCGTATTACAGGGAATTTCTCCCGAAGAAGAGGGTTCCTCTACTGAAGGAGTTCTATTCAAACTATGCCTGCAACAAGCGGATAAAAAGTCCGATTCGAATGCGGCAGCGTTCCAATTTAAGTTTTTATTTTGATCATAGGATCGAGCGAGGAAAATCAAGTGCCTACTTACGATTATAGATGCAAGGCTTGCGGACAAACTTTTGAACATTTTCAATCCATGAAGGACGACCCGATCACTACTTGTCTTCTCTGCGGTAAAACTGGAGAAGTAGATAGATTAATCTCCAACGTAGGGGGAATCATCTTTAAAGGATCCGGATTCTACGTAACAGATAATAAATCGTCTTCCAAAAGTTCCGAATCCTCCACCGGCTCTTCCGGTTCTTCTTCCAACTAAGTTTTTGGGACGTTTAGGAATATTAGCGGGAGGAGGAAATCTTCCTCAGATAGGCATGAAAGAAGCTCTTGCTGCCGGGGAAGATCCATTCTTTCTTTCCATAGCTGAGTCCGATTTTACTCCAGGAAATTATCCGGACAGAGTGATCCCAATTCGGATCGTAAAGATTGGCGGATTATTAAAAGCATGTAAAACCAATCAGATAGATAGGCTTCTTCTATTAGGAAAAGTTAAAAAAGAGATTATTTTTAAAAGCCTGAACTTCGACTTAAAAGCTCTGGCACTACTCGCAAGAATGGTGAACCGCCACGATTATTCTATCTTCAAAACAGTAGCAGAAGATTTCGAAAAACAAGGCATTCATATTATTTCTCAAAAGACCTATCTAAAATCCTTGTTACTTCCGGAAGGACGTTATACCAAAAGAGCCCTGGACAAGAAGCAGATAGAGGACGTGACCTTCGGAATGGAATACGCCGAGAAGATCGCCCATCTGGATATAGGCCAAGCAGTAGTGGTAGTAGACAAATCCGTTTTGGCGGTAGAAGCTGTAGAAGGAACAGACCAAACAATTCGAAGAGGCGGTAGTTTCGCCAAAAAAAGAAAGGCTGTAGTCTGCAAAAGTTCTAAACCTAGCCAAGACCCTAGATTCGATCTACCTACAGTAGGAATAGAAACCTTAAAAGTAATGAGCGAGAATAACTGCGATACACTCGCCTTTCGAGAAGGAGAGACCATAATTGTAAATCCTTCCGAATTTATTAACCTTGCAGAAAAATTGAAAATCCATATCTTGAGCATCGGCCGTGGCAACGTCTCGAAAATTAACTCTACCCAAAAAAAGCTCCCTAAAGCCTAAGAAGGCCGGAGACAAAATAAGGACGGAAAATCTTTCCGTACCTTCTTCTCCCGTATTTATGATATTAGCCGGAGAACATTCCGGTGATTTACTCGGCGCAGAAGTATTAAAAGAACTTAAAAAACATGATCCGGAACTAACATTTTTCGGGATCGGCGGCCCAAGAATGTTGGAAGAAGGTTTCGACTCCATAGAAAACATGGAAGAACTTTCCGTGATCGGCTTCACTGCAGTCTTATTCAAATACAAATTCCTAAAAGCACTCATGGATCGATTGGTAGAGGAAGCCGTGGCACGTTCTTGTACACATGCAATCCTAGTCGATTATCCAGGTTTCAATCTTAGACTAGCAGCCAGGCTCAAAGAGTTAGGGATTAAAGTGATCTTCTATGTGTCTCCCCAACTATGGGCTTGGAATTTCGGTCGGATCTATCAGATCAAAGAAACGATAGATCTGATGTTGGTATTATTTCCATTCGAGAAAAAGATCTACGACGATTACGGAGTTCGTTCCGTATTTGTTGGACATCCGATCGCCCAAAGGATTAAGGAGAAGATCCGAAAAGAAGCGCAGATCCCAGTTGACGAAAAACAACTGGCTCATTTGCAAACGATCACTCTTATGCCGGGTTCTCGCACGGGAGAGATCCATAGAATGTTGGATACACTACTTAAGTCCGCTGCACTCATTCACCAAGAAGCGGAAGCAGAAAAAAAACATGTGCGCTTTCTCATCCCAAATATCAACTTAAAAGAAGAAGAGTTTATCCAAACTAAAATTAAAGAAACGGAAGAAGCTTATCCCGGCATCAAGATCGAATATTTATTCGATCGTTCTTTAAGATGTATCGAGGCTTCTGATATCGTTCTAGTAACTTCCGGAACTGCTACTTTAGAAGTTGTATATTTCGAAAAACCGATGGTGATCTTATATAAGGTCAGCTTACTTAGTTATTTTATCTCAGCTTTTCTGATCCGCACACCTTTTATCGGACTCGTAAATATTCTTAGCGGAAGGGAAACAGTGAAGGAACTCATCCAAGCAGAATGCACTCCGGAAGAAACTGTAAGAGAGACAATGGCCATCCTGAAAAACAAAAAATACAGGAACCAGATGATAGAAGAGATCCGCTCTGTAAAAGAATCTTTAGGCGAAGAGCATAGTTCTAAAAACGCAAGTAAGGCAATTCTTCAGTTTCTAAAAGAAAAGCCGGTCGCTACTCTTTGACACAACCAGCGCTGTTCTCTTTAATCTTAAATGCAAATGCAGAGATCGGAACTGCAGAATTAGATTCACTGGAAAGTGAATAAGTATTTCCGGTCACAAAGTATTTCACAGAATCAGAATCTATATAAGAGTTCGCTGTTGCACTTACGTTTCCACTCTTCCAATAAACATTTCGTTTGGGAGGGCTACCAGGATTCCAATAATCGAATCCCATTTCGAACTTAGGAGGAACAGGGACAGGAAATTCCCCCTTTCCTTTCCAAATCGTGTTCGAAAGTTTCACTTTGTCTATGGTGACGTACATTCTATCATGAATGTCTAAAAAATTATTTCCGTTAAATCGTATATTACCGTCCGAATCCAAACTTTCCGGGATCAAGTCCCCCCCGCAGAAAGAAAAGCTAGGAACACCCCAGGCCAAATTAACTGTCTCGAAATCTATTCCGAAATAAGGATTATCAGTTCCATAAGTAAAATAAGAATTCAATTTAGCAGTTCCGGAACCTGCGATACTTGCATCCAATCTAGATTGAGATGGCGCAAATTTCAAACCCACATCCAACTTGCCCATACTCGGAAGTCCAAGATCCCATTTTACTTCCTTAGAAGTAAGTTTGAGATTACCGGTAGGATTTTCTAAGAAATATTTATAGATAGGAGTTCTAGTAAAATTAATTTCAGGGATCAGCTTTTCCATTCTAGTATGGATATCTTCTCTGATCCATTGACGAACAGATCTATACAATGGAAAAAAGTTAGAAAGTACGATGGAGTCAGTCTCTAACTCAAGATTATATTCTCCCTGCAAAGGGAAGTAGGAACTCCCATCTCCCTTAATTCCCTTTTTGTATCCGGTTTTACCTTTCAGGCTTGCAGACCAAGGAAGACCAAATTGTTTTCCTTTTAACTTTGCTTCTAAAATTCCCGCTGGGCTCCAGCCAAGATCCGCATCTTTGATTTCCAGATCCAAATATGGATCCTTCCATCTGAAATCTTGGAGGGAGAATTTCGCCTCTGACTTCATCCAGTCTCCATAATTTCCTGTTTCAGCACCTTTCCAATGTAGATCCAGACTTCCACCCAAAGTTTCCAGATCGGAAGAAACAGGCAGAAAATTACGAATATCATCCAAGTCTTGGACAGTCAGGCTCAAATCCCAAGATTTAAGCCCCTTCTCGTTTTTAGATTTTAGAAGAGTAAGTTTATCTTCTCCGGAAAATACCTTATGTTCTTCAGTGAAAACATCACCTTTTTGATCACGGGTCCATTCATGTTCCAGATCTATATCTTTCCATTCCCAAACTTCGCTTTGTAATGGAAGTTCCTGTAAAACGATCCCTTTTACATTAGAAAATTCTGTTTTACCTTGGACCTTCAGATTGGTTCCGTCGGACTCTAAGATTGCGTGCCCTGAAATTTTTCCCTTCTTAGGATAGAATTGGGAGAATTCAGAATACAAACCTCCCGAAGATTCTGCCTTAGCATTCTTAAACAGGATTTCCAGATTCATATTCTTGCTTCCGATATCCGTGCTGAATGTTCCGCTTACATATCTAAATCCAGGAATAGGAAATAAAGAATCAGAAATCTGAACATTGATCTTAGTATCCTCTTTTCTGATATTAAAATCGATTCCTTTCACATTTTCCAAAAGGACTTTGCCACCTTTGTAAACGGTGACAGTAGTATCTTCTAATCTGATCTCAGGAATATTGATCTTATGAATATAGGAAAGAATTTCTCCGGAGATCCTGTCTTCCAAATCAATGCTCAATTGTGCATTACGGACACGGATCGCTTTTACGGAAGGTTGACTCTTCCAAAGACCTCTTAATAATAATTCGATTTTGTTTGCTTTGAAGATCATTCTTTGAGAAGCAAAGTCCTCATCGCTGGAAATTTTTAGATCTTCTATAAATACATGGTTCGGGAATTCGTATTCTACAACTCCCAGGGTCACTGCCCTGTCCAATTCTTCGTTGATAAATCCGCGCGTGAGCTCCTTCACCCCGCGTAAATCCAACACTCTTCTCACGAAGTACCATTCTGCAGTTTCTTTTACAGCAGCTAGTAGAAGGAATATTACAATCAGAGCAATGGAGATCTTTCTAAAGGAAGGTTTTTCTATAATAGATTGTATCCGTTCAAAAGAAGAAGATACGAATCGATACAATTTAGCCGGGACAGCGATCTGGAATGTAACGCTGTCCTTTTTAAAGAATGGATTTTTAGGGAGAGGGAAAGAGAGAGAAATTACCGCTGGAGAACCTGGCTGATTTTTTCCGAGGTTTCCTTCAGCACTAGACTTTCCGGAAATTTCTGTAATCCCTCTTCCAGAACCAACTGACATCTTTTGTATTCCTTAATTCTGTAGAAGCTGACTACTACTGTCTCATAGTAGAATAGATCTTTTTCAAAGTTTTTCTCTCTGGAAGCTCGGCCTAAAATCCCAAGAGCCTGGCCATATTTCTCATCTTCAAAATACGCCTTTGCCCACATTTTTTTGCGGGTAACAGACTCAAAATCGCGATCTACATTGTCCGACTTACGGAAATGAACGATAGCATTATCGTAGTCGTTGATCCCAAGGTAAGCAGAACCTAAATAATGGTCCAAATGTTGAAGATTACGACCATCCTTAGAATTTTGCACTTCTCTCAATACGAGAGAAGCTTCTTTGAAAGATTCGATTTTTAGTAAAAGTTTGGATTTTTGGAGGAGTAGCTCGGAACGTCTTTTGTCTTCAGGGTGTAGATCGCTTAATTGCTGGTCTATTCCCTTGATTTCCGCTCGGACCTGGGTCTCTAAATTGGCGGAAACCGCCCCTTCTTTTTGTGTACTTGCACAGTAGAGGAGGAATTGAGCTCCGATAAACAATATTGTCAGATATTTACTCATTTTCTCATCCGATTTTCAATTTTTCGAGTTCTTGCAGGAAATCACTAGTCTCCTGTTGTCTGGTTTCCTCGTTAGAAAGCCAGTCCAAAGTCTCCGGATCTATCTCACTCAGGAAGCGAGAAGGCTCGGAAGCCAATTGCTCCCCAAATTTGCGGCGATTAGCGGCACCTGTCAAGCATAAATGCCTCTTCGCCCGAGTCATCGCTACATACATCAAACGGCGCTCTTCGTCCACAGATTGGTCTTCGACGGTGGCCCTTCCGGAAGGCAAGATCCCCTCTTCCAGTCCTACGACATAAACAGACTCGAACTCCAAACCCTTAGATTGGTGAATGGTGAGTAACTGTACTCGATTATCTTCCTTCTCATCGGAAGGTTCATCTTCCATTAGCATCGCCAAACGGTTGATAAAGTCGAATAGAGTAGGCTTTTCTCCTGAGTCATTATTTTCTTCGAAGAATGCCAACATATTCACAAGCTCGGACATATTATAGATACGAGCCTTTGCGACCTTCTCCTCTTTCTCTTCCAGCACTATCTCTTTCTCCAGGCCCAGATCCGCAATTAACTCTCGTAATGCGAAGAATAGTCTTGGTGAAGAAGAGAATTTTTTCTTAGCCTTTTCGATCAGATTTACAAAATTATAGATCTCTGAAGAAATTTTACGGTTCAGATCAGGTATAAAATCGGGAGATTCACATACTCTAAATAATGTCTCATAAAGAGATTCCTTATTCTGAGCCGCTTTCTCATGCACAAGAGAAATGGATCCAGCACCGATCCCACGTTTCGGATAATTAATAATCCTTAATAAAGATGCATCGTCCTTTTGGTTTGCAATGAGACGGATATAAGATATCAAGTCTCTGACTTCTTTACGATCGAAGAAGTTATATCCGCCCACTACCTTATAAGGCATTTCCCTAGATCTAAACGCTTCTTCAAAAGGCCTGGATTGGAAATTCGTGCGGAAAAGGATCGCGATCTGGCTTCCCTTTCTCGCTTGTTTTATGATCTCTTCTCGGATACTTTCGGCAACCCATTCCGCTTCGTCTTTCTCATCACTTCTTTCCACATACTTCACTTTAAGTGCACCAGGCACCTTAGAGAAAAGTTCTTTGGATCTTCTGGAAAGATTATGACGAATGAGAGAGTTCGCAGCAGAAACAATGATATCAGTGGATCTATAATTCTCTAAGAGACGGATAACGTTTGCGCCCTTAAAATCGTTTTCGAATCCAAGGATCAAACTTACATCGGAACCTCTGAAAGCGTAGATGGATTGGTCGTCGTCACCCACCACGCATAGATTGTCCGATTCTCCCATGAGTGCTCTTAAAAATTCGTATTGGATCGGGTTTGTATCTTGGAACTCATCCACCATGAAATATTGGAACTTTTTATGGTATTCATCTCTGACTTCTTCGAACTGTCTTAAAAGTTTAGAAGGAAGAAGGATCAAATCGTCAAAGTCGATAGAGTTCTGTTCTTTTAAAGTATCTTGGTATTGCTGAAAAAGAGAGGCGGCCAGAAGATCACCCTCATTCATAGAGGTCCTCATATCCGCTAAATAATCTTCTCCTGAGTTTTTGATCCTGGAAATTTTAGAAAGAACTTCCATGATCTGAGGACGTTTAGGCTCGAGCTTTTGTGCCACAAGCATTCCTGTCACAAGACCTTCTTGGTCCGCTTGGTTCAGAAGAAGGAAAGGTTGTTTGTATTCCAACTTCTCGATATGTTTTTTTAAGATTCCAAGTCCCAAAGAGTGGAATGTAGAAAGAGTAATCCCTTTTAATAAATTTCTGGGAATAAGTTTACGAACCCTTTCTCCCATTTCCTTTGCACTTTTATTTGTGAAGGACAATGCAACAATCTTTCCCGCAGGTATATAATGGTCCTGGATCATGTGCGCGATGCGATTCGAGATCACTCTTGTTTTTCCGGAACCTGCACCGGCGAAAATCAAAAGAGGACCGTGAATCGTTTGCACGGCACGCGCTTGTTCCGGAGACAGACTTAGGAAAATAGCAGCGGAGTCCCGAGGTTCCTTCGGCCTTTCTTCTCTTTTTCTTTTGGGAATAGAAGGTTTTTCTTCAGATACTTCAGCGATCTCAGAATTGACCTCGGTTGAGGCCAAGACTTCTTCCTGTTCTGGAGTTCCTACCACTGACTCAAGTTCAATCTTTTCGGAACTTTCGGAAACTTCTATGGAAGTAGAAACGAATTCCGAGGTCTCTTTTTCTGAAAAATCATCCTCATCATAAAAGGAAGAACCGTAGGATTCCTCTTGTATTTCTTCCATTGGAGAAGTAGCGGGAGTTCCTACCACGAGCGGACCTTCTTCCTTCCCGTCCGAAATGCTTTCGGAGAAGCTGAGTAATGGTAGATCCTGCTCCGGTTTTCCTTCCGGAATTTCCAGATGGGAAAACAGATCCAGACTTTGATTTGTATCTTCTTTCATCAGATTTTATGAGGGCAAAATTATCTCAAGATCCGAAAAATCCGGTTTTTCGAACCCCAGCTATAAGCGACATAATCCTGATTTTTCTCTTCTTGTCAACTGCGTACAGGCAAAGGTTTGCGAATCTGAAAGGATTTCAAAAAACTGGAAGAAACCGCAGATATGCAAGAATTCCATCCAGAAAACTACCTCCCTGATTCCAATCTCTGGGAAGAAGGAAAAAGAACTTCCGAATTCAAAACTCCAATTTTCGAGTTAGTTTCCATTCCGAAAATTTCTCCGGACAAAACGATCTCAGGCAATTTTTACAAAGTAGAATCCAAGGATTGGGTGAATGTAATCGCTCTCACCTCCAATGAAAATGTGATCTTGATCGATCAATACAGACATGGATTGCATTCTTATTGTTTGGAAATCCCAGGTGGGATCGCGGAAAAAAATTCAATCTTAGAATCCGCTCAGGCAGAATTAAGAGAAGAGACAGGTTTTATCTCGGATGATTGGGAATATCTAGGAAAGGTCTCTGCAAATCCTTCCTTTATGAACAATTGGTGTCATACTTATATCGCCAGAAATGTCTATCCTCATCCGGGTGGACAAGAACTGGATGAAAGCGAACAAATAGAAGTGTATCAATATCCATTAGACAAAATCCCCGAAATTTTAGAGAAGAATATCGTACACCACGCATTGGTCGTGGCAGCGTTCGGATTATTCTTTTTAAAATACGGAGCAAAGAAGAAGTAGAACTATCTCATGACAAAATCCGCAAGCTCGAGCCCATTCATCTCTTTACAAGTCCCTGAATTCAGGAACTTCTTGGCCGGAAAATTTTTGGTCACACTTTCATTCGTTATGCAATCCACTGTGGTCTTCTGGCAGATAGATAATATCACCCACGATGCATTTTTCGTTGGACTGATCGGATTTGCAGAGCTCGTGCCTAACGTAGCAGTTTCTCTCTTTTCCGGATTGGTTGTGGATAGTTTTCCAAGAAAGAAGATTATCTTTCTTTCCTTAAGCGGTCTGACTTTTAGTTCCTTTTTACTTTTATTATTCACTCTTCCTAGTTTTCAATGGGTCATCCAAGAATATTGGGTTTATCCCATCTATTCCGTAATCTTCTTCTCAGGAATTTGTAGAGGATTTTTATCTCCTAGTATCGCAGCATTTCAAACCCAGCTGGTAGCTAAGGAAATTTTTCCGAACGCGGCGACTTGGAGCGGTGTCGCTTGGCAAGGTTCCGCAGTTTTAGGTCCAATGTTAGGAGGACTTCTGACCGGATTTAACGGAGTGCAGACCGCATATCTCGCGGATTTCTGCATTATGTTATTCTCCTTATTTCTACTACTACTTGTTCCTTCTAAACCTGTTCCGGAAAAACAAGGAGAGAAGGAATCCATCTGGAAAAGTTTGGGAACCGGCTGGAAATTCGTATTCGGACATCAATTGATATTAGGTGCGATCAGTTTGGATCTATTTGCAGTATTATTCGGCGGAGCAGTGGCGCTTATCCCCACATTCTCCAGAGAAGTTTTAGGAATGGGTCCTGAATATTACGGAATTTTAAGATCCGCTCCAGCGATCGGTGCGGTGCTTTGCGCATTATTTATCGCAGTAAAACCTCCTAAAACAAATTCGGGGATCATATTGCTCAGTAGTGTATTCGGTTTTGGGCTATGTATGATCGTATTCGCACTTTCTAAGAACTTTTATCTTTCCTGCGCAGCCTTGATCGTAAGCGGTTCTTTTGACATGGTAAGTGTTGTGATCCGTCATACGATCGTTCAAATGTATACTCCCGAACATATGAGAGGAAGAGTTTCTGCAGTGAATAATATATTCATAGGTTCTTCCAATGAGTTGGGAGCATTCGAATCAGGAGCCACCGCAAAAGCATTCGGCCTGGTCCCTTCCGTGGTAATCGGAGGAACACTCACTCTCTTAACCGTAGGGATCGTTACTGCGATCGCACCTCGCCTTCGAAAAATGGATCTAAAGGATATAACGGTTTAATATGGACAATATTCTTACTCAACAAGAAGCGATGCTCCGCTCCGGACAGATCTCCGAAGTGGACTATACATTAAAAATAAAACTGGAAAAAGGATCCCAAGAATACGAGGGAGAAACCACGGTCCGATTCGTATACAGCGGCGGCAAAAAAGGGAAACTTAAAGTAGATTTTGTATCTAAGAAGATTGAGATCCTTTGGCTAAACGGAAAAGAAGAAACAAATTACGAAAAGAAAGAATCCGCATTCTTCTTACCTGGAGAATTATTAGCGGAAGGCAAAAATGAACTTAAGGTAAAATACAAAAACGTTTTCGATCATAGCGGTTCCGGTTTTCATAAATTTACGGATCCTTCTGACAAAGCCGAGTATATGCATACCGACTTCGAACCGTTCGAAGCTCATCGATTATTCCCTTCTTTTGACCAACCGGATCTAAAAGCAACTTACGAGTTAGAGATCACAGGACCTTCCGAATGGACTTATATTCATAACACTGTTCCAAAATCGGAAGAAACACAGGGGAATTATAAAAACATAAAGTTCAATAAGACTAAAAAATTCTCCACTTATCTTTTCTCTCTAATCGTAGGACCATACGCAGTTTGGGAAGATAAAGCAGGAGAAATTCCTCTCAGAATATTCTGCAGAAAATCTCTCTCCAAGTATATGGACGCGGAGAATCTATTTGCGATTACAAAGGAAGCATTCGGATTCCTTCAGGAATATTTCGCGGTTTCCTATCCGTATGGAAAATACGACCAGATATTTGTGCCAGAATTCAATATGGGAGCCATGGAGAATGTGGGAGCAGTCACATTCTCCGAAAGTTATATTTTCAGAGGACCTAGGATCTATTCAGAATACTTAAACAGAGCAAACACAGTGTATCACGAAATGGTACATATGTGGTTCGGAAACCTGGTCACGATGAAATGGTGGAACGATCTCTGGTTGAATGAAAGTTTTGCGGATTATCTTTCTTATTACTCTATGTCCAAAGGAAAAATTTTCCCGGATGCATTAGAACATTTTTATGTAAGAGAAGAATGGGCCTATAGAGAAGACCAACTCTCCACTACCCATCCAATTGCAGGAAAAGCGGAAAATACGTTAGAAGCGATCAGCAATTTCGACGGGATCTCTTATTCCAAAGGTGCATCCGTTCTTCGCCAATTGATGTATTACGTGGGAGAAGAAAAATTCAGAGATGCAATGAGGCTTTATTTCAAAAGGCATGCCGAGAAAAACACAGTACTAAACGATTTTCTTTCTTGCATGTCGGAAACTAGCGGAATCGATATCAGAGGCTGGAGTAAAGAATGGTTAGAGACAACAGGAGTCAACACTCTCAGTCCAGTTCGACAAAATGGTAGATTATTTTTATACCAAGGACCTTCTGCAACAAACGGACTTTTACGCACCCATGCTCTCCAAGCCTCATTATTCAGAGAAAAGAACGGGAACCTCGAAGAAGTCTGGAAAAAAAGAGTACTCGTAAAAGGAAAAGAAACTCTATTAGAAGAGAATTATTCCGGTGAAGCGGACCTTCTACTTTTGAATACAGAAGACTTTGCTTATGCCAAAACTTATCTCAGCAAAGAATCGCTCCCCATCTTAAAAAGAAGTCTCCATACTTTAAAGGATCGTTTTTCCAGAAGAGTTGTATGGGGAAGTTTATGGCAAATGGTAAGAGACGCCGAACTTTCTCCCAAAGAATTCCTTGAGTTAGCTTTGGACCAAGGCTTAAAAGAACCGGATCTTTCCGTTCGAAATAGCCATATACTCACCAAAGCTCTAACAGTAATCGACAATTATATCCCGGAAGCAGAGAAGAGAAACTGGTCGGACAAATTGAACAGTATCGCCAAAGAAAAATCGCTTCTTGCCCAAAACCCGGAACAAGAGCAGATCCTATGGTTTAGAATATTAGAAAATACTTCTAAATCTATAGAACAACTTTCTTATTTGAAAGAATTGCTGGATCAGAAAAAAAGTATTCCAGGGATCGCAATGGACCAAGAAAGACGTTGGGTCATTCTATCTAGGTTGAGCGCTTACGGAGATCCCGAATCTTCCAAACGAATCGAAGAAGAAGTTGCCAAAGATAATACGGATTTAGGAGCTAAAAAGGCATTCTTAGCTAAAGTTTCCTTCCCGGATCCTGAAACAAAAAGAGAATCCTGGGAAAGATTCCTGAAACCGAAAGAAGGAGATTCTACCGACTTTCTAAGATACGGGATGAGGGGATTCCAATGGAATCACCAAAAGCAGTTATTAGTTTCTTATACTGATTCTTATTTTAATTTAGTGATCTCAGTGTATGAGACAAGAGATCCGCATTTTGCTTCTGCATTCGGTCATATGATGTTCCCTTCTTTCGAGCCGGATCCAAGCCTTCTAAAAAGAACCCAAGAATTTCTGGATCAAAATAAAAAACTACCGGAACTATTGAAGAAGGATCTCCAACAGCAAAGAGACGATATGCAAAGAACCTTGAAGGTTTTAGAAAAATACAAAGACTAAAAAGACTAACTTAGTTCTCTAAGAAAAAAGAAGAGTTAGAGGGCAGCCTCTAACTCTTTACCAAAAAGATCTATTTTTTAGACAGGACTATGCAGTAGCAGGTTCCCTTTTTCCTCCGGAACTCCCCGAAGTTTGTCCATGTTGGATCTTCCATTCTTCCAATTTTTTATCCATCACCTTAAACCAAAGTGGAGGAAATAAAGCCAGAAGTATCATCAATTCATATCCATAAGGAAGCTGAGGACTTTCTTCAAAATGTCTTAAAGATTGGTATCTCCTTCCCGCGTTCGCATGATGATCCGAATGTCTTTGTAGTTGGAACAAGAACGCGTTAGACAAGCTGAAGTTCTGATTCCATGAATGGATCGGAAGGACCTTCTCGAATTTTCCAGGAGATAATTCCTTACGAGCCAAGCCGTAATGTTCAATGTAATTTACGAGCTCCAATAAGGAGAATGCGATCCAACTTTGGACAAAGAAAAATACGGGCACCTGCCAATTCAAATTGCCGGTGATCGCATAAAAAATCCCGGTTACTGTAGAGATGAACAAAACAGGAATGATCATGGATGTGATCATCTCATTGTCCAATGTCCAAGCGGACTTGCCCAGTTTACCCAGTCTTTTTTTCTCTAAGTTCCAAGCGCTCACTAAACTTCCTACAACTGTTCTTGGATAAAAAGCGAAGAATGACTCACCCTTTCTACTGGAAGCAGGATCCTCATGAGTGGAAACATTTACGTGATGACCTCGGTTGTGTTCAATAAAGAAATGCATATAGCAAACAGTCATCAGAATGAACTTAGAATACCATTGTTCAATCTTAGTGTTCTTATGCCCGAGTTCGTGAGCAACTGTGATCCCGATCCCGCCGGTGTTCACGCCGATCGCTAAAACAAAAGCTCCCCATTCCAATGTGGAAAGAGTTTGAGTTTGGACCTCCCACAGAGCCCAAATCACTAATGCAAATTGGATCCAGGCCCAACCATAGGTCAGGAATCTAAAGTATAATTCCTTTTGAAGCTCAGGCACATCTTCTTCCTTAGGATTACTCGCATCCGGCCCGATCCAAAGATCCATGATCGGAAGAATTCCAAATACCACTGCCAAAGTTAAAAAATTAAAACTGCCTCCCAAATAATAACCTGCTACGGCTAGCCCCGGGATCAGGTATGCAATTAAGAAGGATAATCTTTTCCCTACACTCATCTCTCTCTCTCCTATCCCGCATTTCTCCGGGAAAATCAATCGATTTAATTTATTTCGAACGTTTGGTATTATAACATAAACCCAATTCGGATCAAGAAAAAAATCCCCAGATTGGGATTTTTTCTAACAATCGTTTTAAAACAGTCCAAATCGGCGGATCCGACAAAAGAAAGGATTGGGCGACTTCTCGCTTTGCTCGAACCGGGCTACTACGGGCTTCGGTCCTTCGGACTTCCCCTCCGTATCCCTTCCGCAGGAAAATCTTTTCTACTTAGAGGCTTTGCGTGAGAACTTCTTCAAGTTATTGATGTTGAAGTTCCTATATTCAGAAAATAAATTATCAACTAAATACTTCGGACTATGCCTTTGATTTTTTGTCCTTGTTTAGGGAGGTCTCCTCAAAAGCATGGTTTATAAGTAGAAATTTAGTTCCACCTAAGACGAAAAGCCTCGGCACAACGCGAAAACGTATAACGTTCCAATCAAGGAAACTTTGATGAGTCTTAACGGATTAAATTTTTATTCCTATCTTAGTAAGGTCCGAATTCTTAAAACCTATTCCAGCAAAATTATGCTGGTGGCATTTCTCGGAACCCACGTTCCGTTGATCACACTTTTATTATTCTTTGTGATATCCACTATTCAGGATTTACAGACTGCATTTAAAATTTTAGGGATCGCACTCGCGGCAACTCTTACGGGAACGGCCGCCACTCTTCTTGCATTACGTAAACTTTTAGCTCCGGTAATGCTCACTTCTAAGTCTTTGAATAGATATTTGAGCGAAAGAGAGATCCCGAATCTACCCACAGTGTTCCGAGATGAAGCTGGTTCATTAATGGCGGATACCGTTACTACTGTGCGCAAGCTGGATGAGCTCATTCATTACATGACAAATTATGATGGGTTATCCGGATTACCGAATCGGGATCTATTCTTGGAAAGATTGGGCAGTTCTCTTCATGAACTCTCCATGAGGGAAGAAATATTAAGTTTTCCTGTTCTTTCATTAGAAGCAACCCACTTGAAACAGATCAGATCTAATTTTGGTGTACATATGGGCGATCTATACCTGAGATCATTGGTACAAAAATTGGAAACAATGCTTGGACCGGAAACAGTTCTCGCAAGGACAGGAGATGCAGAATTCTCTTTCTTTCCTTTACCTTCTTCTTCTCAAATATTAGAAACGGATTCGGAAATTTGGGCGGGGAAGATACAGGACATTACATCTTCTCCTTTAAACGTCGTAGATCAACAGATCTCTTCCGAGATACTAATCGGAATATCAGTTTTTCCTTATGATGGAAAATCATCCGATCAACTTTTATGGAAATCTGAGACGGCACTAAACCAAGCAAAAATATCGGGAACTTCTAAGATCCAAACTTATTCTTCCGAATGGAAGGAAAGGATGAAAGAGAAATATCTTCTCGAAAAAGACCTGAGACTTGCAATTTCTAGAAACCAGCTATTCATTCAATACCAGCCAAGAATAGAAGTACAAACAGGCAAAAAAATCTCCGCAGAAGCACTACTTAGATGGAATCATCCTGAATACGGTGTAATCTCCCCTACTATCTTCATACCAATCGCAGAAGAAAGTGGTATCATTGGAGAAATGGGAGAATGGGTCCTTTCCAAATCTATGGAAGATTTGGGAATTTGGAAAAAGAGAGGGCTGCCTCCGATCCGCATCTCAGTAAACTTATCTGCAAAACAATTGGAAGATAAGAATATTACTAAAAAAGTATTGGATATATTGGAGAAGAACAATCTAAGCGTAGAAGATCTAGAGCTTGAGATCACAGAATCGAGCCTCATTACAAATATACAGTCTGCTTTAGAAATTTTAGGAGAACTGCATTCCTGGGGAATTTCCTTGGCTTTGGACGATTTTGGAACAGGATATTCCAGCCTTTCTTATTTAAGTAAAATCCCGCTCAAAACCTTAAAAGTGGATCAATCCTTTGTACGCAAAATCCTAACGGATCCGAATTCGCTGGCGATTTCTAAAACGATCGTCGCATTAGGAAAAAGTTTAGGGCTGCGGATCACTGCAGAAGGTGTAGAAACAGAAGTGCAAATGCGTAAGATCAAAGATCTTGGCTGTGACGAAGCACAGGGATATTTCTTAAGTAAACCGATTCTTTTAGAAGAATTAGAGGTATTCGTTCAAACCTAATACAACTTCTTCTCCGCACCTTCATGGCTAATCACAATCGATTAGTCCTTACACTTTCACCTTTTCCTTTATTACATTTAATCTGTTTGTAACAGTTCTCGGCTTAATCGAATTGCACGAGTATCCATACTTTCCATAAGGAGGATACAGTGAACCGGAAGTATTACATTATGATTACGAGAACTATTATTACAATTTCAATTTTTCTAATATGTTTGGGAACTCTTTCTGCAGACACAGTCACCAATACCAAAACCAAAGAAGTCATTGAGAACGTAAAAACCAATCAGACAGAACAAGGTGTGATCGTTGAGTTCGAAGACGGCTCTCGTAGAGGTTTTGACAGAACGTCTGTTACTGTTGAAGCAAAACCTGTAGAGTGGAAACAAAAAGATCAGGAGAACTATCCTGATAAAGAAAGATACACTGACTATGGGATTTTCGGTGCGATCTTCTTGGTAATACTACTTTTACCCTAAAGAACCAAAACCTTAACAGGTACGTAATCAAGTCGTAAAGTATTTTATCTAACATAATCCTCGAGGTCGATCGGATTTCGGCCTCTTTTCAGAATGAATAGGAGATTCGATCCATGAAATCGTTAAATAAAAAAGTCTCGAAAGCAGTTAGCGCTCTTGCAGTTGCTATTGCTCTTGTAGGCTGTGATTCCGGCGGAGGAAGCAACGGCGCAGGCTTAGCTTTAGCCGCTTTAGGCGGAGCTGGTTACGAAGCCACCGTCATCATCAACGGGAAGTTAACCCAATCGGGAACTTTTGCAAAAGCAAACTGTGTAGGACAATTTCCTGCAAACTTTAACAGTGCCCCTGCTTTTGCGAAACCTTTGTATGTGAAACTTACTTCTTCCAAAATTACAGCGGGAGGGACTGACTTCACTGTTGCATGTGCAAATGCGAGCGGAAACAACGACGCCGCTGATTTTAACATCACAACTAAAATCAGCGATTCCAGTGCAACTATCAAAGGAGAAGTTTTCTCAGTTCCGGATACTACAACATGCTCCGGAAACCCGAATCCATGCGACAGTTCATCTAATTATACCGAATTGGTTGGAACATTTGACATGGCGGTGAATGTAGATCTTTCCGCCCCTACTAGCGCAAGTCAGATCACCTTCTCAAACGAGACAGGAGTTGTTGATCCGGATGTTGCAGCTTCCAGCGCAGGTTTGGTAATTACTGGAACTTTCGACGGATCTACTTTAGCATCTAATATTTCAGTAATCACTTCCGTAAAAGGAGTTTACAGTAACCCTAATGCAACTGTCGGGGAAGCTAAATGTGACTCTATCGGAAATCCCGAGATCGTTTCCGGAAACATCACTTCTAACAAAACTTTAGGAGCTTACACTCTGTTAAGAGGAACTGTAACTGTTTCTAATGGAGCGACAATCACTGCTCCAGCTGGCGCTGTGATTTACGGTGAAAGAGGTTCTGCAATGTTCTTCAATGGCGGTAACCTTGTTACTAACGGAACTGCTGCAAACCCTGTATGTTTCACTTCTGCACAAGCAAGAGGATCCAGATTCCCTGGAGACTGGGGTGGTTTGATCTTTATAGGAAGTGGAAATAATACCAGAACTGCAGCAGCTTTAACTGAAGGAACCAATCCATTAGCTTATCCGCTTTCATCCGGTTCTTCCAGCGTTACTTTGAATTACACAATCGTAGAATTTGCAGGAACTGAGGTTGCACCTGGAGACGAGTTGAACTCTTACTCTATGTATGCACTCAATAGCGGAAACTTCAATTATGTTCAATCTCACAGAGGTTTGGACGATTCTTTTGAGTGGTGGGGAGGCGGAAGAGGTGCTAACGCTACTGATGTAGGAACTGCAGCTTCTCCTAATCTAACCGGAACCGGTGGAGCGACTGAGCGTACTTTCAAAGGAAAGTTCCTTTTAGGAACCGGTGGTATGGATGACGACTTCGATATGGATGAAGGATTCTCCGGAGCCCTGAAATATATTATCGCAGTTAAATATCCTAAAACCTGCGGTGGAACTCCTTCCACTGACCCAGGTGGAATGGAAATGGATGGAGTGGATGGAACCACTAAAACTCCTAGCGCAACTGCAGGAGATGAACCTTCTAACCCATTCGTAGACCAATACACCCTGCTTGGAGTGAACGAAACTGCAAGTTATGCAGAACGTCATAGAGAAGGTATGAAAGGATTATTCCTCCATGGTGTTGCTTACGCATTCAAACAAATCATTAAATGCGAAAGTGCAGCTACAAGTGGAACTGGATACGGGGATTCTACTTCCATCATCGATGGTTTAGTAAGTGATACCAATCCAGACCAAGTCCAAACTTGCACTCTAACAACTTCTACAGGAACTCGCGATACTTCCTTAGCAAGTGCTCCGGTTGCTTCTATCACAACAACCCAAAGCAATTGCGGGTTTTTGGGATTCAAGCCGGATCTGAAAACGAATGTAGCGGGAAAAACTACTTGGGGTGGAGCTCCTGATACTGGAACCACTCTATACGACTTCGACGGGACTACAGTAGTAACACCTACTGGTGGAAACAGCTGGTATTCTGGCTGGTCTGTTTGGAGAGCTCGTTAATCGAATCTAAAAAACTACATAAGCCTCCTCTTCACAGGGGAGGCTTTTTTATAATTACATAAAAATAAAAAAATAAAGTTCCGGGAACCAAACATGAATGCCAGATTGATTGCAATAACGCAAATCATCTTTGCAATATTAACTATAAGCTTAGTCGCAAATTGCAAAAAAGAATATAAAGGCGACGATCCAGAGTATTTTAAGAAGATCGAAGAGTCACAGGCCTATCTAAGAGCCCGCATAAAAGACAATTACGAAATTTCCGATCTCAGTAACACGAAAGAAGAAGCAGTCTATCGATTTTTAGAAGCTGTCCAAAATGGACAGACTGATCGCTATATTTTTACCAAAGACGAATACATCAATATCTTCCTTCCGAATACCATGGATGAAAACACTTTATCCAATACCATGCCTTTAGAACAAGCTTGGAAGTTCACGGATATGCGCAGATTCATTGCCTTAGAAAATCTTCAAAACCTATTCAAAAAACATAAAACTCAAAAATTTAAAATAGAGACCTTAACTTGGAGAGAAGATGTCCGTCAGCTAAAAGCTTTAAAGGGGCATAGGGTCGGTAATTTAACGATTAGTTTCGGGAATGAAAAAGTGACACTGGAAGAAGTGCGCTTGGTCGTGGAACACCGAGGCAAATTTAAAGTCTGCGTTATTGGAACTTAATTCTTAAAAATAATAAAAACGAATACTAACAATGAAAATAAAACTTTTTGCAATCGCTTTACTGGTCTTCACTTTTTCGGAGAATGCTTTCGCACAGGCGGCAGGAAAAGTCAGGGGAAAAATCGTAGATGGAGACAATGGAGAACCTGTTTTTGGTGCTACCATTGTAGTTCGAGCAGTCAAAAAATTCGCTAAGACCGATTTTGACGGCGCGTATGATCTGGAACTTCCGCTTGGAACTCATGAAATAGAATTCCAAATGATCGGATTCTCTGCTCAAAAGAGAACAGTGACTGTCACTCCAGGAAAACCTCAAGTGGTCAATATCACCTTCGGTCTCCAAACTCTGGAAACTGTAGATGTTAAAGGAAGAGCCTTGAACGACGCGGAAGCTGCCCTTCTCGCATTACAAAAGAAATCTTCATCCGTTTCTGACGGTATCTCGAAAGAAGCCATCAAGAAAAGCCCGGACTCCTCTGCAGGTGAAGTGGTTCGAAGAGTTACAGGGATCACATTAGTCGGCGGTAAATTCGTATTCGTTCGCGGTTTGGGAGAACGTTATTCCAACACAGAATTGAATGATACTTTAGTTCCATCCACTGAGCCAGATAAACGGGTTGTTGCGTTAGACATCTTCCCTTCCGGAGTGTTAAAGAACGTTCGGATCATTAAGACGTTCATCCCGGAACTACCTGCTGAATTTTCTGGAGGTCTTGTAAAGATCGAGACCCAAGAATATCCGGAAGAGAAATTATTCAGTGTTTCTGTTGGTGCTGGTGGAAACTATAATACCACAGGTCATAAATTCTTAAACATGAACCAAGGAAATATGTTGGGAGGAGTGAACGACAACCAAAAGAACCCTCTTGCAAATGTTCCGAATGTGACTCCTGTAGTTCCAGGATCCATCTTTGGTGGATATGATCCTGCTATAGTCCAAGCAAGTAGTGCTGAATTTAATCAAAAATGGACCCCGGATAAGGGTCCTGCTCCTTTCGACAGAAACTTCTCCATCAACTATGGAGATACTTTTAAAGTTGGAGCAACTTCTCGTATTGGTATTTTAGTAGGTTCAACATATAACCGAAACTATAGATTCAGACAAGAAGAATCAAATCGATACTTAGGTGTTGCGGCTTTTCCAAATACAACTGCAGGTTCTACTCTAAATAAACTCCAGGACCAAAAAGCTGACCTCTATACTGAGGAAAGAAACTGGGGAAATAACATGAACCTTGCTTATGAGATTACTAAAGGCCAACAAGTCTTTATCAAATCACTTTATACTCAACAAGGCGAAGGAGTTGTTCGTGATGCTCAAGGTAATGATTATATTAACTTAGCTCACTTCAAGGCACTAACAACCCAATATACCAGCAGCTTGATCCAACACCATACTTTAGGTGGAGACCATGCTCTAAACTGGTTTGGAGATCGTGCACATAAGTTCGACTGGAGAGCGAACTACGCTCAAGCAGACAGAGACCAGCCTGATTTACAACAACAGGTTTGGAGACAAGGGATAGGAAATCCGAACCCTTATGATATGACCAGATTAGGAGATTCTAACGACGGATCTAGATTCTTCTCAAATACTAGAGATATTTCCAGAACATTAAAACTGAATTATGAGATTCCTTTTGATCAGTGGTCAGGATTGAAAGCTTTACTCAAATTAGGAACTTATTCGATGGCAAGAGAGAAAGACTTTACGTTTTTCTGGTATGGCCAAAAGCCTAACACTGCCACAGGTTTAGAACGTTATCCTCTTCCTGGGGAAGTATATTCAAATCCTATAACATTCTTAGACAATACGAACCAGTTTTCACAACAATTACCGGGTCAGTCTAACGCGTATGCCGCTTCTCAAAAGTTACAAGCGTATTATAGCCAGGTGGATCTACCAATCCTACCTAAGTTAAAAGTATTAGTCGGTATGCGCTACGAGGATAGTTACCAAAAAGTAAAAACTTACTATACTGGGAATACTACTAGCTTCCTAAATTTGGATTATGGATGCGGTGTAAGCGATGACACTGTTCGAGTTGCATTAATCAGGAATAATATTTGCGATCAGTTCAATAATGGAGTGGGAGAACTCAGAACAAAGGACCGCCTTCCATCTTTCAATTTAAACTGGGAACTTGCAAAAGATCAGATCGTAAGAGCAGCAGTCACCCAAACTCTTACAAGACCTGACTTAAGAGAATTATCGCCTTTCGGATTTACTCCTTATTATGGAGCAAACACTATATTTGGTAACTCTTCATTACAAAGATCTTATATCCATAACTACGATCTACGTTATGAATATTATCTAAATCCGACCGACTATGTTGGGGTAGGAGCATTCTTCAAACAAATCTCCGATCCGATAGAAATGATCGGCCAACCGGTTGCAGGTGGAATTAGCCAAAAATTCACGTTTGCTAACGCTCAACAGGCAACCATCCGAGGGGTAGAATTTGATTTCAGAAAGGAAATCACTAGCTGGCTTCGTTTTGAAACGAATATGTTCTTTATTAAATCCAGAGTGGATGTACTCTCTTGGGAACAATATATTGCAGTTCAATCAGGTTTAGTAGATACGCTTTCCAGAGTCGCCGCTTATAACCCGACGAATCTTTCAAGACCTCTGCAAGGGCAGTCTCCATTCGTATTCAACCTGAGATTTGACTTTTTCTTAAACGAGAAAAAGACACAAACAATCGGGGTATATTATAACTACTTTGCAGATAGATTATATGCAGTGGGTGCGAACTATCTACCGGACGCTTATGAAAGAGCAGTTGGTTTGACCGACGTTGTTTATACAGCCAAAAGAGGAGACCATCTTGAATTCAAGGTTTCTGCTCAGAATATTTTTGATACTCGCTATAGAGTGTATCAGAAAAACGAGCTAACCGGAGAGAAGGATCTATTCCTTTCTTATAGAACAGGGGTAAGTTACGCTTTCCAAGCTACTTATAAGCTTTAAATAAATTTTAAAACTATCGCAGGCCCCTCTTTCCTATAAAGGAATTAGGGGCTTTTTTATTTTGGGGAGGATTGTTCGTCCTATTTACTTAGCTCAGTCCTAATTTCAAAATCACTACTTACCCTTCCCTCCTCTTCAAAACCTTCTTCTTATAATTCACTTATCTCCTGAAATAAAAGTGAAAATAAATAATATTCCTGTATTAAAAATAACTTATACTCTTTTAAAATCTACTTTCCAACGAAAAAATATAATCTTAGATCGCTACGCATGACCCGTAAGCACTATACGAAAATATTATCAGCATTGATCCTAATATGTTTCACTTCTTGTGAAAATGTCGGCTCTAAAGGTTTCAATAACTCTATTCTTTCTTTGTTAAACGTATCCAACATAGGAACACAAACAAATGAACACGCTCTAAACTCCACAGCAGTAGACTCTACTTCTTATTCTCACTCCTTGGATTATATAGGTTCTGAGCAAGATAGAAGAATTCAATTAGGATCAAAATCCTATTCAGGAACAACCGACAGGATCTTCGTGGATGGTTTAGGCAGAGAGGCGTATTTCAGAGGTTTTAATATTTCAGGTAATACCAAAATGCTTTCCGACGGCTTTAAACCGTTTAGGAATACTGCGGATGCGGAGAATGCATTCTCTCTTTTAGGAAAAAGCGCCGGTTCCAATATGGTTCGTTTTCTAATCGCTTGGGAAGGAGTGAATCCTTCCGCAGATACGATCGATTATGCTTATTTGGACGCTGTCATTCTTCAGATCAAAGCTGCAATTGCTCGTAGAATGTATATATTGCTGGATTATCATCAGGACTTATTTTCCAGAAATTTATTCAATAAAGGTTCTTGGTATACAGGCAACGGAGCGCCCGCTTGGGTTTTACCGAGCGGTTCTTATCCTCAAGAATCTTGCGGGATCTGTTTTACTTGGGGACAAAACCTTTTCTCAAATGAAGCAGTTCGTAGAGGTTTCCGTAATTTTTGGAATAACGCTCCCTTCACCGCTGCGAATAAAGCTAGAAATTTGCAGACGGAATATATTTGGCAGGTCGGCAAAGCCCTATCTTATATTAAAAATAACTTATCTAGTCAGGAATTCGATTACGTTTTAGGATTAGATCCTTTCAACGAACCTGCTGATGGTGGAATGGAAGGTCTTACTCCTGCTCAATGGGATAACCAAAAGCTTTGGCCTTTCTATTATAAAATAAGACAAACCTTAGATCAAAGTGGCTGGGAAAACAAATGGGTTTATGCAGAACCTATGGTATTTTGGAATACAAACTTCGGAGGTATTGCAACCGGTGGAGGATATCTGACTTCTAAGCCTGGCCAAGGTTTCGTTTTCAATTCTCATTTTTATGACGCAGGCAGACTGAGTCTGGATACCACCGGGGTTGATAACGGTACTTATTTCAAGGCTTTGGATGAGATCCGAAAAGAAGCTAGATTCTTGGACATTCCGGTTTTCTTAAGTGAATTCGGAATGAAACTCAAAGGTGTAGGAGCCCAGGATACCGCCCGTACGATCAGCGGAGTTTACCAAGCTATGGAAATCTCTGACGTGCAACAAACTACTAAGACCAGATTCGCGGACTTCTATAATCCCGTAGTGTCCGGAACAGAATGGCATTGGGATTATTATTACGATAATCATAAAGAATACATGAATGGTAATACTTCCAAACTTCTAACTTCTAAGGATGCTTGGAACGACGAGGATTTCTCCGCGATTGGAAGTTACGGGACCAAAGCAAATATGGACTTTCATGTTCTGCAAAGAGGTTATCCGAGAAAGATCCAAGGTTCTCTCATGAGTTTCTATTATAATACGATCGGATATGATACTTGGAATAATGTATTTCAATGGGGAGCGATCAGACCCACCGAAACTGGCACAAGCTATTTCGGTGACAGAAGATTTATCGTAGTGATTTGGACCGGCAAACGTTCAGACGCACCTACGGAAGTATATCTTCCTCCGCATTTTTCCGGTTCGGATCTAGTGTTGATCACCGACAAAACTATTTACAATAAAGGAATTCCTACAAGCCCTCAAAATAGATCCAATGAAGCAGTTCTTATTCCTGACCCGAATCGTGTTAGCGGTTCCGGAAATATTCTAGCAGTTTGGGATGATTTGGATTCTGATGAAGATCCGGAAAATTCTGTGCACTTCTTAGTGGCAGTGGATGCTGCAGGAGTCTCTTACTCGGAAAGCCTTCTTTCTTCCATCCAGAACGATCTTAAGACAAGAGTTTTGGTCCAAAAGAAAAGTCCGATCTATATGATTGGAAAGATGACTTACGGCGGTTATCCTTCTAAGTAATAAACCTGGCCGCATTCTAAGTTCCTTTTCTTCGTTACAAAACGAAATCATAAGGGAAATTTTCCAAATAGAATGCGGCTTTTCTCTCCCCAAACTAGCACACCCGTAACCTCCCTGTAATCTGAACGTAACTCAAATCACGTAAAAATGTCTCATTACTTCTTATGGAGCTTCCGAAAGCTATGCATAATCGATATACTAATCTCTCTCTACGCCAATGGATCGCCATTGCACTTGTGGGAGGATTCGTTCTAACTGCAACTTTACCTACTTTTTCTCAAGATGCTGCGCCAACCGACGCAAATAAAACAGAACAAACTACCGCACCTGCAGAACAACCTGCGCAAGCTCCTGCTGAAAAAAGCGGAACATGGGGATTTGTAGATCTGTTCAATAAGGGTGGATGGACAATGTATCCATTGGCTCTTTCTTCTATCATTGCTCTTGCAATTATTTTCGAAAGGATCTACTTCCTTACTACTTCCAAACTTCTGCCTAAAGGATTTAATATCGATTTAGGGGAGAAGGTTGATGAAAAAGGTTTTGATGGAGCGAAAGAATTCATCGAAGCAAATCCTTCTTATAAAATTTCAGATATTTTGAAAAACGGTATCGATGTATCCGCAGGTAACGCAGAAATTTTCGCTAAAGGTATCGAAAGAGAAGCTGCTGAAGTGATCGTAGTTCTTGAAAGAGGTCTTGTGATCTTGGCTGCTGTTTCGACTATCGCACCTTTGATCGGGTTCTTAGGAACGGTTTCCGGTATGATAAACGCATTCGATGCGATCGCAAATGCCGACCAAGTTAACGCGAAAGTGGTAGCGGGCGGTATTAAAGAAGCTCTTATCACCACTGCGGCCGGATTGATCATCGCGATTCCTGCAATGACTTTTCACCAATACCTGACTTCCAGGATCGACGGTTTTACTTCCGAAGTGGAAGAAGCTGCAAACAGAATTTATAAAGAATTCCTGAAACGTAACGCAAGAGCTTAATATTAGCTCTTCCATTTATTAGGAATTCGGAATATGATTCAGCTTAAGAAAAAAAGAGGTTTGGAGGAAATTTCAGCCTCTTCTATGTCGGATATCGCGTTTCTTCTTCTCGTATTTTTTATGGTAACCGCAGTGTTTTTCGTGAAGG
>NZ_NPDL01000010.1 GCF_002811475.1 Leptospira hartskeerlii
CTGAAGAATCTTTCCGTTTGGAAGATATTGAACCGAACGAAGACGAATTAAAGATACTTCACAGAACTATCAAAAAAGTGGATGATGATATTAACAATTTCTCATTCAACACTGCTATTTCTCAGTTGATGATCTTTGTGAATGAATTAACTCCAAGTGCTCGTAGACCTCGTAAGATCCTAGAGCCTTTTTTACTTTTGATCGCTCCATTTGCTCCTCACTTAGCGGAAGAACTTTGGTCCTTGGCAGGAAAGCCTGATTCATTGACATACCAAGGTTTTCCGGGTTATGAGGAAAAGTATCTGACTGACGACGAAATACTGATCGTAGTTCAGGTAAACGGAAAGTTAAGAGCGGAATTCAAAGCAGCAAAAGAGATCGCTGGGGAAGAAGCGATTAAGATCGCAAAATCCTTGGATAAGGTACAGGTATTCTTAGATGGAAAACAGATCCGAAAAGAGATCTATGTTCCTGGAAAATTGGTAAACCTGGTAGTTGGATAGAAGAAGCGTTGTAGGAACTCCTACATCGCAATCACATAGTAAAGTCTGTGATTATAGCGCAGACTTTACTATTTCAATAAAATAAACGCAAGCAGTCCGACTAGTAGAACTACTCCAACCAAAATCGCGTAGTTGAGAGTATTATTGCTTTCGGATTGTTTTGCACCCATCCCGGCTGGACGAGGTGCGTTTGCTGCAGTTTTAGGTCTAGCTAAACGGACCGGTCTTTCTTCGAATGCTTGTAAAAGAACTCCAGCAGGACCTTTTGCAAAAATATGATATTCATTTTTTCCGGAAGCGATAGCAACGAAGGAACCGATCACAGGTTTTACGTTTCCATCTTTATCCATAGCACCTAAAGTTTTAGCCAAAGCTTTTTCTTCTGGAGAAACGGAAGGAAGTTGTAATAGGATCTTGTCGCCTTCGTTTAGATCGTCGAAGTCAATTCCGTTTACTGGAGAAAGAATAGTCTTAGCTTGTACCACTCTTCCGAAACCTTTTCGAATGGTTTCTATTTGGCGCATGACTGCAGCCTTTTCCGGATCCAGATTTTCTACTGGAGCTCCTGCTCCTTCTGCGGGTTCTTCAGGCGGTTTAGGAATGGATTGGATAATACCTGCAAAAAAACTTTTGCCTCTACATTTTAAACTAGATACGTATTCCACGTCTGCTTGGACACGGATCATATTGATCTTCATACTAGTTTTGATCTGATTCTCTAGCATATTGACTAGAGCTGCAGTATCATTACGATCCCACATTGGATAATATTGTTCTAATATTGGTCTTGTTAATTTAGTATGAAGAAGTCTTCCTACTAGGTCGGACAAACCAGGATCTGGAGCTTCTTGTCTAGCTGCTTCCGCAATATCATGTGAGATTTGACCGAAGTCTTCGAATGTCCTGATCTTTCGGATCACTGAGGAGTTGGAGAATAAGGAATATAATTCTAAAAATTCGTTTTTATATCTGGATAATAATCCTAAAACTACGCCAGCTTTGTTCTCAACATCGATCCTTAATTTTAAAAGGTAGGCGTCCTTGATTTTTCCTTGGATAAGTTCGATCGCTTGTTCTTCGGTATGAACGGATTCCAAGGCAAGGTTCATCTGATTTGCCTGTTCTTGGAGTTTACTTGTCTGAGGATTCTGTTCCATATTGCTAAAGACCTAACTGTAGTAAGGAGAACTTTAGGTCATGTTAAGCCGCTAGCCTTTTCTTGTAACCATTTTTGGTATCTTTGTCTTCTGGGCACATAATTCTGATCTAAAGGGATTTCGACTCTGGCAACAGTTCTATTCTCTGCCTGGCGGCTATAGATCGTAAACAAATGGCGGTCATAGCCGCTTTGGGCTACCAGTATTTCCACCATCGTGATACCCATACCTGCACCTTCCGTGGTATCACCATATTTCATATAGTACTCGAATAGATTGTCAAATTCTTTAGAATGGACGAACTTTTCTCGGATCCTTTTCTCTTCGCGAACTGCGAGAGTGAAATTATTTTGTACGAATAGAATGATCCGATCCGAACTGAAGCTGAGAGTAACTTTTACAAATAGACCATGCTCTTTCATCTTCCTACGATAGTAGGGAAACTTTCTACTAACTAGATTTTCCTTAAAAGACTCCATTCCCAAATCGTATTGGGAAGGGTCCGCGATATTCAGCCCGAGCTCCTTAAATAGAACCCGTTTAATAGCCGCTTTCGTTGCATTTACGATCAGCTCCTTTGCTGAGGTAAATATAAGTTCAGTCAGATCCTCTCTTTTGTATTTAGCGAGGACAGTTTGGATGATATGTTTGAGCTTATTTTCGCCCCGGGTACTCAGGACGTAGGTAATGATAGAAATCGGCTCTTCTTTTTTTACGGCCGTCTCGACCTCGAAGAGGAATTCTTGGGGAAGTTCCTCGATTCCCTCGTACATTTGGATTCTCGATTATATGGACCCCGGCGGGCTTACGAGAAAAAAACGAAATACGCTCGGGAAAAAAGAACGGGAATTTCCAGTGGAAAATGAAAAATTTTAACCTTTCATTTGTAGAAAACCGCTGATTTCGTCCATTACGGCTCCCACTTCCGGCTTGCAGGATCGAATAACGTTTACCAATTTCTGGTCGGTTCCCGGGATTTTTCCTTCATGGAATTTGAGTTTAAATTCGGTGAATTTTAAACCGTGTGCGGTAGAGATTACGACCACCTGATCACCTTTTGCAATCGTTCCTTTAGCCATCAGTTTGTATAAAGCGGCGAGAGCCACTCCAGTATGAGGGTCATTATACAATCCGAATAGATCGGTTTTGGCAGAAGCTTCCGAAAGTTCCGCTTCACTTGCCTGTTCCACAACCCCATTGAATTTTTTTAATGTACGAATTGCCTTTTGAACTGATACAGGATTTCCGATCTGTATTGCTGATGCAAGAGTAGGTTTTGCATCAACCGGACTGAATTCTTCGAAATTTTTCAGATAAGAAAGATAGAGTGGATTTGCATTCTCCGCTTGGGCCAAAACGATCCTAGGAAGTTTATCGATTAATCCTAATTCTTTTGCCATCTCGAAACCTGCGCCTAGAGCGGAAACATTTCCTAAATTTCCACCTGGAATAATGATCCAGTCGGGAACTTTCCATTCCAATTGTTGAACGATCTCAGGTGCGATCGTTTTTTGACCTTCGATACGAAGACTGTTCATTGAGTTTGCGAGATAGATACAGGCTTCTTTAGTAACTTCTTTAACGATCTTCATACAACCGTCAAAATCCGTTTCGAGAGCGATTACTTTTGCGCCGTTAGAAACAGGTTGGATCAATTGTGCTTGGGAAACTTTTCCCGCAGGAAGGAAAATAATAGCAGGGATCCCGGCCTTAGCAGCGTAAGAAGCTAAAGCAGCAGAAGTATCTCCTGAACTAGCACAAGCTACCGCTCTGATCTTAACTCCCTTATTCAACATATGTTTTACTTGAGAGAGAAGAACCGTCATGCCGAGGTCCTTAAATGAACCAGTGTGGGAGATCCCACATTGTTTGATCCAAAGGCCGCCTAGGCCAAAATGTTTTGTAAGTCTTTCAGAATTGAATAGATGAGATAGGCCTTCTCCAGAGCTTACGATCTCAGAATCTTCTACATGAGGAAGAACCCATTCTCTTTTATTCCAGATACCTGAGCTGTTCGGAAATTTTACCGAGCCCAATCTGGAATCGAATAGGTCCTTCCATTCCTTACCTGACTTTTCTTTAAGAGCTCCCATATCATGGGAAACTTGGAGAAGGCTTCCACATTTACGACATTCGTATACGATATCATTCAGATCGTAAGTTGCTCCGCAAGAATCGTTGATACAGCGGAATTCCGCTTTCAACTTGGTGAAGGTAAGGCTCATACTTTAGATAGAATTTAGAATGTCCTTTTTTTTGGCATCAAATTCTTCCTGAGAAATCAGGCCTTGGTCCAACATACTCTTGAGTTTTGTGAGTCTTGCTGTTGCATCGTTCTGGTTGGAAGTCCCACCGGCATTGTTCTGTCCCATCATTCCGGCCATCATATTTCCCATATTCATTCCCATTCCGAGGCCCATGCCTGCAGACATACCTTGACCGGCGTTCCCACCTTCGTTTTTGGCTGCTGCTTCTCCGATATCCAACATTCTTTTTTGTTGGTACATTCCGCCCAGAGCATCGATCTCGAATTTTTCCGTGAGAACCTTTTGGATCTTTTGGAAGTTCGGATCGTTTTGATCAAAGTTGATCGATTGAACAAAAAAATCTAAAACATCTATACCGTACTTGGAGAAGTCAGGTTGGATCTTTGTTTTTCCTGCGGAAGAAGCTTCTTCCAAATGTTGGTTCAATCGAGTGATCGGCTCTCCAGATTTTAAAACGACTTCCGCTAGAAAATCGCTTAGTCTAGTTATGATCATAGGCCTTAAGAAGTTATCCACCTCGTCTTGCGAATAAGCTCCTCTTGCACCGACTACTCCTACAGCAAATGCTTTGGAGTCCACAATCTTGATATTATATGAACCGTTTGCTCTTAATCCTAATGTGATCGTGTATTTAGGATCTTCTACTTGGATGGGCGCAGGAGTTCCCCATTTTAATTGGATAAGTGCCTTGTTGATATAAACTACTTCCGCAGTAAAAGGAGTTTGGCCTCCGAAAGGAAGGTTTACTAGTTTTTCCAAAATAGGAACGTTACCAGTTTTTAAAGTATGAGTTCCGGGTCCGAAAATATCCAGAGCCTTACCTTCTTTAAAGAAGATGGCTTCCTGGCTTTCGTTCACTACCAATTGTCCGAAGGTGCTGATATCGTTACGGGGAAATTTCCATACAATCTCTCCCGGTTTTCCTTCGTATTTTATTACGTCTATTAATGCCATAAGAACTCCTTGGAAATATATTATTCACTACTTAACATTCGGCAAATCAAAAATAAAACTAGCGTTTCAAGAAGACATCCTTCCTGCTCTTTAAGGCGGAATCGAATTCGTCTAATTCGGATCTAAAACTACTGACCCAATTTCTTACCGTGTCTACTAAAACTTCCGGAGGGAAGTTCGGGGATTTAACCTTGGTGGATAATTCTTCCGCATGATGGATCAAAGAATAATCCCATTCTGCCAAGGCTTCCAACTCTGATTCCGTTGCTTTGAACCCAGTGCCCAATCCGTTCAGACCGTAACTTGCTCCAATAATTTCGTTTT
Source organism: Leptospira hartskeerlii (assembly GCF_002811475.1). Classification (NCBI taxonomy): domain Bacteria; kingdom Pseudomonadati; phylum Spirochaetota; class Leptospiria; order Leptospirales; family Leptospiraceae; genus Leptospira; species Leptospira hartskeerlii. Next base: position 5,206 of record NZ_NPDL01000010.1, read on the forward strand.
TGAGTCTTTCTAAGATGGAAAGTAAGACCTCAGTAGAGCCGATTAGGTCCATTCTTCTTTCTCGGACGAAATTTTCTTCGATCCTACGTATAGGTTCTTTGAGAGAATCCAATTTTTTGGATAATTCGTTTCGAGCGATCCTGTCCGCTTCGTAATATTGATGGTTCTTTAAGACTTCTCCATAAAAAGGAAATGAAGATAGAAAGGATAAGATCTTTCCCTTCTCCGCTTTGAATCTGGAAACATATTGTGAGATCGGGCTGTTCGAAGTCATATACAGAAGAATGATCCGGAATTTCTTTCCAAGCAAGACAAATACTTCGATTTTCTTATCATATCCATGAAATCGTAACTTAGGTCTTTGGATCCCCGGATTTATTTCTTGCTAGCAGATCCCTGAAAAGTTTTTAATTCAATTCAGGAAATAGAATCTCTTCATTATGAAATCCTATATACTGTCTATCTTTGCTTCCAAAAAGGGAGAAATAGAATCACTAAACGGAATCAGGGCGATCGCAATTTTGATGGTAATGACCAACCATCTTTGGGTTTCCAAACAACCGATCATGGGCGAGATGCCTTTTTGGTTGTCTTGGTTTGTGGAGAATCAAACCACGATCGTGGATGTGTTCTTTGTACTGGGTGGCTTTCTTAATTACGGAGGTATACTCCAATTTTATAAAAAGGAAAATAGCTTCCCTTATCGTAAGTTTATCGTCAATCGTTCTTTGAGAATACTTCCCGCTTATTATGCTGCGTTAGCTTTTTCTTATTATTATTTTTCTAAACAAATAGCAGGCCTGAAAAATATACCGAACCCAAATGCGGATCTGATTTGGTTGATAGATAAAGGGCAGAAGGCACTGGATTATGTTTGGGCAGATGGGATCTTCTTATCTAATTTTTTCCCCAGAGTTTTGGATGTGGGTTGGTACATTTCCTTAGAGCAGCAGATCTATTTTTTGATGGTTGTTTTGGGGCCGTTCTTCTTATTCTCTAAGACTAAGAAAATAAGGGTGATCATATTATCGATCATATATATTATCCCTTTCTTATCTAGATGTTATCTATATTCTAAAGGGCAGATGAACGCGGAGGCGCTTTTCTGGACTGAAAATCGATTCGATTCCATGATAGCAGGAATGCTTTTAGCAGAATATGTGGATTATAAACCTGTAGGAGAAAGTTTAGGAAAACTGAAATATTCTCTGATAGGGATCACTGCGATCGCTTTTATATTAATCTCTTATTCGTTCGATTGGAACCATATCATACGATTAACCCTCGCGAATAATTTTTACAATATTGCGTTGGCTTTGATCATCTACTTAGCAATCCAAAAGGAGGGGATATTCAAAACCATATTAGGTTTACCGATCTTCCGTCCATTATCTAGGATCACATTCACAGTATATTTATGGAATATACCTTTGATGGGGATCGCCACAAGATGGGCCCTCAAAGGAGAAACCTTAGTGACGTTGAGTGTATTGCCTAAACTTTATCTGATCTGTTTTGGATTTACGATCATAGCTGCTTGGCCGATCTTTTTATTGATAGAACAACCTTTTATCTGGTGGAAAGAAAAACCGAAAGTTTTGGAAAATAAGAACGAGGCCAAGACTGCATAGTCTCGTCCAATCAATACGAAACCATAGTATGAAATTTGATCCGGAAATTATTCGTTCGATCCAACAGTCCGTATTTCGCTGGATCAGACTTTCTTTTCCGATCGTATTTGCAATATTCTTCATATTATATTTCAGGATTTTCGTAATCCAATTCTATTTGATCAGCGGCACAAGTATGATGCCTAGCTATAAAGAAAGCGATTGGGTCCTTGTCAAAAAATGGGGATTCCCTGCGCAGGTTGGTCCTTGGGTTTTATATATTTTAGAACCGGACGTAGATAGATTCGATGTATTGGTTTTGGATGGGATTGGAGCAGAACTAAGTTTAAAAAGGGTGGTTGGACTTCCTGGAGATTTTTTCAGATTTTCAGAAGGAAGAATTTTAATAAACGACTCTTCCTTAGAGGAACCTTTTTTGAATTCAGGTTATAAGACCCAAGCTCCATCTGCATCTATTCTTCCTGTGATCGGAGTCTCCGGAAATATAGGCATAGGAGATTCGGGCAGAATCCCACCGGGTTATGTTTTGGTCTTGGGAGATAACCGAGAATTCTCCACGGATTCCAGAAACTACGGCCTAATTCCTTTCAAAAAGTTGAGAGGGAAGGTAATCACCAGCTTTTAAACCATTATTCCAATTCGGATTTCACTTGTACTAGAAAAGCTCTTTAATCATTCTGAAAAAGACCGAAATTTATAAAAGCGGTTCACTCATCGATGGATTATAGCCCTCTTAATCGGAAAAGATTCACCATCTTATTCATTCTATTATGCGTATTTTTTTCCGGGCTTTTGGTCCGAGTAGGTTATCTAGTATTTTTTAACGATAGAGAGATTGCGTTCAAGAATGGAGAAAGGATCCTAAGAGGAGCCATCTACGATAGAAGGGGAATTGAATTGGCATTGTCCATTGATTCTTCTACAATTGGGATTTATCCAGGAAATGTTTACGATCCGAATTTTACTGCAGTACAAATCTCTCCATATCTAGACATTCCTCCTGAAAAGATAGAATCTCTTATCAGAGAAAAAAGCAGATATTTCCTTTTAAAGAGAGAAATAGATGATACAACTGCAAGTCGTATCATGGAGATGGCCCTTCCTGGAGTGAGAAGGGAAAGAGAATTTAAAAGAGTTTATCCTCACGGAAGTTTAGCGGCAAGTCTTGTAGGCTTTACTGGAATGGACGATGATAAAGCTCTCTCCGGATTAGAATATTATTATAATCAGGAATTGATGACACCTACTGAGGCTGACTCTACCAGAGGTGCCAATGTACATTTGACTCTGGATGGGCTCATACAATTCAAATTAGAGAAGGCCTTAGGTAAAAGATTCGAGGAAACTGGGGCCAAAAGAGCGGTAGGACTTTTAATGGAGATCCATACCGGAAGAATATTGGCTATGGCCAGTTTTCCATCTTTCGACCCAAATCGTTACTCTTCCTTTGAAGAATATTCGCATACTAATTGGGCGATCCGACATGTATATGAGCCTGGTTCTACGATGAAAATTTTCCTGGCGAGTATTCTTCTTAACGAAAACTTAATACATCCTAACGAAAAATTCGATTGTCCAGGATACGTCGATTATGGAAAGACCAGGATCAAATGTACACATGTTCACGGAAAAGTGAATTTAGAAGAGATTTTACAATATTCTTGTAATGCAGGGATCATCAAAGCGGCTGCAAAGATCCCGAATGATGTACTTTACGAATATATGAAACGATTCCGATTCGGAGATAGATCAGGACTTTTACCCAACGAATCCGTAGGATATATGCCTATCTTGAACAAATGGACGCCGACCACTCCTATGTTCATGGCAATCGGCCAAGGAATTTCGGTAACTCCGATTCAGTTGGTCGCTTCTGCAGCTTCTATTGTAAATGGAGGAAGGTTTATCACGCCTAGAGTTGTCTCCCATATCACCGATTCTTACGGAGAAGTCCTGCACGAATTCCAATCGGAAGAAACTCCAGTAGGTATCAAAGAATATTCCACCGAAAGATTATTGAAGGCGATGACTCGAGTGGTCCAAGCCGGAACAGGAAAAAACGCATACATACAAGAATATTCCATTGCTGGAAAAACAGGAACAGGACAAAAGGCAGTTTCTGGTCGAGGCTACCAAGACGGATTATGGTCCGCCTCTTTCTTAGGATTTTTTCCTGCAGACAAACCTAAAGTGGTCGGTTTGATCCTATTTGATGAACCAAGAGGTGATAGTCATACTGGAGGAGGACTTGCCGCGCCTGTATTCAGAGAAGTGGTGGAGAATATTATCCCTATTATAGAACAGGGAGAAAGAACGGTTAACGTTAATCTTCCTAAGTTGGATAGAAAGCCACTTTCGGGAAAATCCGAACGTGTACCTGACTTGATCGGAAGAAGTAAAAGAGAAGTAGTGGAATTGTTAGCTCCGTTAGGGGTTCCGTATAAACTTCACGGAAGCGGTTTCTGTTACGAACAAGATCCTGCTCCGGGTTCTTCTTACGAAGAGAAAAGGATAAACGTATTCTTCCAATGAAAGAATTTAGGTCGGATTTACTCGAAAAAAATTTGGCCTCACTTCGCAGTTTCGCGCCGGAAGCCTCCGAGAGAATCGGATCTGCTCGGATCAATTTTGAGATCATTCCTACAAAGACGGAAGATCCTAGTTTGAAGATCGGCACTGTTCTATTGCATAGTTCAATGGATCCTCGCAAAGAAGCGGAAAGGCAGCTTGCGGATCTAAAAAAAGGAGATGAAGAAAGAGCATTTCTGTTTTTCGGCGCCGGGCTTGGCTATTCAATCCAACATACATTAGAATTTGATAAAATAATTTGCGTATGGATGGAACCGTTTCCGGAGATCATCAAGGCGGCATTTTCACTTTTCGATTTTTCTTCCATGATACTTTCCGGGAAGCTGAGAATATTTCTATCACCATATGAAGAATCTGCATTTTACGAAGGCTTCAAAGGGATCTCAGGATATCCCGTAAGTTTTATCCCTCATAGAGGAAGTTTACAGTGGAAAAAAGAAGAATACCAAGAACTTCGATTTTTAGCTGAGACATTCTTTCATAAGAAAGATGTAAACACTGCTACATTGACCAGATTCGAGAAGGTTTGGACCGGTAATTTTATCAGAAACCTTCCTGAACTCGTAGATATGCAGCCTATAAACGAATTATTCGGTTTATGCAAATCCAAAGTTGATGTGGTTGTTTGTGGGGCTGGACCTTCTCTTTATCTTTCCTTGCAGGAATTAAAAGAATATAGAGAAAACTTTATATTGATCGCAGTGGATACGGCACTTCTAATTCTACAAAAATCAGGAATAGATCCGGATCTTGTATTTAGTGTGGATCCTCAGCCTTTAAACTCGAAATACTTAGAAGGTTATTCCGGAAAGGCAAAGTTTATATTCGATCCGACTACTTCTTATCATTCATTAAGAATGCCTTATATAGGAAAAAATCATTTTCTGACTTCTTCTCCTTTTCCTTGGATTAAACTTTTGGAGAACGCTTCCGAAAACGGACTCGGAGCCGTGGATTTCGGTGGTTCCGTTTCCACAAACGCGGCCAGTCTCGCAGAGAAAATGGATGCAAGATCTATTTTACTTTTAGGACAAGACCTTTCTTTTCCAGGTTCTCAAGCTCATTGTAAGGGAGCGATCTTGGAAGAAAGATTGAACTTTTTAGAATCTAGGACTCATAGAAGGGAACATCATAATTATAAACAGATGACTGCTTTACCTCCTAAGTGGATTGAATCTTTAGAAGGGAAAAAACTCAGGACTAACGAAAAACTTCTTATCTTTAAAAAATGGTTCGAAGAGAGACAAAAAGATCGTCCTTGGGCCAACTTAGGAAGAGACGGAGCTAAGTTGGAAGGGATCAAAAATATTACATTTAAAGAATGGTTTAAACAGAACCCGTCGAATACAAAAGAGGTTTCCGAGGTCAAAGAAAAGATCCAGCGACTTCTTCCTTCCAAGATCAATGGGAAACAAGTATACGAAGAGTTAAACAAGATACATCAAGAATTAATAGAATTCGGAGTTCAAGTTTCTACTGGAGAAGTCCTTTCCGAAAAAATATACAATCTTATCCAAAGCGGAGAGAAGGATAAAGAATCCATTCGAAAAGCATTACATGAGATTTCCGTAATAGATGATCGTATCAGTTCTAAAAAAGGGCTCACTGAATTTTTAGGAATTAGTTTGCAGAGAGTGATCTTGGCGATCACAGAAGGATACGATACGGAACTTACATTAGAAGAGAAGAAGAACGAAAGACTTGCAGTCGCTAAAAAGAGTCTTCTACTCTATTCAGGGCTAAAAAAAAGTACGGAAATGAATTTGCATCTTATAAGCAAGGCAGTAGGGCGATTTTTTTCTTAAAGAAGTGAAGAATTCTTATTCTTCGGGGCCTATAATACGTGCATAACCTGTAAATAGCCTAGCGCGAATCCACCTTACTCTGCAGATTCCACCAAGTTTGCATCCGAATCCTGTCATAATTGCGTCGCATTTCGCAAATAGCATAAAAATCCATCTTTGAAACTTTTTTTCGTTTTTTGGTTGACTCTGTTTGTGCTACGCACTACAAATGGATTGTGCGCCGCACAACGGTGTGCCAAGGAGCTAAAAATGGAAAAACAAATTCTAGATGTACTGAACGCAGGTCTTGGTTTGGTTAAAAGCGGACAAGAAGGTCTGGATAAAGCGAAAGCAGAATTTACTAAGAGTTTTCAAGAACTTGCAGCTAAAGGCGCTTCCGACAATTCCGAAGCATCTGTTCGTGTTCGTGAGTTCGTAGACAAATTCTTAAACGAAGCAAAAGAATTAACTACTGCAGCTACTAAAACCTACGAAGATTCTCGCGCTAAGGCACTTGAAGTTTATAACCAGATTGCAGAAGAAGCTAAGAAATTAGTTCCTGCTGAACAAATCGAAGCTATCAAGGCAAAATTTAGCGAAGTTACGGAGTCAGTTAAAAAACCTGCTGCTCCAACTAAAAAAACTGCTTAATAAAAGCCTTTTGAACCTCCCAATATCGGCGGGAGATTCTTCCCGCCGAGAATTTTTCCTCTTATAATTTTCCGATCTTAATTCACGATTTAAAACCTACCTAGCTCATTTCCCGATAAACTTCGAACAATCTTTCTACTCCGATTTTTGTTTCTTCTTCAGAAGCGTTAGAGAAGTTCCAGCGTAGATGATTTCTTTCCGGTTTGCCAACGAAGAAGGATGATCCCGGAACCGTAGCGAGCCCTTTCTCCAAACATTTTTGAAAAAGAAGATCCGTGTCGATCTCTTGTGGGAATTCCAACCAATAAAATAATCCTCCTTTAGAAATTTGTAACGGAAGAGAATCACCGAAATTTTTCCGAAAACAATCGAATGTATGTTCTGACTTTCTTCGGTAGGATTTTCTGATTAAAGAAAGATGTTCTTCATATTTTGAAGAGGATACAAATCCGTAGACTAGTTCCTGATTTAAAGTGGCGGAATGTAAGTCCATGGATTGTTTTTGCACGATTAGATCTTTCAGGATCTTTTTAGGTGCCTTGATCCATCCTACTCTCAATCCCGGTGCAAGTGTTTTGGAGAATGTGCCGATGGAGATCGTATGTTCCGGGCCTATTTCACATAAAGAAATTGGAAGTTGTTCTTGGAAGTATAATTCTCTATAAGCGGTATCCTCTAAGATCGGAACTCCGTTCTCTAAAAGTAATTTAGAAAGCGAATTTCTGATCTCTAATGAATAAGAATAGGAAGAAGGGTTTTGGAAATCAGGTATGCAATAAAAGAATTTAGGTCTTTCAGAAGAAGTTGTCAGCGCGTATTTTAATTCTTCGATGTCCGGACCTTCTTCCGTATAATTGATGCCTATGAATAATGGCGCGTAAGATGAGAATACTTGAATGGCTCCTAAATAACTCGGTCTTTCTAAAAGAATAGGTGATCCCTCTTCTATAAAATAACGACTGAGTAGATCTAATGCTTGTTGAGAACCGGAGGTCAAAAGAATTTCTTCTGCCGAGGAACCTGGATAATATCTCTCCGTAATCCAAGCACGTAAGTCGGAATGTCCCTGAGTGTCCGCGTATTGGAATAGTTTTGGGCCTTTTTTAGAAACAGAAGTTTCGAAAATATTTTTTAGATCTTGGATCGGAAATAAAGTATCATCCGGAAGTCCTCCTGCGAACGAGATCATTCCGGGTGTATCGATCACCTTTAATATATCTCTAGTAACCGATGCAGGAGTTCTTTCAGTTCTTGCAGAAGGTCTAAAAATTTCGGATCTATTTTCTATAATTAACTTGCCCATCTTCTTATTTGGTTTATACATTAAATAGACATTACCATACAGATACAGAAATCGTTTTTATGACCGATACAGATAGGCTTCTTACTAAATATTCTAAAATTGCAAATTCTTTGATCGGAAGGATAGAATCAGGTGAATTTCCTCCAGGTTCTAAATTGCCTTCTCTGCGAAAAATCTGTTTATTTGAGGAATGTAATCTTTCTACTGCGGTAGAGGCGTTTGGCATTCTTCAAGAAAGAGGTTTTATTAATGGAAGAGAAAGATCCGGCTATTTTGTTCTTCCTCGGCCGGAGCTATATCCTAAATACAAATTAGAAAAACCTGTAAGAGTTCCGAATCCTTCTGTTCCGGAAGAAGTAAGCTCTTTGATGTCTGAACTTGCAGATCCAGGTTTTATACCGTTCGGTGCAGCGGTTCCAGATCCTCAGTTTTTGCCGTATTCTTCTCTACAAAAATCATATAAGAAATCCTTAAAAGACTCTCAGGTTTATAAATATTCGGATGCCGCCGGTATTTTGGAACTTAGGAAAAAAATTGCGATTCGCTCTTCCGGCAAGGAAAGAAGGATCCGTCCTGAAGAAGTATTTATTACCTTGGGTTGTTCGGAAGCTGCGTTTTTAGCTTTGAGTCTTTCTACAAAACCGGGTGATAAGGTTGCAGTGGAGAGCCCTCTTCATTTTGTTTTATATCAAATTCTTTCCGAGTTAAAACTAAAAGCGATCGAGATACCTACTGATCCTTTGACAGGTCTAGATCTTAAATCTTATATTTCCGTAATAAAGAAAGAATCTCCTAAGTTCTTAATTACAATTCCAACTTTTTCGAATCCAACCGGAAGTCTTATGCCTTTGGAATCCAAAAAGGAACTTCTAAAAATTTCTTCTAAATATGGCGTGAAAATTCTTGAAGACGATATTTATGGAGACTTGCAGCATAACGGAAACATTCGTCCTCCTTCTTTATTGTCTTTGGATACGGAAGGCATTATTACTCAAGTTTCTTCTCTTTCCAAATCCGTGAATCCGGGTCTTAGGATCGGTTGGATGATTAGCGAGCGGAGTAAGGTGGAGAATGCTAGGCGCCTTCGTTTAGCGGAGGCAATTTCTTTACCTGCGGTCCCTCAACTTGCTTCTTCTTATTTTATAGGATCTCTCGCTCATGAAAGACATTTGAGAGAATTTAGGCGAAGGCTGGGAGGTTTGGTACTCGCTTACGCGGATTCTTTTTTGGAATATTTCCCGAAAGGAACTAAGGTCGCTATTCCGAAAGGAGGGTTTCTTCTTTGGATAGAACTTCCTAAAGGAAAAGATTCTAGAGTTCTTAGATTCCAAGCTGCGAAAAAGAAGATCAGTCTTGTCCCGGGAAATCTCTTCTCTCTTTCCGGAAAATATGTGAACAATTTTAGGATCAATGCAGGAGTTCTAATGGGTCCCAAAGTAATCTCTGCCATCCAGACCCTCGGAAAAATCGCAAAAGAAATTTAGATTGTGGGTCCGTACAGGCTCGAAGTATTGTCCATTGCGAACATGAATTTAGAAACGGAAATCCAACAACCTACCATTTTATGCGATCCTTCCGGTAAAGTGAATCGGAATGCGATTGGCTGGTCCAAAACTCCCTTACATAGATGCAATGTAAAAGGCCACTGGCTTCGTAAGAAAAAATGGAATTACTGGTGTTTTTACGATCAAAATTTTTTGGCTTCTTTCACTGTTTCGGATATTGATTATGCAGGTGTGATCTTTTGTTATTGGTTGGACAGAAGGACCGGAGAATTCCAAGAAGCCACTGTAATCACTCCTTTTGGTAAGGGAACATTGCTCGGACAAACGGTTTCTAGCAATGCTCGTTACGAAGGTAAAGAAGGATTTTTAGATTTCCATATAGACGAAGATGGAAATTACAAGATCAAAGTAGACTTCCTCAAAGGAACTCGCAAGTCTATGAAAGCGGATCTTACATTAGAAGTTCCTAATCAATGGGAAAGTTTGAACGTTGTAGTTCCTTGGACCAGAAATCGTTTTCAATTCACTCATAAATTATTCGGATTAGGGGCAAAAGGAAAAGTTGCCACCGCTTCTCAAACATATGAATTTAGTCCTAAAAATTCATTCGGAGTTTTGGATTACGGAAGAGGGGTTTGGCCTTATTTCAGCAAATGGAACTGGGCTTCTATGTCTTATCGTCCTGGTGGAAACGAAGTATATGGAATGAACTTGGGTGCCGGTTGGACGGATGGAACGGGAACTACTGAAAATGCTCTTCTTATAAATGGCAGAATTTATAAAATTCCTTCCGTGATCGCTTTTGAATTCGATAAAAAAGATCCTAAAAAACCTTGGATGATCTATTCCAAAGAAAGTAAAGCTGTGGAGCTTGTATTTACTCCTGATTTTCATAGAAAGGCATATTCCAATATGGGTTTAATCTCTTCTAAAGTAAATCAGATGATCGGAAGTTTTGACGGTGTTTTCCGGATCGGCAAAAGTGAATTTAGGATTGAAAGCGGACAGGGCTGGGCAGAAGATCATATCGCTCGTTGGTAGGTTAGAATGATCCAACTTTCAGAATATTCCACTGAACCGGACAAAGATCTTTCCAAAGAAAAAGCGGAAGAACTTCGTCTCAAGGAATTGGAAAGGATAGAAGAATTACAGATCCGTCTTTTTGCTAGTAAAAAGAAATCCTTGCTTATCATTCTTCAGGGAGTGGATGCATCCGGGAAAGATGGAACTGTCAAAAAACTTTTCTCAGTCTTAAATCCGTTAGGCTGTACCTGCAAGGCATGGAAGGCGCCGACTCCGGAAGAATTGAGTCGTGATTTTCTCTGGAGAATTCATAAAGAACTTCCCGGGAAGGGTTGGATCCAAATTTTCAACCGTTCTCATTATGAGGACATACTCGTTCCTTTCGTTTATGAAAATTTATCTAAGGATAAGCTAAAAGAAAGATTAGAGTTCATCGATTCTTTCGAAGAGTTTGTTTCCAAGGAAAACCATACTCACATTTTGAAATTCTTCCTACATATTTCCCAAGAAGAGCAGATTAAAAGAATAGAAGAGAGATTATCCAATCCTGAAAAGAATTGGAAGTTTGATCCAAGCGATTTAGAAGCTCACAAAAATTTTAAAAAGTATCTAGATGCCTACGAGTGGATATTCTCCCATTCTAAGAATCGCTTTCCCTGGGTGATCGTTCCTTCCGACAAAAAATGGTACAGAGATTATCTGATCGCTAAGTCCGTTCGCAAGGAATTGGAGGATATGGATCTCAAATATCCTAAGTTGGAAGTCCAACCAGAGAGAGATCTGATCTAGTTTTCTTTTCAATTTTTTCTAAATTTTTGTAATTTAGGGGTTGACCTCTTTGGTGCGGTGCAATATGAATGGATTGTGCGCTGCACTAAATATGCGGCGAAAAAAGGAGAGAAAAATGGAAAAACAATTGTTGGACATTCTTAACGCCGGAATCGGACTTTTGAAATCTGGACAAGAAGGATTAGACAAAGCGAAAGTGGATTTAGAAAAAACCTACGGAGAATTAGTAGCTAAAGGCGCTGCAGACAATTCTGAAGGTTCCGTAAAAATTCGCGAAACTGTGGATAAACTTTTGAACGAGATCAAAGAAGTTTCCACTGTTGCCGGTAAAAACTACGAAGAAACTCGTGGCAAAATCGTTGAGAAGTACAATCAAATCTCCGAAGAGATCAAAAAACGCGTTCCAGAAGGACAATTAGATGCTGTTAAAGCTAAATTGACCGAAGTGGCTGAGACTATCAAAGCTACCGCAAAAGGAAAAGCGTAATTTTCGACCGAGCGGGCGCAGGGAAACCTCGCCTGCTAATTTCTTCCTTCCTCTCATTTTCCACTGCTTGACATTTTCTTTTTTCGGGTGTCTTTGCTTAAGGATGATCTCCCGTCCAAAACCGGCCTCACAATTTTTTCCGATCTTATCTATTCTTCTGTGTATCGTATCTTCGCAGGTTTGGGCCCAAACTACGGAAACTTCTCCGGATAAAACTATAGAGCAGAAACCCAGTCCAATGAATGGACTTCCTCCTGAAAAAACTCCTACAGGACCAAGCCAACCTGAACTCAGAGAGAAATTCAAGAATCAGATCAGCGGGTTTGCATTTGGGCGATCCGAAAAATATTATTCATTTCAGGTCGCTAGAATGTTGGATTCCCAATGGGCAATCGGACTCAACGGTTATACGAACTCTTATGTGAATCGTTTTGATAACGATACAGCGTATTCTTATTTTCTTCCCCCTCATGATTTTTATGGGAGATTGAGAAATCATCAAGAGAAGTATTGGGGAGGAGCGTTCTTCGTCCAAAGGTTCATTGCAGATTCTCCTTTTTTTGTTTCTCTTTGGTTAGGAAGGGAACATTACCAAAAGAATCAAACTGCTCTTTACTGGGAATCCGCAGGAAATACATATCGTTTCGAGAAAGATTCCTATAGTTCCGGTCCAAGGAATTACGCGGGCTTTGGTGTAGGATTCAGATTCCAAACTGTATCCGGTTTCTTTTTCGGATGGGAAGGAGTATGGAGTTGGTATTCTCCTTATCATAATTCATTCTCTGTTTCCGATCTTTATTATTCCGACAGAACAGCAAATATCGGAGATTTATTATATAGAAGGTATGCCTACCAGAATTCAGAAAGATTGCCGGGCTCTAGCTTCGGTTTAAATCTTTTTGTAGGCTGGGCTTTCTGATGAATTCGGATCCGTTCCTTATTCCTAAACCATGGGTAATCGCTCATAGAGGAGACAGCGGAGAATATCCTGAAAATACTATGAGTTCTTTTCGGAATGCCTGGGAACTCAAGGCGGATTGGATTGAGTTAGATATCATTCATTCTTCCGATGGAAAGATAGTAGTCATTCACGATGATACCTTGGATAGAACTACGGATCAAAAAGGAGAAGTGAAACTTCTTCCATTTAATACGATCCGTAAAGCAGACGCAGGTTCATGGAAAGACCCAAGGTTTAAAGGGGAGAAGGTGCCGGATCTTTGGGAGGTCTGGGACTACCTGAAGTCCAAAAATATAGGACTGAACGTTGAGATCAAGTCCGGTGCTTACGAAGAGATCCCGATCGATATCGCTATTGAACAAGAACTTATAGATTATACAAAACAAAATTCTCTATTTCACAAAACCTTGTTCTCTTCTTTTTGTTGGGACTCTTTGGTGCGTATTAGAGAGTTATCCGTAGAGGCAAAGCTTGGTATCTTGATAGGCGATGAAACTTCCTCTTGGATGGACGCACTAGAGCTTGGTTTTAGATTGAACGCATTTAGTTTGAATCTTTCTGCAAAGGGTTTGGATAAAGAGACTGTTTCCAAGATCCAGAAAGAAGGGTTTAATGTCTTGGTTTATACCCTGAATACGGAAGAAGAGTTGAAGTTCGGAATAGACTTAGGCGTAGACGGGATCTTTACGAATTATCCTAAAAGAATGAGATCTTTGCTTACTTGATCTCTACTCTTGCAAATTGGTCCAATTCAACTTGCCAATGATCTATCATATTTTTTAGAACCGTTACTACCTTTTCAGAAGGAACATCGTAATTGTCGGAAGAAAATGCGTCTGTTTCTTTAAAGCCAGCTACATTCTTTAAGTCTTCTCCTTCCGCTCTGAATCTATAGATCTCAAATTCTTCCGCTCCTCTTGCTTCTCCATTCTTGATGAAGAACGGCTTGATCAGGCTCATTCTATATTTTCCAAAACGAAAGCTCTGCAGAGATTGCAGGAATTTATAAGTTCCGAGAGCTAATTCCAATTTCATTTGGTCCGCATATTTTTCAGAGCCCAGGAATGTAAGAGCAGAAGTTCCGCCGAATCCTAAATAAACTTCGAATTTAGTTCCCTTCTCATCTTGGACTTTGACTAGATCAATTTCTTTTAGTCTTTCGCCGAATAACGCGAATGCTGCCATTTTGATCTTTTCTTCTTCATTTAATTGCATGTCGGAAAGTATCGTTTTTACTTTCTCTTGAGGCGACTTGGAACAAGAAGTTAATTGGAAGAAGGTGAGAAAGATCAATAATATATGAACAATTGTTTTCATAAAATTCCAAAACCGATCTGTCATATAATATGACTTATTTTCTTAAAAAAATCTATCGTTAAAAATGCAATTTTGGCGTTCAAGCCTTCAAGTAACGATTTTTTAGACAGGTCAATATCTATCGTTCATATCCCTTAAGGCTCGGCTTTTCATCGTTAGTTTAAATCTTTTCGTTTTGTTATGATCACCTAATGGGATCTCCGTTATATGTCAGAGCTATGGAAATAAATTTCCATATTTATTGAGAATTGATGTAAAACGACTTAACGTTGCCCTGGGCGAAATAATCGATTATTTTAATTGTTAATCGTTAGCCGAAACAGTGAACGCCTCTGACGAAGAAATTTATTAAAAAAACAGTAGCCTAATGCAAGTTTTGTCAAAAAATTTTATGCTATGTTATGTGGAAAATTAAAAACACTTTACTAACTTTGTAAGAATATAACTGTTGTTACGTCAGTTAACATTTATGAAACCAAAGAAAGTCACTAACGATGATTTGGAAAAGATCATCGCCGGGGTAAAAACTCAAGCTGTTGAAGCTATAGGTAATTACCTCTATAAAGGATTTCGCATTCAGGTTAGTAAATACAACCTGTCTGGGGCGGAGAGGGTTCAGCTCCTTTATCAAAGGAGAAGGAAAGAAGGTCTTTGTATCGTCTGCGGCACTAAAGTAGGTAAAAAAAATCCTTCTACTGGCAGGTTGTATCGCCTCTGCGAATTCCACCGGAAGAAAATAGATAAAAAAAAGTAATTCATAAAATCCGGAAAACGACTGATAATCTATATAGAGCTTAGCTCTGGTAGGTACTCTTGTTTTCCGGATTTTATTTTAAGGGCATACGCTTTCCCTTTTTCTCAAAAGTGACTTTAAAAACACTGCTCCCGTCCCGAATCCTAGTCTTCTCCCTTCTTATTTTTTCATTCTCCTTCTCCGCATTTGGCCAAGGGGAAAATCCTTCCAAACAAGGTCCCTCCGATCCTGACATTTTGTTTAGAATTGCTGAAGAAGCCTATAAGGACCGCCGCTTCTATCGGGCAGCGGAAAGTCTTCGCAACTTCCTGGTTCTTTATCCTGGAAATTCTAAAAAAAACAGGGTGCTAAGCCTTCTCAAAGATTGTTTTTTGAAGTTGGATCGCCCTGAGAAAGCTTTAGAAGTAAGTCTGGATCTTTATAAAATGGAACCGACTGGAGAATTCGGGTTAGAATCCTACTTGGAAGCAGGGCGCCTTCTGGCCAAGATGGGAGAAATCGACCAGGCGAAGCAGATTTTCTCCTCTATTTGCAGACAATCTTACTCCAGAGCAATGGCAGAAAAAGCCGCCCTGGAATTTTCCGGTATCGATTTACTTTCGGATGGGGAAGAATCTTCTCCGGAAGGGGAATCTTGTCGCGAAAAATAAGGAAATACTCGGATTTCAGTCCGAATTCCCTCATCGCGAGCCGATACTAGTTTATAGTTGAATTCCCACGGAAGAATTTTTTAATCTCTGGTAAGTATGTCCAACGGCTTCTTTCAAATCGTGAATTACCCGAAAGGGTCCTATGTCATCGTCGAAGGCAAGAAAGAAGCCCATAATTTCTTTATTATCCGACAAGGCAAGGTCAGGGTCACCCGCGAAAACCAAGTAGTAGGTGAGGATCCGAACCAACTTTTGGGACCTGGAGATTTTTTCGGAGTGGTTGCTGCGATGAGCCAGCACGCTCAGATCGAATCCGCAATCGCTCTCACTGATGTTTCCTTAATTCAGGTTAGTTATGATCAGTTCGGAACTCTGATCCAAAAAAATACTCCGGTAGCGATGAAGATCATTCGCTACTTCTCCATGAAACTCAGACAGTTCGACTCTACGATCACTCGTCTGTCTTTCCGTACTGCAGTGGAAGAAGATCCGAATCAATTGTTCGCGATCGGAGAATATTACTTCAATCAAAAGAACACTCTTCACGCAGCGTACGCTTTCCAGAAATATCTGCAGTATCTTCCTAATGGTCAATTTGCTACTCAGGCAAAACTGAAATTACAAACAGTAAACCAACCGGTTGCTCCTCCTCCGATAGATTACACAAAGTTTAACCGTTCTTATGGTGATAACGAGATGATCTTTTGCGAGCATGAGCCAGGTAGAGAATTATATATCATCCAACACGGAAGAGTTAAGATCACTAAGATCGTGGACTCTAACGAAGTGCTTCTCGCGGTTTTACAAAGCGGGGACATTTTCGGAGAAATGGCGCTCTTAGATAATAAACCTAGATCCGCTTCTGCAATTGCTTGGGGAGAAGTTCAACTTCTTGCGATTAACAAAGCAAACTTCGAAGGAATGGTTAAGGCACAGCCACAATTGGCAACTAGGCTTATCACTCTTCTTTCGGAAAGGATTTGGACCGCTTATAAACAGCTTGCTAACTTGCTTATTTCAGATCCTCAAGGAAGGGTCGCTGATACATTACTCACTCTTGTGGAGAAAAATAGAGTTAAGGTGATTCCTAAATCCACATACAATTTCGAGATCGGTACTAAAGACTTGATCAAGATGGTTGGATTGACTTATCCTAAAGATGAGAACCTTGTTTTGGATCTGATCTCCAAAAACAAATTTATCAAATTGGATCAGGGAAAAATTTCCTGCACGGATCTTGTGGAATTAGAAAAGTTAGTACAAGCATTCCGCAAAAAATCTCAAATAGACGCTAAGATCAAAAAACGTGCCTAATACAGATCGAGAGGTCCACTTGCGTAAAGCGGTCCTCTGGCTCCAGAAAAAAGACCCGACCACCAAAAAGATCATTCAAACCATCGGGCCCTGCACTCATAAGATGATTGGCAATCCTTACTATGTGCTGATCCGTTCAGTTATCAGCCAACAATTGTCCGTCCAGGCAGCAAGGACAATGGAGAATCGAGTCAAAGAATATTATGGAAACGGAAAGCAATTTCCTAAACCTGATGTTCTTGTAAAACTTACCAAACCCCAAATGAGAAAGGCAGGACTTTCATTTGCAAAAATCGAAGCTGTTAAACTGATCTCTAAGGCTTATTTAGATGGAAGTATCTCAGATCGAAAACTTTCTAAATTAAATGATCAGGAAGTTTTAGATCTTCTTTGCAGCATTAAAGGTGTGGGGCCTTGGACTGCGGAAATGGTATTGATGTTCTCTTTGGATCGTTGGGATCATTTTTCTTATAATGATCTGATTTTAAGAAAATCGATTGAAAATAATTACGGGATCCCGATGAATTCTAAAAAAGAAATTTTAGAATTCACTTCAGGATATTCTCCGTATCGTACTATTTTTTCTTGGTATTTATGGAGAGCTTCAGTAGGGATTGAAAATTTGTAAGACCAGCGCGGTCTTAGATATTAATCCCGGCAGCTTTACAATCAGCTTTGATCATGATCTCCACTAGTTCTTTGAACTTGACCTTAGGTTCCCAACCAAGTTTTGATTTTGCTTTCGCAGGATCTCCGATCAGAAGATCCACTTCGGTTGGTCTGTAAAAATTAGGATCTACTTCGATTAAAAGTTTTCCGTCCTTCTTATTATAACCTTTCTCTTGGTCACCTTTTCCTTTCCATTCTACTTGAATGTCTAGATGTCTAAAGGATTCCTCAATAAATTCTCTGACTGTATGCGTTTCGTTGGTTGCTACTACGTAATCGTCCGGCTCTGACTGCTGTAACATCATCCACATCATGTTTACGTAATCCGGCGCGTATCCCCAGTCTCTCTTTGCGTCTATGTTCCCCAAATGGATCGGGCCACCTTTTCCGGAAACGAGTCCCGCGACTCCAAGGGTGATCTTTCTGGTTACGAAACCTTCTCCCCTTCTTGGAGATTCGTGATTGAATAAAATTCCGTTAGAAGCATGTAATCCGAATGCTTCTCTATAGTTTACTACTGCCCAGTATGCGTATAATTTTGCGACTGCGTAAGGCGATCTTGGATAGAATGGCGTTTTTTCGTCTTGAGGAACTGCTTGCACTTTTCCGTACAATTCAGAAGTGGAAGCTTGGTAGAATCTGGACTTCACTCCTGTTTGTTTGATCGCATCTAAAATTCTTAAAGTTCCGACTGCGTCTACTTCTGCGGTGTATTCAGGAACCTCAAAAGAAACTCCTACGTGAGATTGAGCAGCTAGATTATAAATTTCGTCCGGTTGGACTTTTTCCAAAACCCTGTTTAGGTTACTGGAATCAGTTAAGTCTCCGTAATGTAGAAAAAGGTTAGGGTTTCCTCTTAGATGTTCGATCCGATCCCGATTTAAAGAGCTGGTTCTACGGACGATCCCGTGCACTTCGTATTTTTTTTCCAAAAGAAGTTCAGTAAGATAGGATCCGTCCTGTCCGGTGATCCCTGTAATAAGCGCCTTTTTCATTCTGGAACCAAAAACCCCGGCTTTGCTATTGGGGCAAGAAGGATTAGATTATCGAATCGGTCTGAAATTCCAATATTTGTGGGACTTCCAAAAACGGACTTAAACCGTCCCCTTTACCCAATTCTTCTTTCTGAATTCATAGATGAAAATCAGGGAAAGTGATGCGATCCAAACGAATATAGCTGCCCAGATCCCAAGAGTTCCACCTTTCCATACGATCCCGAAAAGATAAGCCAATGGAAGCATTACTGCATAAGTGAGAAGAATATAGACCCTAAAGACATAGTTCTGTAGGCCTGCTCCTCTTAAAGCAGCACCGATTACCATATGATATGCATCTCCGATTTGGATGACTCCTAATAGTAAAAGTACAGGATAACATTCTTCTACCAAGGTTTGGTCTCTAGTCATCGCATATACGATCGTTTTTCCTAAGAAGATAAAACATAAACCTATGAATCCCATCACATGTGCTGAAATGAATGCGGAACGAAACGCAGAATGATACGCTAATTTATATTTTTTCGCTCCCATCGCTTGTCCTAAAATCGTGGTCGCAGCTACTCCGAATGCGTATCCGGGGAGAAATGCAAAACTCAAAGTAGAAAATAGAACGTTGGATGCTGCAACTGCAAGCACAGAGATCAATCCTTGGATTTTCGAGAAGATCACGAATGCAACGTTGACTAAACCTTCTTCGAAGCCAGGAGGAATTCCCACTTTGAAAATTTCTATTAAGTGTTCTTTGCTTGGTAGAAGGTTTACTCCTTCGAAATATTCTCCTAGTTTATAATAAAAAAAGAATATAGGGAATACCAATAGTCCTGCTAATCCCGCAATAGAAGATGCAAGTCCTGCGCCTCCGATCCCCATAGGAGAAAATCCTAGGTTTCCATATATCAAGATCCAATTAAAGAATATGTTTGCAATAGTAGTTACTGCCATGGAAACAAAGCCTGCCTTGGTTAATCCAAGACCATCCATAAATCCTCTGAAACAGAATCCTAAAAAATAAAATCCGCTGCCTATAAATCTAAAATATAAATATTCGGTTCCGAGTGAGTTGACCGTTTTTTCAGGACCGATCCAAAACATAATCCATTCCGAAACCCACGCTCCGGATACGGATAAGAAACATCCTAAAAATATGGAGAGATAAAGTGTAGAAACTCCTACTTTTCCGATCTCGGATCTTTTACCTTCTCCAAATCTTCTCGCGACAATGATCTGTATTCCCATTGAAAATCCGATGAGGAATGCAACAAGAGTGTAATAACATGTCCCGCCTATACCTATCGCCGCGATTGCATTTTGACCGAGATATCCGATCATAACGGTATCCGTAATCCAAACCAAAGACTGACTTAACATTCCGAAAACTACAGGCAGTGCTAAAGAAAGGATTTTAACATTCAATCGGCTCGGGCGATATAGTTTGCGTATTTTTTTATATAAAGAGGCCAAGTAGTTTCCAGCTTTGAAAGAAGGGTTGTGCAAACAACTTTTTTTCCATGAAAAACGGTTTATCCAGGTAACGATAGAGTTAAGATGACTTAAAAGCGTAGAAGATACATGGATTCGAATTTAGGATTTGCTGACCTTCACAATCATCTATACGGTAGTCTGAAACCTGAACTTCTTAGGCGGATTGGATTGAACAATCCTTCTCCTCGTTGGGAAATTTTTACAAAACCTTTCCAAGAACTTTATGGAAAGTCCATCAATACGGAAACATTCTTCGAGGACCATAAGTCTTTAGAAGATTTTAAAAAAATCTATTTATTTAATCACCAAGGGCCCTTTCCCGAATTCCAAGCAAAGTTTAACTTGATCATTGCACTTTCTAAATTCGATCCACAAGAGGTTAAATTTGTATCTAAACATATCACTAAGGATCAATACGAAGAAGGTGTTGTCTTCGGAGAATATCGTATCATGTATTCTCCACTTGATACTTATGAGGGAATCTATTCTAAAACTTTGGCCGCTTGCGAAGGTTTTGAAGAAGCGGAATCCGAACTTTCAGGAAAAGCAAAATCTCGCTTGGTAGTCTCCTTACATAGGGACGGAGAAGTTTTTAAAGAATACGAAATGTTAAAGGAGATGATGGAAAAAGATCCTCTCATAAAAAAATATTTAGTAGGATTAGATTTTTGTTATATTGAGGAGGGCTTTCCTCCGAAAGGTAAAAGAGAATTTTTAAAAGAAGTACAAAAAGATAATATTGCGGAAACTTCTACGGCGCTCACAGTTCTTTATCATGTGGGAGAATCTTTTTTGGACAAAACTCTTCTCTCCGCATCTCGTTGGGTTGTAGAATCTGCAGAATGGGGAGCACATAGGCTCGGACATGCAATTGCGGTGGGTTTGGATCCAACCGCTTATCTTGGAAAAAAAGTTTTAGAGCCAGTTTCCGAAAGAGAAGATACTCTCAGATTCCAATTAGATCATTGGGAAGAAATTTCTAAGTACGGAGAATTACCTCCTAAAAAAAGATTGGAATCCGAATTGGATTCGATCCGACATAAGGAGAAGGTAGAAATTTCCGTTACTGAAAACCTTGTCTCTGAAACAAAGGCATTTCAAGAGTATTGTATGGATCGGATCAAAAATACGAATGCTGTCATCGAGTCTTGCCCTAGCTCCAACGAATATATTGGAATGGTCCGAGATAAAACTCATCATCCTTTAGTTAGATTCGCTAGTAATGATCTAAAATTTACCATCTCGACCGATGATCCTGGAATTTTCGGAACTAATATCAAAGAAGAATATGATAAGGCAGAAAGTTTAGGACTAGATACTACACTTTTGGAAAAGATCAGAAAGAATTCTTTTCAATATACATCTGAAATTCTTTCCGGAAGAATAAATTCGGAACAAGGAGTAGTTCTCTGAAGATGAGACCTTTTTCTAGATTAAACAAGTTTCTTGCGCTTAGTATTCTTTTTATATTTTCTTTTCCGGTGTTTTCTCAGAACCAAAGTGATTTCTCGGATCCATACGATTATAATTTAAGAAATTATAAAGATGAAAAATCTCCGGATGGATTTAGGGAGTATTCTATTCCTCCTAAAATGGATAAACCGACTTTGGTAAATCCTAGGAATGTGCAAGTTCCCTTTCAAACAGGTTTGCCGACGACTTCAGGAAGCCAAGGGACCAGAAGAACTACTAATCCAGTGCAAGGCAGAAGTGATGATGGGCTCTTCAATCCAGTCACTGGAGAAGTGAATACCGAAGCTTTACAAAGACAACAAGACCAAGCAAGAGATCGTAAAAGAAAATTAGAAGAATTCGGGAGCGACCCACAACCTTATACTGAATCCAG
The DNA here is from genome assembly GCF_002811475.1 of Leptospira hartskeerlii. Lineage (NCBI taxonomy): Bacteria > Pseudomonadati > Spirochaetota > Leptospiria > Leptospirales > Leptospiraceae > Leptospira > Leptospira hartskeerlii. The sequence goes on from NZ_NPDL01000010.1 coordinate 26,959, forward strand.
GCTTCGCCGTTTTTCGATCATATTTTTTATGACTCTACCAATAGCTGCAGGTGTAACATATGGTGCGTTAGCCGCTGCTGATCCGGGTTATCAAAAAACATTCGAGGGAGGATGGATCGTATTCGGGGTGGCTTCTACCTTGGCATTGACAAATGCTTGGCTGGATTTGAGAGATTATGATCGAATGAAGTTGGAGAACCAACCGCAAAGTCCTACTCCGAATCCGACTGTGCCAGATAAACTTTCGGAAACGATACACCCTAAAACAATCCCAGGATACGGATTGTATTCCAGAAATTTCGAATATAGAATGGAATTCGAATTCTTTAGCACTCGTTTCTGATAAAGTATGAATTCTTTTTTAGATCCCGACTTACGGACAAAATTGGTTTCCGAATGGGGAAGGATCTCTCTCATCTTCGAAGAGAGTATCAAACCTTTCTTAAGATTTATATTCGGAGTATTGGGAGTTATTTCTCTTTTTATACTCATCTTTCTATATGGATTTTATTACCCACCTAAATGGATCCATCCACTTCGTTTAGTTACCATGACTATAGTCTGGTATTTGGTAATTTACGAATGTTTAAGTTTTCTATTCACATTAACTCCGTATCGTGCCTATTTAAAGTTTCATAAGGTAGAAGCATTTGTAGTTTTAGTAGTACTCTTGCAATTCTTCTTCGAAGAGAGAATAGAATCCATTCTTTCGCAACAGAGAACGGAAGAGGCTGTACTTTTGTTCTTATCCTTAAGTCAGTTGACATTGGCGTTCGGAGGGTTTGCTCATTTTTTAAGAAGGGCAAGACTTTCTCTCGGAAAAATTTCTCCTTCTTTGGTGATGACCGGAAGTTTTGCAATGCTGATCTTTTTAGGAACCGCTGCGTTATGCCTTCCTAGAGCGGAAGCAAGGCCGATCCAATTAGTAGATCTTTTTTTTACAGCGGTAAGCGCAGTATGTGTCACAGGTCTTAGTACAATAGATGTCTCTCAAGATCTGACCGGGACTGGACAAGTGATATTGATGGTCCTCGTTCAACTAGGCGGTTTAGGGCTGATGACTTTAACAGTATTTTTTGCATTGGTTTTAGAAGGGCAAGTTTCAGTGACCGAAAAACTGATCGTTAAGGACCTGTTCAGCCAAGAATCCATCGGAAGGGCAGGCTCAATCTTAAAACAAGTTGCTTACCAAACATTTGCGATAGAAGGGATTGGTTCTGTTTTTCTTTACTTAACATTTCCAAAGGAGCTTGGCTTCTCTCAAAAAGAACTTATATTCCAATCTATATTTCATTCTATAACAGCGTTTTGTAATGCAGGGTTTGCTCTTTTTCCAAGAGGATTAGCGGAGCCTTATTTCAAGGGATCTTATACATTCCTTTCCACATTTATGGTTTTGATCGTATTTGGGGGGCTAGGTTTTCCTACTGTGAATCAACTTTTAAGGAAAATTAGATTTGATGGAGAATCTTTTAGAAATCGTTTTTCCCTGGGTTCTAAGCTGATCCTGATCACAACTTTATTCTTATTACTCTTTGGATGGATATCCTACTGGGTATTAGAAAGAAATTTTAGTTTGAAAGATTTGAATTGGTATGACCAGGCTTTTCATTCTTTATTCTATTCAGTTACAACGAGGACCGCTGGATTTAATACCTTGGATATTTCTTCTATGGGAATACCAATGGTGTTTGTGAGTTTATTTTTGATGTGGGTAGGCGCTTCTCCTAATTCTACTGGCGGTGGGATTAAAACTTCTACATTAGCGCTTGCAGTCTTACAGTTTTATCAATTTTTTACGGGAAAAGAAAGAGTGGATGTTTTTGGAAGAACAGTCGCAGAAAATTCTCTTTCCAGAGCGTCTGTTGCGATCGTACTTTCCATGTTTATAATATTTTTAGGGATCTTTTTCATAGTCTGTTTCGAGAAACCTTTTCCTTTTTTGGATATTTGTTATGAAGTGGTTTCCGCTTACGGAACTACAGGTCTTTCGAGAGGGATCACTTCCCAGTTTGAGGCACCCGGAAAATTATTATTATGTTTTGTAATGTTTGTGGGTAGGGTCGGGGTTTTGACGGTATTATTAGCTTTTGTTCCGAAACCTAAACCTAGAAGATATTGGTATCCTGAAGAATATGTTGTGGTCGGTTAAAGGAAGGTTCGAATGAGAAAGAAAAGGATCGCAGTTGTTGGCCTGGGAGATTTCGGGATCGAACTAGTAAAAAGACTGTATGAAGATGGGCAAGAAGTCACAGCAATCGATCAGGATAAAAATAAGATAGATCGAATCAGAGAATTTTCTACTTACTGTGTTGCGATCGATTCCACGGACGAATCTGAATTGAAAGAGCATGGTTTGGACGAGATGGATGCAGTAGTTTTAGCGATCGGAGATAATTTCGAAAATTTGATCGTGACTGCCGACGCATTAAAAAAGATCGGCGCAATCAATATATTCGCTCGTTATCAATCCGATCTGAACAAAAGAGTTTTGCAGATGTTGGGAATAGAGAATTTATTCAATCCGGAAGAACAGGCTGCTCATTCTATGGCGGAACAACTTGCAAATAGCAGCGTAAAAGGTGTCACCTTACTCGGACAAGATTATAGAATTTTAGAAGCCGTGGTACCGAAACATATGCAGGGTAAAACCGTACAAGGTGCCAAACTGAGAGAAGATTGGAATCTAAATTTGATCACAGTCAAAAGACCTAAAAAGACCAGAAGGAAATCGGATCGAAATGACGAAGAAGTTTTAGGAATTCCTTCTCCAAATCTGGTTTTATCGGAAGGAGACATCCTAGTTCTGTTTGGGAAAGCGGAAGATCTGGAGCAAATGATTGGAAATCGTTAAGTAAGTTTTCCATAACTTTTATACAAAAGCTTCGAATTTTAAATGAAAACAATCCGATTTCGGAGTAAAATCGAGTTCGATTCGGTCGAAAGAATATAATGATGAGAGTTCTGATCCTTTTACTATTATTAGGATGCAATTTTTGCTCTCCTCTCCAGGTTAAATCCCAGGTAGAGGTAGAAAGATCGGATCATATTCGCTACTACGAAAAAACCTACGCATTCCTTCCATTTTTCGGTCAGGCACCTCCTATTATTATCCGTGAAAACGAAGATCTTATTCGCGAAAAACTTGCGGAGAAGGGTTACAAAGAGGTAGATATCTCCAGAGCGGATCAATTGATACATTACGATATATTAATATTTCCGAGAGGAAGTGTAATCGATAATAGAGCCGATCTTGGCGCTTTCGGAGGATGGACCAGTGCAAGAGGGATGAGATACCATTCGTATGGTGGTACTTCCAGTAGATTAGCTGCAGTGCCAATTTTAGGAAGCGTTGGAGGATATTCTCCTTTTGCATTTATGGGAAATTTCGGTAATTCCAGAATTTCAGGCGCCAGTCCTTATTACGAAAATTTTTACGATGTGATCTTTAAACTCGTGATCTATGATGGCAAACGTTATAGAGGACTTCCTTCCAGCGTACTTTTAAAAGCAAACGTGGAAGGAGAAGGCAGATCGGGACCGATGTTCGATGTGATCCCTTATCTAATCACCGGTTTTTTTAAATCATTTCCCAATTTCGTAGGAGAAAAAAACGAGATCATCTCCGAAGAAGAAGTTTGGAGAGGACATTGATTATCCCATCGGATAGGGGATCTTTTTAGAGACCTCATCTATCTTTTTTAAAATATCGTCGGACAAGATAAGATTTGTTGCCTTTAGACTTTCTTCCAATTGTTCTACAGTATTCGCTCCAATAATGGTAGAAGCCACATAATCATGTTGTTTGGACCAAGCAACTGAAAGGGTAGTCACACTTATTCCTGCTTCCTTGGCTATTTCAATCAGTTCTTTTGTGGAAGCGAGAGTCCCTTCGTTCAAAAATCGATTTGCCATTCTTCTTTGTCTTTCTGTTGGAAGTTTTGCATAACGCGTAAATCTGGCATTTTCAGGAGGAGTTGATCCGTTATACTTTCCCGTCAATACTCCACCGGCTAAAGGAGAATAAGGAAGAAGACTGATTTGTTCTCTTCTACAAATATCGGATAGAGCATCTTCGAACCTTCGATTCAAAATGCTAAAATTGTTTTGTATTGATTCGTATCTAGCAAGTTTGTTCGTGCGGGAAACTTCTAAACTTTTCATAGTTCCCCAGGCGGTTTCGTTACTGCTTCCTATGTATCTAACTTTACCTTCGTCTATCAATTCGGTCAAAGCTTCTAATGTTTCTTCAAATCCGAAATCATGATCAGGCCAATGAGTTTGGTATAAGTCTATATAATCGGTTCCGAGCCTTTTCAAACTTCCTTCGATTGCTACTTTTATATTTCTGCGATCTAGTGCAGTTTTACCTTCTCTCACTGGAGGAGTGAACCATCCATGACCTGGGCCACAAACTTTAGTTGCGATCAGGATAGATTCTCTCTTCTTAGTCTTTAACCAATTGCCGAAAATTTTTTCAGTGGCGTGAACATACTCGGCCTCCGGAGGAACAGGATAGATCTCTGCAGTATCGTAAAAATCTATTCCCGAATCGAAAGCTTTGTTCAAAATTCGATGTGCTTCCTTCTCATCACAACTGGAGCCGAAAGTCATAGTCCCCATACAAATTTCGGAAACAACCATCCCTGTTTTTCCAAGCCTTCTTTTTTTCATTCTTGCCTCTTTCTATTTTCCTTCCGCCCAGGATTCTTTTCTGGGGTCGGCTCCGCCATATAAAATTCCTGTTTTAGGATCTTTTAAAGAAATACAAGGAGCCCCAAAGTCATATTCCCATTTTTCCCTTTCTTTGACTTCGTAACCGAGAGCTTCGAGCGCTTTTCCTTCTTTTTTGTAGATCTCCTCTTCCAATTCTATTCTTCCCGGATAATATTTATGAGGGGAGAATGCATCAGGCCAGTTTAAGGAACGGAAACGAGGAGCGTTAACTGCGTTCTGTGGATCCATTCCAAAGACGACTAAATTTAAAAATACTTGGACTACTGCTTGAGTTTGCATATCCCCGCCAGGAGTCCCGAAGCTCATCCAAAATTTTCCGTCTTTAAATACCATTGACGCGTTAGGCGTAATTGTTGGTCTTTTCCCCGGAACCAATGCGGAAGGGTGGTTTGCGTCCAAGCGGAATTGGGTCATCCTAATTCCTAATGTTATATCTCCGTCTATGATCGGAGATTGAGGAAAATCACTTGGAGTTAAGGACAAAGAATTTCCTTTAGAGTCAATAATACTCAGATAAGTTGTGTCTCTCCCAATTTTTCCTGATTCTGTTCTTTCCCAAAAACTAGGAGTAAGATCAAAAAAAGATTCTTTATTCATAGCAAGAGTATCTTCTATTTGATACGCGATCTTTTTAGAACTCGCGGGAGATTCGAACAAGAATGGATTTCCTGAGGGAGGAGTTTTTCCGAACGCTTTCGATTGCAATAGTTTCCTTCTTTCCGCAGCATACTCTTTACTGAGTAAACCTTTCTCCGGAACGGAAACATAAGCGGGATCTCCGAAATATTTTTCACGATCTGCCATCGCTAACTCGATTGCTTGGATTACAGTGTGAACATACTCCTTGGAATTATGGCCCATGGATTTTAGATCGATCCCTTCTAAAATTTGTAGAACGACAGGTACAACTGCGCCTTGGTTCCAAGTACGATTGGAGAAGATCGTATAAGGTCCATAATTTCCTTGTAATGGAACTTCCCAGTCCGCGCTATATCTCACTAGATCAGATTTAGCCATAGTGCCGTCGTGTTCTTCGTGAGCTTTTGCGATCTTATCTGCTATAGGGCCCTTATAAAAATAATCTCTCAAAGCCTCTAAGGACTCTATACGATTTTTTCCGGAAGAAGAAGCGGCCTTTTCGGCTTCTGCCAACTCTTTCAGTGTTGCGGATAATTCTGGCCTCTTGAATCTTTCTCCCGGATGAAGAGGTTTCCACCATTTATCTCCCACGTAAATTTTTGCATTATAAGGAAGTAAAAACTTAAGACCTAATCTTTTGAAAACTCCTATGTTCAAATTCCTCATTAGAATTCTGTGAACTGGAAAACCTTCTGCTGCAATTTGGATTGCAGGTTTACTCACTTCTTCAAAAGATTTGGTACCGTATTTTTTAAGTAATGCTACGATCACATCCGGAGATGCGGGGACCAACTGAGAAGAATATTTTAACATAGGAATGGATTCATGTCCTCGCGACTTGAAATATTCTATCGTAGCTTTTGCAGGTGCAGTCCCAACTCCGATATAACTATGAACTTTTTTATCCGCTTGGTCATAGTAGAGTAGAGGAGCCACTCCAGGAAAGGAAGCCTCTTCTCCTTGGGTCACATTCAAAACTAAAAAAGCTGCTACTCCTGCATCCGCGGCATTCCCGCCCTTCTCCAAAATTTCCAAAGCTGCTTTGGTTGCCAAAGGATGACCGCTTGCCACCATCAACTTAGAACCTTTTGCCGTGGGTCTTTCCGTGTGATACGGATCTTGGAAACTCATCGTTTCTCCCGGTTGGGAAGTTGCGAAATACAATATTACAAGAACTAGAACGACTACTAGTATCCCTGATAAAGAATACGTTAGGATTTTTTTCATGATTTCCTCTTCACTGCGAGAGGATCTTTCTAATTCTTCCGAAAGAACGAGCAAGGTTTTTTTATATCCGAAAGGTCCGAAGGGAACGAACGGAATTTATAACTTTTAAATGCTAGTATAGTCCAATCATAAACAGGGAATTCGAAAGGATCTCCCGGCCATTGTTATAAGAGGCTTAGATTGAGCAGACGTTTTTCTTTTCACTATGCTTGGGTCGTTTTGATCGTTACATTCTTCACTTTGATCACGGCTGCCGGAGTAAGGTCCATGCCTGGGATTCTGATCATTCCTCTTGAAAAAGAGTTTGGTTGGGACAGATCTGCCATCTCTTTTGCAGTCTCAGTAAATCTTCTATTGTACGGATTAGTCGGACCATTCGCTGCAGGTCTCATGAATCGTTTTGGCATAAAACGAATTATGGTAGCTGCTCTTGGACTATTGATCTCAGGAATTCTACTAACAACGATTATGCGAACAAACTGGGAATTAGTAGTTCTTTGGGGAGTGATGGTTGGATTTGGTTCAGGAATGGCTGCCTTGGTTTTAGGCGCTACAGTGGTCAATCGTTGGTTCGTTTCTCATAGAGGTCTTCTTATGGGAATTTTGACCGCGAGCACTGCTACAGGGCAAATCATCTTTCTTCCATTTCTTGCGTCGCTTACGGAACAAGAAGGATGGAGAAACGCAGTCTATGCGGTGGCTTCTATTTTAGCGATACTTCTTCCTACAGTATTCTTCTTGATGAAAGATTCTCCTAAAAAATCCGGCCTCTTACCTTATGGAGCAAAAAATGAAGAAGAAGGGATCGTGCCTGTTTCGGGAAACCCATTCATGGAAGCAATTTCTGCATTAAGAGTCGGATTGAGATCCAGAAGTTTTTGGCTTCTTGCAGGAAGTTTTTTTGTATGTGGAGCCAGCACAAACGGTCTTGTAGGAACTCACTTAGTTCCTGCATGTTCTGATCATGGAATTCCTGAAGTAAGGGCCGCAGGTCTTTTGGCATTGATGGGGATTTTCGATCTGATAGGAACGGTAGGTTCCGGTTGGTTGTCTGATAGAGTGAATAACAAAATTCTGTTATTTATGTATTATGGATTGAGAGGGATCTCATTATTATTATTGCCTCAAGCATTCGATCCTGAATCGAATAAACTTTCCATATTTGCAGTATTTTACGGTTTAGATTGGATAGCGACTGTTCCGCCTACAGTTGCATTGACTGCTAAAATATTCGGAAGAGAAAAAGTAGGATTGATGTTCGGCTGGGTGGTTGCATTTCATCAGATTGGAGCTGCGGTCGCGGCATTCGGAGCAGGTTATATCCGTACAACGCAAGGAGAATACGATCTTGCATTCATGTTCGCAGGTGCATTATGCGTAATTACAGCATTCGGGATCTTTGCAGTATCAACGGAAAAAGAAGAAGAGAAACTTTCAGAGACGCCTGAATTTGCATCATAATTATAATGTAATATAGTAAGTGCAAAAATATCTAGCGACTTATTCCAGAAGTTCCACTTTGCCTGAAATTGGAGTGATAGAGCGGATCTTATCTTTTTTATAATCTAATTCGTATAGAGTATAATTATTATAAGGTCTGTATTCCTGATCTTTGGATTGTTTTACGAATTCAGGGTCTCCTAAAAAGTAAACAGATCCGTTTTTAACCACTGGAAAACAACCAACAAAAGAAGAATCATATCTTTGTTTGGTTTTTAGATCTACAACTACTATGTTTCCCAATTTTCCATCCGCTCTTTCAGTGAAGGACAAAACTTTTCCATCAGGACTAAAGCTGATATTTACTTGTTCTTTATTTTCTCTAGGCTCTTTTGACTGAGGATTTACAGGAAACGGGTAGAATGGATCGGAGAACTTGACCAATTCTCCAGTTAAGGAAGGCAGTTTATAAAGTCTGTTTTCCTTCTCTGTTGCTACACGCACCAAGACCAGATCTTCTGTACTCGTATATACATCGGTGATCTGTAGCTTCCCACTTTCTACCCAAGCTAGAGTTTTTAATTCGGAAGTTTCGAGAGAATATTTATGGATCGGAACTCTGAGAGATTCTTCTCCGTGTTCGGAGTAACGTACTTCGTTGCCTATCAAGACTAGATTTTTTTGATCCGGAGAAACGTATGGTTGGTAACCAGGAAGAGATTTTATCTCCTTCTCTTTTTCGTAATCGTATAATACAGTTTCCCATCGATCTGCGTTTTTTCTGGAGAAGATCACAATGGATTTATCTTTTAAAAATCCGCTATTACCAGGAAATGCGTCTCTTGTTCCTTTGATTGTCTTAACTTTAGAGTTTGTTAAGTTTAATAGATTGAGTTCTTTAGAAGTTCTAAAAAGAATATAATTCTGTTTTCTAAAGACAGGGATCCCTTTTTCTTGTGTGCCTGTATAAACCAGTCCGGTCTTTCCATTGATAGAAGAAATTGAGATGAGCCTTAAGATACCTTTATCTTCTTGAACCGCATATACCGGACTCATAAAAGAAACAGGAGTAGGAGTGACTGAGAAAATCGGGTTTTGTAAGACCGATGCGATAAAGATAGATCCTAGAATTCGGAAGAGAGCAAGGTTTAGAAATTTATTTTTAGATGTATCCTTCGCTTGCATACAGTCATTCTCCGAAAAAATCCAGGTTTAGTCAGTAAAATTTATCCGATTGAACTCAAGATCGGATTTCTAATGGGGAACATTAGATCAACGTTTGATCTCGAAAGTCCTAAACGTACCTTTAGCATCTTCCCATTGGATTGTAGCTTCCGTTACTTTTGCTTTAGAAGGTCCTCTTTGAACTGCTTTGTACAAATCTTCAATAAAAACTTTGTCTCCTTCGACCACTACTTCGACTTCTCCTGTAGGAAGATTCATAGTGTAACCTTTCAGTCGGCATTCTTGCGCTCTTTGCAGCACATAATATCTAAAACCAACTCCTTGTACGGTTCCTCGGATCCTGATTTTTGCTCTAGATTCGTTTTTTGCAGCCATTCACGTTGTAACTCCTACAGCTAAATTATACTCCCTTATTCTTGAGAAGAAGCCTTATTTACCATCCATGAGGAGAAATCCTGCAAAAACTGCCAAAGTATCTCTTTAGATTCTTCATCTGCTTTCCAGTCTTTTATTGCTTTGCGGTAACAGGAAAGCCAGACTCTTCTCGCCTTTTCGTCGATCGGAAAAGGAAGATGTCTCGCTCTCATTCTTGGAGGGCCATATTTTTGAACATAATAGGGTGGGCCTCCGAGAACCTGTACCATAAAGTCTGCTGATTTTACTTTGCTCTCTTCTAGATTTTCCGGAAACATCGAACGAATTTCGCTGACGGCTATTTGATCATAGAAAACGGAAACAAGTTCCCTAATGGAATCTTCTCCAACTTTTGCGAACAATTCTCTGAGACGAGGACTGGGAGGAGGAGGTCCTCCGGATGGAGTATAAAATGTTTCGCTCATGAAGAAGGTCCCTTCTTCATAAAATCCAAGATCTTAGGTTCGAACTCTTGTACTAGTTTTTGGTACACATCTTTTTTAAAGGAGACCACGGTCGAAAGGCATTCTTGGAAAGGAATAAATCTAACTCTTTCGAATTCTTGCTCATGAACCGTTAGATCGCAGTCTTCCGCTTTACCATCCCAGTATAGAAGATACCATTTTTGGGTTTGGCCTCTATACTTTTTTAAATTAGAGCTTAAATGTAAGGACTCGGGAAAATCATAATTGATCCAACTTGGATATTCACAGATGATCTTAGCGTCTTGGATGCCTACTTCTTCTAAAAGTTCTCTTTGAGCAGCAGAGTTAGGATCTTCTCCGTCATCTATCCCGCCTTGAGGAAACTGCCAAGAGCCTTTAAAATTCAGTCGTTCTCCTACTAAAACCTCTCCTTTGGAGTTGAAGACTACCATTCCAACGTTCTTTCTATACGGTTTGTCCATCTTAGTAGAGATTTACATCATATATTCGATAGACAAGCCTATAAAAAAATTTGGACCTAAAGTGATACCTTAACTTGGGAATATTTTTTAAACAAGGGAAGACTCTCTCATTGAGACTCTGTTTCTTTTCAGTAGAAAAACATGATAAATCAATTGCGGATGGACAAAGAGAGGGCATAAGATTCTTTGGATTAATATTCCGATTCCAGTAGGAGGATGTGTTTTTTACGATGTCGGTCAGATATAAAATTCGCAGACCTCGAGTATTTTCAGAAAAGGATTTCGAAATTAGGGAATCCGAGATACCCGGAATTGGAATGGGACTATTCTCCACGCAAGACTTAGTCAAAGGTGATACTATCGGATTTTATACCGGTAGAGTGCTAAACGATAAGTCTGCAAACTCCGCTAAATATTGTGAGTCTAAATATTTACTCTGGATCTGCAAAGATCATTGGATCTACGGAGAAGGTAAAGAGTCCAACTATACCCGTTATATCAATCATAGCTCCAAGCCGAATGTAAAATTAGTGGTATCCACTCGCTGGAAGACTGCGCGATTCGAAGCAATGCGTAAGATCAAAGCAGGCGAAGAATTATTCTTCGATTATGGAGACGAATATTGGATCCATATAGACATCTCTCCAGTAGAGCAGAATTAAGTTCCGCTTTGACATTAGCAATTCCCGTTTAACAGCGCATATTATGGTTTTTTTCCCATGTGAAAACTAAAAGTTTCAGGGATCTTAATTATTAATTTTAATCCTATTTCCTGCAAAGAGTGGATTCCCTTTAAACGATAAGGAATATTGGAACCTGGGGCGAGGTTCTGAATTTTATATCCGACATAAAGAACAGCGGAAAAACTCCCAATATAGAAAATAAGGCGCTTCCTTATTGGACTTGGATCCTTCCGTTAATCCTATTTCATTTCGCTTCCAAGGCATCCTTGGCCTTCCAAGTGGATACCGGGGTCTCCATATCCTATCTTCCTATTCCTGTCGGTATCATATTATGCTTTTGGTGGGGACCGGCACGCACGTTACCCGCAATGTATGCAAATGCATTATTCAGCGCCCATCTCTGGGGGCTCCACGATGTGGACAAATATCCGATCTATTGTCTCTGGGAAGTTTTGGCTGTGGGAATTTCCTGGTTCTTTTTTATCAAATTGAGAAAAGGAAAGCCTTGGATACCGGATCTTAGAGAGACGGTACGATTTTTACTTTGGGTAGCTTTTCCCGCAGCGATATGTAACGGGTTTTTGGTTACTGGAGGGCTTCTTCTATTCGGGGATCTTTTTCAGGATAAATGGCTCTCATCTAGTTTGTCTGGATTGGTCGCCACGTTATTCGACACATTGAGCATTTCTGTTCCTATACTGTTATGGGTAACTCCTTGGATGGAGGTCAAAGGTTGGACAAGAACGGAAGGCGCTTGGGGAAATAGAGAAACAAGCTGGGACAGAAGTAGGCTCAGAAACCTAAAACCGAGAAGGATCGCGGAGATTGTCTTAGTATTTTTGCTCTGTGGAGTTTTCGGTGCAATCATTCCTTCTTTAGAATATTGGTTTGTTTTCGCATTATTCGTTCTTTGGGCTGCATTAAGATACGGTATCACTATGGCTCTAACTGCTAATATCTGGGTGCAGTTAGTTACGTTGATATTTCCAGTTTTGTTTGGTCGTTCTGAACAGTATCAATGGTTTAAGGATGATAAAGAACTTATCTTTTTAGTAAACTTAGGGATCTTATGCATGGTTGCTTTGATTACTGGACGAGCAACAAGCGATTCTAGAAAAGAGTTACAAAAGAGAAGGAGGATAGAAGGTAAACTTCTACAGAGCCGAGAACAATACCGAAAATTTTTCGAAGAAAATCTTTCCGCAAATTTTATAACAGACGTTTCTGGAAATATTTTAGCAGCTAATTCTTCTTTTCTGAGGATGTTCGGATTTGAAACTCAAGCAGAAGCTTCTCTCAAGAATTTCGCAGACCTTTTTCCTTCTTACGATGATTATTCATTTTTCTTACAAAAAATACGGATCAGTTCCAGATTAGAAACCTACGAAGAATTTTTTCAGGACAAGAATGGATTGCCCATCCACACAACGGGAAATTATTTCGCTACATTCAATAAATCAGGAAATGTGGATTCTATCCGTGGATATCTATTAGATGATACTCTTCGTCGTAAACTAGAAGCTCAATTAATAGAATCTAAAAAACTAGAAACGATCGGAACACTAGCGGGAGGGATCGCTCACGATTTTAATAATATTCTGCAGATCATTTCCGGGTATGCGACTAAAATGCAATTGGAGTCTTCTAAATTTGCTTCTCTTTTGGACATGTCCCGTTCTATCAATGCTGCCGCGGCAAGGGGAGCAATTATAGTCCGAAGACTTCTTTCCTTAGCTAGAAAGGGAGGAGGCGGATTTAAGACGATCTTAGCGGACCAATTGGTGAATGAAACTGTAGATCTTTTGCTCCCCACATTCTCCGAAAAAATTAAATTCAAAAAAGAATGTAAGGAAGGACTTCCTACGATCGTAGGAGACTATTCCCAATTGGAGCAGGTGCTTATAAATCTTTGTTTAAACGCAAGAGATGCACTTCCTGATGGAGGAGAGATCTCTATCCGAGCGTTTGGAGTCCAAGGCGCAAATATTAGAGAATCGTTCCCACTTTCGGAACCTGCGGAATATCTTTGTATAGAGGTTTCGGATAACGGAGAAGGGATGAGTGAAGATACCAAAAAGAGGATTTTCGAACCGTTCTTTACTACAAAGACCAAGACCCAAGGAAGCGGGCTTGGAATGTCTATGGTTTATGGGATCATGCAAAACCATGAAGGAATGGTGCAGGTCAGTTCCCAGTTAGGAATGGGCACAAGTATAAGATTGTTTTTCCCAGTGGCAAAAACCAAAACTTCTCAATTTATAGAAAGCTCTGGAAAAAGTTCTCAAACCTCTACGGGTATTATGTTGGTAGTGGAAGAATCTCCTTATTTGTCGGAAATCTTACAAGACCAAATGTTAGCCTTGGGCTTCAGATTGATCAGCGCAGATAGCGCTAAAAAGGCTCACGAAATATTACATAAATTTAAATCAACTGCCGTTTTAACGGTTATCGATCTGGATTTTGAAAATCTTTCTTCCTTGGAATTTTTGGAAACCATTAAGAAAGAATGTCCCGATCTGAAAATTTTCGTTTCCGGAACTGATTTTGGAAATGAAACCAAGGAAAAACTTTCCGTACTTGGAATTAACGATCTTCTGGAAAAACCGTATAAAATCAGGGACTTGATCGAATTCTTTTATACGAAAAGTTTTTAAATTAGGCTGCCTTCTCTTTCACTTTAGCGTTCTTAAAGAAGAATGCGAACCCCTGCACTAAATCGTAGATCGCGGGTATTTGACCCAAAGAAATCCCAACATCTCCATGAGAGATCAAAGGTGTTAATACTAATTTGGATTTTTTGCGCGGAAGATTTTCCTTTAAGATCAAGGCTTCTTTTGCAGGAACCACGTTGTCTCCCAGGCCGTGAACTATGGAAACATGGCAGTCTAATAGGTGAAGTTTATCTTTTACTTGAAGCTCTTGTAAGAATGAACTTTGAGATCCGGCATTGGCCACAATCTCTTTCCAGATCTTTTCTCTGAAACTTTTATCTTCTCTAAGTTTGAAGAATATTTCTTTGTTTTCTTCGCTGATATTTTCTAAGACGGTAGGAAGTTCTAAGTTTTCTCTGGAAAAACTTCCGTCTAAAACGCAAGCCTTCAATGCAAATTCCAACTCTTGATTATCAGACTTGAGAGCATACTTTACGAAATTATAAAGAAGGATCATTCTTCCGTATTCGTCTCCCTCGTCAGAAGTCATCACATAATCCAGAGTAGACTGCACATCACAATAAGCACCGATCGTAAGGATGGAAGAGATCTTTTTTCCTACTTCCGGATCGGAAGCAGCAATTAAGCCCATACTTCCTGAAAAAGAAGGAGCGATATAAGAAAGTTTTTGATCCGGACAATATTCTTTATTAGAAGAAATATGAAGGATCAGATCTTTTATCTTTTCAACAGTCTCTTTCCGAATCCGGAATTGTGTAACTTCTACTAGTAATGGAGAAATAACAGTGTAGCCTACTGCCGCTGCAGATTTGCAGACTGCTGCGAATCTTGGGTCCTTATTTCCCATGTAAGCCAATCCATTTACTGCCAAAATGGTTCCACAGGATTTTCCTTTTGGAGTATATAAGATTGCGGGGATTTCAAATTGATCCGTTTTAACTGAGATCTCTTGTTCGGAGACTTTAGGAGGAGTAGGTAATTGGCAATGAAGGGCGAATTTGGCCGCCTTCCAGAAATATTTCATATTTGTATCCAAACCCGGACTCGTTAAGATCGGATAACAATTTAATGACGATTTGAAAAGTCGCGGAGCAGAGAATCCACGTTCCATCGCGCTCCCGTCGGTAACCACTATTCCGCAAACCAAGCGATCGAAATGGCAAATTCTACTTTGCAGGCATTATCAAAATTTTCATTCTCCGAGAAAAAAAATTACACAAATCACATTAAGGTATTCGAATGAAAAAAGAGAAAAGAAGTAGAACCAAAATTCTGCCGGAGGATAATCCTGCCTTGAGCAAGGATGAGATCCGTCTCCTTCTCAACGCATCCAGAACTCACGAAAATCATTATCTTTGGTTTCGAATGTTATACTCGTTCGGGCTTCAACTTTCCGAGTTGGTCTCTTTGAAAGTGGAGGATCTGGATTGGTCCCATCATAATATATTGATCCACCATTCCCAAACCTTAAACCCTAGAAACCCTTCCATCCCGCTTTCTCTCAGAAGGGATCTTTGGTTTATTTCTCAGGGCAAACAAGGAGAGGACTTTTTGTTTTCAGGCAGGATGGGCAAACTTCGTCCCAGAACTGTTCAAAAAATGTTTTCCAAGCTAGAGGAGATGACGGGTCTTTCGATTTCAGTTTTTAGGCTCAGGAGAAGTTTGGCTTCTCACCTGCTCGAGGCAGGCTGGGACCTGGAAAGCATCCGGGAGCAGTTAGGGCTTTCTTCCCAAAAGTCCCTGAAAGACTTGATTGGCCAGAAACCTAAGCAGGTTCTGCTCAAAAAATTTCCATTGGAAGAGATTAACGGATCGGCGGCATAATATTCCAAATTTAGGATTTTCCAACTATGGGAGAATTAGAGGACGGGAAAAAATTCTTGTAAAACCCCATTTCCTCACTATTTTAGTCTACGGCGAACTTTCCGTTCCCTTTTTGTAACTAAAAAGGAAATTTTCTTTGTCGGAATATGATCTTATGGATCGTCGCTCGGAGCCTAGCTTGGAAATTAAAACGAAAAAAGTAGGGAAACACACCCTAGTCCAATTGGATGGCAGGCTGGATATCACACATTCGGACGAGGTAGAAGCAAAACTTCTAGACGATGTCCAAGCAGGAACTGGTGATATCGTCATTAACTTGCAAAATATTTCTTATATATCTTCTTCCGGGATCAGGATCTTTGTCGGAATGGTCCGGGAACTAGAAAAGCAGAATCGAAAACTCAAACTTTGCAACATCACGCCTAACGTTAAGAAAGTTTTCGACGTTGTGGAATTGTTGGATCTTTTCGAAGTCTACGAAACCGAACAAGAAGCATTAGCTACCTTAAAATAATTAGCCGGGGGCGCTTTGTATCATGGGTTCCCCCGCTAGCACAAGCACAGAAGACCGATCTTCCGAAATTTACGGACTCATCGGTCTTTTCTTTTTATCTATACTTTCGCTTTTAATATTTAGGATCTCCGGGTTGGAGTTCCCACCTGTATGGCCTGACGAAGTTTTATTCTATTCTCCTTCTTTAGATTTTGCAAAGAATGGACTCTTCCGCACAGAGGTGCTCGAAGGTTTAGTAAAAGGAATGGAGACCAAAACTCTTTGGATGCCTCCCGTCTTCTTTTTGTTAAATGGTTGGGTTCTCAAATTTTGGGGAGAAGGTCTCGAAGTTTTAAGATTATTCGCAGCGATCTTATCCGTTGCGAGCGTCTGGATATTCTGGTTCATACTAAAAACATTCGATTATTCTCCGATTGCAAGATTAGGTGCTTCTTTACTTTTATTCACTGATCTATTGTTTTTAAGAGTGGGTTGGACCGCTAGAATGGAGGCTCTCAGTTTATTTTGGGCACTCCTATCCTTACTAGTACTCGCAAGAAAAGCAAAATGGAAGGGAGAAGTTCCGCTTAAACAATATGAAGCATTTTTCTCCGGATCCTTTTTAGGGATCTCATTTTTATCACATCCGTTCGGTGCAATTTTCGGAGTGCCTGCATTACTTCTGATCCACCAAGCAAAAGCATGGAAGGTCTGGATGTTTTGGTTGGGTGGAGCGCTGCCGATCCTCGTTTGGGGAATTTGGATCCATCCTGATTGGGGAATTTTTTTCTATCAGTTCGGTGCGCAGTTCGGACGTAAAAAAGATCTATTCCAATCCTTCTCCCCAATTACAAAGATCAAAGTATTATTAGGCGGATACGAATCTCCAGGCTTAAGATTATTCTTTTATTTAGCATTAGCTTACGGGCTCTGGGTAGTAAGAGGGGAGATTAAGGATAAGCCAAAGTCTGCATTCTTTTTCTCCGCATGGACAGTTTCCATTCTATTCTTTTTGATCTTATCCACTGAATATTATTACGTAATGTATTTGTGTATCCCTTTGTCGGCTTTGGGAGGATTCTTTTTCGAAAGGATCAGAAGCAGAAGGGTACAATTCATCGCAGCTATATTAGTATTTTCCAATATAGCAATTTTAGTGAATGCATATAAAAGGATAGGTTTCGGAAATCCTGAATTCGATCTCAAGGATAGATTTTACGAAGTTTTAGGACCTGAATTAAAAGGCTCTAAGAAGATGTATCTGCAGGCAATTCCGGATCCTTATTTTCATATTCAAAAAGAATATCCGAATTTGAAGGTGTTGGAATTTATCCCTGGAGAACTTCCCATTCCGAAGGAGGATTTTATCCATACATTGGATTCTATTGATACGTTCGTATTTTCGGATCGTCAAAAGAGAAATGAATTCGTTCAAGCGTATTTAGAAGAGAATTCCTCCAAGTTCAGAAAATTCAGAATTACTGCAGAACCTTCTACACTTAGAAAAGTTGCAATTGTAGAAGCAGAAGTATATCGCAGAAGATAATTAAACTTTTCCGTTATCTTTGATCTTTTTCACAAGGTTCCGATTTGCTTCTTGGCGTAGGATTGCATTTTCGTATCTTCTGATCTCTGTTTCCGTTTCTGGTTTTATTTTAGGAATGGGGCAGGGCTTCTTATTTTCATCCAAGGCAACGAATGTGAGATACGCAGTAGTTGCACGAGTCACAATCCCTGTATAAGGATTTTCTTTAGAGACTTGTACGCCGATTTCCATAGAAGATCTTCCTGCATAATTTGCTGAAGCCTTTAGGATTACATGATCTCCCAAAGAGATCGGTTCCAGAAAATTCAGTTTGTCCACACTTGCAGTGACTGCTTCTCTTCCACAATGTCTTTGAGCGACCATGACCGCGATCGAGTCTATCCAAGACATTAGGGTCCCTCCGAAGAGGGTACCATAATGATTGGTATGATCGGGCATAACGATATGCCTGGTTTCCACTGAGGATTGTTTCGGCGTTTTTGTAATTTCTTCTGACATCTATGATTTAGACAGGCAAGCCGTTCTTATAATTGGCATTGCAGAATAAAATCGTTGAATACTTGAGCGATATAAACTCTTTCCTTATACGAAAGTGCAGTACTTCCTGCAGAGATCAATTCGCCTGAGTTAGAAAAGATTTCTCTGATAGAATCATCAGGCGAAATAGTAAATATCTTAGTTGGAGAATGTGCTTCTGCATTGCTTGCATGTTTTAGGAATTTCATTACGGAAGGGTGAGTAACAGTGAAGATGGTCCCTTTTTCGTCAATCTCCAGATTGTCCGGCCCGCTTCCGAGTAGGATCGATTTAGGTTCCCCTAATACGATTGTTCCGTTTTCTCTTTTGATATCGAATTTTAGAACGGTACCTTCATTAAAGGAAGATCTGTATAAAACTTCTTTTCCGTCCGGTCTTTTTACATACAGGATTCCATTCCCTAGGGAGACAGGATTTCCCAAAGAAGACCAAGACTTTCCATTGTAGTAAGCGATCTCGGAACGTTTCATTCTAAAAAGGTCATGGAATAGATAGAGCATAAATCCTCCTTCTCCATGATCGTTAGAAACGAAAATTTCATTTTCGGACGCGACAGATAGATCGTTAGGACTTGTAACTAAAGGATCTTGCAGAGTTTGGATATGTTTCCATTTTCCCGCCTTGGACTTCGCGGAAGGTTTTTCTACTCTTTCAAAAACTTCTATAGAATGTTCTTTGTACAATGTGATATGGGAGATCACATATAATCTATACTTTCCGTTTTGGTTTAAGAGACTCATCCCATGCGGTCTGAAATTTTTAGGATACTCTGTTTCCAAAAGTTTCGGTTCTAGAGCAGAAGAATTTAGATCCAAAAAGTAGATCTTTCCTTCTTGGTCCTTGATCCTTCTTTCATGGGAAGATACGTAAAGTAAACCTGCATCTCTATCTATGGCCAAATCTTCCGGGCCAGGCATCCCGGAAATCTTGGAGCAGCCTTTTAAAGGGATATCTTTGATATCTCCGGAACAATTGCTGAAAAACAGGCCAAAAACGGCAAATACTAAGGGTAGAATGGAGACTCGCATGGGGTCCAAAGATCTGCCCTAAATCCGGCACTGGCAACTAGATTCAAGGCCCGAGCAGGAATTTTATTCTTGCATTTTTTGTGCAGTGCATAAAAATGGAGTTAAAAAGGAATAGCAGGGCATGGACAACCAAAAACTAAACGATATAATCAATGCCGGGATTGGGGCCGTCCAGACTTCGAAAGAGATTTTCGATAAACTTCTCCAGGATCTAAACGACGGAAAGGAGAAGGTGGAGCAGAGATTCGACGAACTCAAAGCACAGGGAGAAAAAGACCTGAGCGATAACGCGTTGAAATTCAAAGTTCCTCTGGCTTGGGGAATCGTTAAAATAGAAGAGATTCGAGAGAATATCTTAAAACAATTTTTAAAGAAATGATGGGCGGATTTTTCCCCTGGAATAGGAAACGATCATGTTTCGATTTTCAGAGGGAAAGAAATCCGCTCTAGGCTGTTTTTTACTCTTTCAACTATCTTCTCTTTTCTTTTTCACTCCATTATATTCTCAAAATCATTCTTCCAAAACGATCACACCAAACTCCGAGACCTCCGAGGAGTTGATCCTTGTGACAGAGGTAAGTTCCGGTAAACCCAAGTTCGAAAAGGCTTACGGAGCATCTGAATTTCTGAAAAGGGAATATTCTCCTGCTTCTACTTTTAAAACGTATCTAGTTTTGTCTTTGCTCGAGAATAACGTCATTGATCCGGAAGAAAAAATAGAATGTGCAGACAAACATATTCCTAATTCTCCCAGGCCTTTGGATTTGAGAGACGCGTTGTTTTATTCTTCCAATGATTATTTCGAAAAAGTTTTTCCTAAATTGGGAAAAGACAAACTGGACATTACATTACATAAGATCGGTTATTTAGAAAATTCTAAATCGAATATCAAAGTTAAGGATTGGTGGATTGATCTTGCAGGTTTAAAGCATGGAGGAAGGATCAGATTAACTCCTAAGAGTGTACATTCTTCTTGGTCCAAAATTTTTGAGAATGGTTACGGTCTTAACAAAGGTATTATGGAAGAATGGAAAAAGGCCCTTTTTTGGTCTGAATGTCCTGAACAATCGGCTAACGTGTACGGTAAAACAGGTTCTTGGGAAGGAAGTTTTTGGTTCCAGGGGGCTTTGGTTAAATCTGAAAACGATTACGTCATATATACTATCTTGAATCGAAGTAAATCAGGATCCAGAACCGGAACGATCATTAGATTTTATGAAATAGTGGGTTGTAAGGTTCCGAGTTTGGAATGAAGAGAAGTTAAAAGAGGACTTTCGGAGTGACTGGACTTGAACCAGCGACCCCTTCCCCCCCAGAGAAGTGCGCTACCACTGCGCTACACCCCGGTCCTCAGGTGTATGATTTTTTAGGATTGATCCCTATGTAAACTGGTTTTTAAAAAACAGGGCCGCAGCTTAAGTAAGCATGAAAGATCAACAAAGAAAGTCGGGAGATACAAACCATATGATCTGTCCCCCTTGGAATTTTTCGCGAGGAATATTCACTGCAAGTGCGGAACCAGGAGTGAATAGAAAAGATTTCCCTACTCCTGAAATTCCCAGAAGAGTTTCTGCAAATACGCTTACATCAGGACTATGACCCACTAAAAGGATCGCATCCGAATTAGAATTATCTTTAAGAAGAGGACAGATCCTAAAATAGTCTTCTCCAGGAAGAAGATACTCCGCGGATTCGGTTTCCAACTCAGGCTTTAAGATCTTGGAATAAATTTCAGCGGTGGCTTTTGTGCGAACGTAAGGACTGTGATAGATCTTTTTGATCTTAAATCCGGTTTGAAAGAACCGGGCCATCTTTTCTATATCTGTGATTCCCTTTGGAGTGAGTACTCTGGAGGAATCTTTGCCGTCTTCTGAATGGGGATCGGCTTCCCCATGTCTGGCTATGATAATCTTCATAGAATAAATGTAGAATTGTGCGTACGCGTTCTAATAAAAAGGATTGCTTCGAGAAGCAATGGAACTATCGTCTCCGGCACTTGGTCTAAGGATTTTTGAATGCCTCAATTTGCAATTGAAATAGAGCACCTACGCAAATTTTATCCGAAAGTAAAAGCATTACAAGGGATTGATCTAAAAATTCCGCAAGGTGGGATTTTCGGTCTACTTGGTCAAAACGGAGCCGGTAAAACTACTTTGGTCCGTATCCTACTCGGATTTTCCAAACAGACCGAAGGTAGCTGCAAGGTTTTGGGTTTGGAACCTTCTCCTCTTGCCAGAACTAAGATAGGTTATCTTCCGGAAAGAATGGCCGTCCCTACTTATTTGAGTGGGAGAGAATTTTTAGAAGCAAGTTTTAAATTAGCATTACTATCTTCTGCTATTGCAAAAAAGAAAAGTAACGAGTTTTTAGAAAAGTTGGGATTAGCAGAAGCGGCCGATCGAAAAATTTCCACTTATTCCAAAGGTATGCTCCAAAGATTGGGTCTTGCAAACGCGCTGGGTGCTGAACCTGAACTTTTGCTTTTAGATGAGCCTGGAACCGGCTTGGACCCTGCGGGTTATAAAGAATTCAGAGAATTAATCTTAGAAGAGAATCAAAAGAGAGGAGTCACTATTCTGATCAACTCTCATCGTTTGTTAGAAGTAGAACAGATCTGTACCGAGATTGGTATCCTTCATAAAGGAAATCTAATGGCTCAGGGCAAACTAGACGAATTAAAACAAGGCAAGGACAGGATACGTATTCGTTTGGAATCTGCGCCCGAATCGTATTTGGAAGAGATCTCTTTGGAAAATAAGAAGGACGGAAAAACCTGGGAAATACGCCCTAAGCCCGAAGTAGATCTAAAAAAACTTCCTGCTATCTTAGTGGAGAAGGGTGCGGAAATTTTCCTCTACGAAAGAAAGACCGAATCTTTAGAAGATGTATTTTTTAGACTTACTGAAGGTTCCGAAAATGGAGGATCAAATTGAGCTCTCAAGCCGATTTCAAATTTTTTATCTCCTCTGCGTTTCGCCAAATTGGGACACTGCTTCGGCTAACGTTTGTCCAAGTGCTTCGGCGTAAGGCAATATTCTTTTATTTTTCTCTGCTTGGCTTTTTTTTATTGGGAGAATGGACCTGTACTACTTCTGTAGGAGGAGAGACTAGTCACGGTGTTTCTTCTTATATGTATTTTATCCTGACTTCTTTTTGGAGTTTGGTCTTTCTGGTGATCCTGACTTCCGATCTTCTCCGTCAAGACATGGACTCTCAGGTCCATACTCTTTGGTTGAGTCGTCCAGTGGATCCGTTCGCGTACGTGGGAAGTAAGGGGCTAACGTTACTGATATGTGTAGTTCTTTTTGTACTCCTGGCGTTCGGGATCAGCTCTTGGTTCTCTTTGGAAATTCCTTGGGAGTTCCTTTGGTATCAAGGGACCATGATGTTAGTGTATTCGTTTTTTGTTCTATTGGTTCTTTTGGTGACTCTGTTTTCGAACCAGTCTCTTGCGATCGTAAGTTCTCTTGGTCTCATACTTTTCAGCTGCATTTTGGATTTTGTAGCCTATAACCAAAATATCGATATGTCAGCGGAAGCGAGCGATTTCAAAAAGTTCGTTCTAAAAGCGATCTACTGGGTGCTTCCCCAGGTCGGGACTGTTTTTTATCATTCTTTTGCGCTTTTTTTGGGGAAGGCAGATCCTAAAAATTTCTATGGACCTTATTCATTCGTCCAAGTAGGAGCATGGATCGTAATTTTAAAATCCACTCTATGGTTGAGCACTCGGCACAAAGAGATTTAGGCCCTAAGGGATTCGGGGAATTTAATCTAGGGTTGACAAAACCTGCTCAGCAGTAGGATATAGCAGGCCCTTCCGCCGAGCGAAAATGAATATAAATTGGTACCATTTCGAAAAGGAAGGATACTATCTGAGCGTTCGAAACGTAAACGAACGCATTGAAAAGCTAAATCCTCTCTACATCCGGTTTACCACCTTGAACAAAAGTGTGGATAAACTACTCAGCGTTCTTTTGGACAGGTACCTCGTCTATTTGGATGCGATCTCCCTAAAAGAATCCGTTTTTTCTATCTTAAGAGAAAGCGCGATGAACGCCGTTAAGGCAAATTCCAAACGTATCTTTTTTGCCGAAAACAATCTAAACATTTCCAACCCCGACGATTACGTGAGGGGGATGGCGAATTTCAAAAAAGAAATGATCAAGGACAAGGAACGATATGCTGCCTTGTTGGAAAAAGTCAAATTCCATTGTTTGATCACTCTTGCTTTCAATCGAACTAGTTTTTTGATGAGGGTCTCTAATAACGCTCCTATCATTCCGGAAGAATTAAAACGTGTAGAGAATAGGATCGGTAAGAGTAAAGAGTATAACGACCTAGGAGAAGTTTTTGCGGACCATGCAGACGATTCCGAAGGTGCAGGTCTTGGACTTGCCATGTCCCTTTTGATGTTAAAAAACGAAGGGATTGCCGCTGATTCTTATAAGTTAAAAGCAGAAGGTGGGATCACTTCCGCTTATATCAAAATTCCGTTGGACTTCAAACATAGAAATGTTTCCTACCAACGTACCGTTGAGATCATCGCAGAAATAGATAAACTCCCCACATTCCCGGAAAATTTAAATCAGATCATGAGTCTGATCAATAAGCCTGATTCTTCCATACAACAGATCACTGAACAAGTCGGAAGAGACGTTTCTTTATCTACCAATATTCTAAAACTTGCGAACTCAGCTTCTTTTGCACAAGGAAGAAAGGTCGAAACACTTGAAGATGCGATTAAGTTGATCGGTCTATCAGAATTAAATAATATTCTCCTGAGTCTCGGGACCAAAAAGATCCTGGAAGAAAGATATAAAGAGTTCGAACATATCTGGGAAATGTCCAGTCTCTCCGCTTATATTTGCAGAAGGCTTGGAGAAAGAATGGGATGGAAGAAAACATTTCTTACAAATCTGGTTTGTGCCGCACTTCTTCATAATATAGGACTTGTACTTTTACTTTCTCTAGAAGGAGATACGATCGAAAAGTTAACCGATATTTCCGGCAAAAAACTTTTACCTTCTACCCTTGGATTGGAAGAAGCCGCGCTCGGGATCACTCATACTTCTTTGGGAGGTATGATCTGCGAAAAATGGAATTTTTCGGATACGATCAAGGTCGCCGCGGAATATCACCATAGACCATTGATGGCCAAAAAAGAATCCAGAGACGTTGTATTTGCGGTCTACTTATCCGATTGGATCATAGACTGTCTGGATGGAAAAGCGGATCCGGCGGCCATTCACTGGGAAGTTCTGCAACATTTCAGTTTTAAAAAAGACGAGGAATGGCTAGAATTCGGTAAGAAGGTGATAGAAGAATACAAAGCCTTCCAGAAATATTCTAGCTGATCCTTTTCTTCTCAAAAAAAACTTTACAACTTCGATTGGACCCGGAAGTCTAAAGATTAAGTTTGCATATGATTGCCTGTGTTTAACAACCTTTTCCTCAAAGGACCCTCGCATCACGAGGGAGTTACATGAAACATACCTATAATGTAGGTTTGGGCAAAATAAATGGATCAAAAACCATCTTTGAATTTATCCGTATGGGATGCGGATCGAGAAAAAGAATTTATCAAAATTTCAGAGGACCTAGGTATCTCTGATCCGATTCCTGCGAGGATTATCGGAGAACAAGGACAAGAGTTTCGACTCGAATTAGGAAGTAAAAAAGAAGAAGGTACCGGAACGTTAACGGGTGCACTTCGTTTTAATGCGGATTCTAGTTTGGATCTACCTGTCGCAGGAGATTGGGTCCTCGTCACAAAATTAAGCGGAGAAGACTATCTAATCCACAAAGTCCTTCCAAGGAGAAGTTTACTCGTACGAAAAACCAAAGGAGAAACTTTAAAACCGGATCCGATTTGTGCAAACATGGATCGAATTTTTCTGCTACAAGGTTTGGACGGAGATTTCCAACCAAGAAGATTGGAAAGAACCTTAATACAGATCTGGGAAAGTAAGGCGACGCCTGTAGTCATACTGACCAAGAAAGATCTATATTCGGACAGGGAAGATGAACTAAAGGAAAAGATCCTTATCGTTCAAAGATCTTGTCCTGGCGTGGAAGTATTCTCCGTTTCCAATCATAAACAAGAAGGTTTAGAAAAATTGGAAACATTTTGGAAAGACGGATCAACTTCCGCTTTTATAGGATCTTCCGGAGTAGGTAAATCTTCTCTTCTTAACTTATTGATCGGAGAAAAAATCAGATCCATAAACGAAGTCAGAGAATCGGATTCGAAAGGAAGGCATACCACTACGAATAGATGGATGTTCCATTTGGATTCCGGCTCTTGGATTTTGGATACTCCAGGTATGCGGGAGATCCAACTTTGGTCCGATGGCTCGGGACTAGAAGAAACCTTTCCTGAAATTTTCGAAGCCTCTTCTAATTGTAGGTTCCAAGATTGTTCTCACATTAGCGAACCTGATTGTGGAGTAAAACTTGCGATCGAGTCGGGAAAAATTTCGGAAGAAAGATTTAAAAGTTATTTGAAACTCAAAAGAGAATTGGAAAGAACTGTGAACTTAAGCGCTCCAAATTCAATCGAATTCAGAGAACAAAAAGCGAAGTGGAAAACTATCCACAAAGAGCAAAAAAGGATGCAACAACAACGAGACCGAGAAAGGTATCGTTAGTTTTTGAGAAGAGCAGGGGGACTTTTCCTCTGCTCTTTTTAATCGATCTAAAAAAAATCCACAATTCTATAAAAATCTTCTGCTTTTAATTCTTCCGGTCTTTTGTCTAGGGAAATTCCTGCAAATTCTATACATTCTTTCAATTTAGATCTTAAATTTTCTTCGGAGATTGGAAGAGGAAGACCATTCGGATAAAAAGAATCCAATGGAGCTTCTTTAATAGAAGAACCTATCTTCTTTCTTTTTCCCCAAAATAAGGTCCTACATAAAATTTCTAAAACTTGGTAGGATTCTTTTTTAGAAAATCTTTTGTTTGAAACAAATGTAAGAACACTCGAATCCACATTTGGAGAAGGATAAAAACATCCAGCCTTGATCGTCTTTTTGCTCTGGAATTTTCCGTAAGCACCAGCATAAATCGAAAGAGAAGAGATCTCTTTCGTGATTCTTTGCGCGAATTCTTTTTGGACTAAAAAAACTGCGCCTTGTAAATTCGGAAGTTTCTCCAAAGAAAGAAGTATGAGTTCTGAAGTGATATAATAAGGTAGGTTACCGAATAAAAAGCATGAGCGATTTTCCTGTTCCGATAAGGTTTGCCTTGCATCTCCTAAAATGATTTCTGTTCCGGGTAAGAACTCATTTAACCATTTATAATATACCGGATCGATCTCGTATAATCTGAGTTTTTTTCCAAGCCCATAGAGCATATGGGAAAGTGCTCCAAGGCCGGGGCCAATCTCTAAGATCAGTTCTGATTTTTGTAGAAGTTGGGGCTCTGCGCTGGAGAACAAAGTTTTTACAGCGTTTGGATCTATTAGAAAATTTTGGCCCCATTTTTTGAGCGGAGCAGAAGATCTTTCTGACAGAAATTCCCGGATTACATTTGGTTTATAAAACGGGTATTCCGGGGAGCTCATCACTTCCAATAAACTTCCAACCGGGAGCGATTCCAAGCTGTTTTCTGAATCGATTCCATTCTCTTGGATCTTCTTTGATCCCGAATCTTGGAAGGATCAGTATGATCCCTTCTCCGCTTTTTGTCCGGTTCGCTAAAGCAAAGAGTGAATCTTTTCCAACCTCGAATCGGATTAGTTTTTGGCCCGGCTCTGGTAGGTAAAATTCTACTGCCTTTGGAACTGAGATCAAATTTTCAAAACCTGAAATTTTCGGTTTTTCTTTTCCTCCATATTGCAGAGATAGATTCTGATTTTTTTTCAAACATTCCGAGACCCAGGCCAAGCAAGATTCATGTTCTATGTAGATCTGAAGGGTGGTTGAATTTCCACAGAATCTTTCCGGATCTTTTCCCAATGATTTATACAGAATTTTGGAGCTATACTTACATTTTCCTGCGAGTACTAATCTGTTCTTTTCTTGGAGATAAAATATAAATCGATCTCCAAAAAAAGCATCCGGAAGCCTAATCCAAATAGAAGAATTTGCTAGCAAGAATTGGAAACCGCAGCAGATACAAAATCCAGGAAGCCAGATCTTTTTAAGTAGCGCTGCCCTACGGGATTTCCTGTTTGCAGAATTAGAAAGATCTAATTTGGAATTTTCTACTTTGTCAGAAGGGAGCAATTTCCAGAGAAATAAAAAGATTAAGAATAAAAACCAAATTCCTAATCCGAAAAACTTTGTATTTCCTCTATAATAACGAACCCAATTCAAATCCGATTCTCCCCAATAGAGAGTCGTTCTTTCTAAAATTTCCAAAAGGAATAAAACGACTTGCCAGATTGGTTTAGCAGGTAAGGAGAGATGGATCGATTCTAATACTAAAGAAAAATATAATAAAGGAAGTAAGAGTCCGCAGGTTGGAACTAAAATAAGATTTAAGCCGAGCGATCCGAAACTATAAGTTCCGAAAAAGTAAATTAAAGAAGGTAGAGTCCCTATTCCAGCGGACAATGAAACTAAAAGGTTTTCTCTCCAAAATCCGATAAATCTACTTAAGATTGTTTTATCTTCGGAGGTTGGAGGCAGGCATTTTTGAAAACAGGGAAGTAAAAGTAAAATACCGGAAACAGCACCGAAAGAAAGTAAAAAAGAAACCCCAAAAGAACGAACAGGATCCCAAAGATAAACCAATCCGGCCGAAGAGAGTAGCATATCTGCAGGTTTGGATTTTCGGAAAAACAAAGATTGTAAAAGTATCCAGGCAGAAAAGATCCAAGCCCGTGCAAGTGAAATTGGAAAACCTAGACAAGCCAAGTAAATAAGTCCGAATAATGCAGGAAGTATTCTCGGAATAGAATATCCTAAAAAAGGAATTCGTTTTAGTACCGTGAATATACATCCTATTAAAATTCCCAGATGTAGACCGGAGGCAGCGAATAAATGTAAAATTCCACCTTCTCTTGCATTCTTCTTAAATTCTTTATCTAAACCTTTTGCATCTCCTAAAACTAAACCTAAGGAAATTTCTCTGGCTCTTCCTTCTATCTTAGCTCTGTCTAAGGTCTGGTTGATTTTGTGGGAGAATTCCTTTTTCAAAAAACTGGATTCTCTTAAAAATGGGGCTGATCTATTTGTGTAACCGCAAATCGCCAAAACAAAGAATAGGATCACTCCCCAGGAAAAGTATAAGATCTTTCTTCTGAAGAATAAAAGAGAGATAAATATTATGTTAATTGAATGTATTGCTGTCCAAATTAAGACCAGATCCGGAAAGAAGACGTCCAAGAATAAAGAAGATAGAAGTCCGAGAATTAGATAGGAAAATAAGGAGGAGGGGATCCAGTCCCGGTAGTTTTGTTCCAAGTATTCGCCCATACGAATACCTGTTTTGGAAAATTGGAATAGTTCACGGAATTCTCATTCCGCACACAAATTTGGATTAGAGAATAGGGATCTAAATTTAAACCGAAACTTTTGAGATCCCGATCCCGAGTTTTCCTCTTACGTTATCCAAGATTTGGGAAGAAGCTGCTCTTGCTTTGTCTGATCCTTTTTTCATAACGGATCTTACATAAGCAGGATCTGCGGCGATCTTTTCTCTTTCTTTTCGATAAGGTCCGAAATATTCTAAGACAGTTTCCAATAGTGCTTTTTTGAGATCTCCATAACCGGTTCCTGGGTTTGTAAATCTGGACTGAAGGTCTTTTTTTTCGGATTCGTTTAAGAAGAGAGAATGGATCGCGTATATTATACTTTTCTCATAATCCTTGGACTCATCCACTCCTGCAGAATCCGTGAGGATTCCCATTACGGATTTTTTTAATTTCTTCTCATCGTCGAAAAAGTTGATCGTGTTTCCGTAAGACTTTGACATTTTCGCTCCGTCCACTCCTGGAACGATCGCAGTCTCTTCGTCTATTTCAGGTTCAGGAAGTTTGAAGGTCTCTCCGTACTGGGAGTTGAACTTCTCCGCAATATCTCTTGCATATTCTAAATGTTGTTTTTGGTCTTTTCCTACAGGCACCTTATCGCTATTAAACGCGAGAATGTCTGCTGCCATTAATACAGGATAAAAGAAAAGTCCTCCACTTGGAACGATCCCTTTTGCGACCTTATCTTTGTAAGAATGCGCCAATTCCAATTTAGGAACAGTGATAGACATACTTAGATACCAAGTAAGTTCAGTGACTTCGGGAACTTCTGATTGGATCCAGAACGCACATTTATCAGGATCGATCCCTAATGCTAAAAAATCGCAAACGGCATCGTAAGTATTTTCTGTTTGGTTTTTTGCGGAACTGAAAGTGGTTAATGCGTGCAGATCCGCCACGAAACAGAATAGGTCGGACTTGTTTTGGTAATCGACTAACTTGCGTATAACGGAGAAGTAATTTCCTAAATGTAATTTACCAGAAGGCTGTACTCCGGTCAATATCCTCATTGTTCCTCCGAGGAAGCGAATCGGTTTTGTGGATCGTCGAAAGTTTTTCCGGAAAGACGTTCATATTCTGCTTTTAAAGCACTAAGTTCTGCATCCAACTTTCTGTGAGCGGTCAGTTTGTTTACTGTAAACTTGTCTTTATAGATGACCGCATAGTTAAATAGTAACTGGGCCATATCCACAAAAACATATTCTAAAGTTTTACTATTCAAACGGTTTCCGGAAACCATCGTAGAATCATAATATGGAAGAAATCTATGAAGGACTTTCACTTCTTCTAACACTTTTTCTTTGGAAGCTAAAACTCTTTCGTTCAACTGCCCTTTGGCTTCGTAATCCTTTGCCAATAAATGGTTTTCGACCAATACGTTGATCTTCTCTGCGAATTTTCCCATGAAGGCAGAAGCTTCTGAAAGTAATCTTAATAGATTTACCGTGATCTGATCTTCAACCGAGCCACCTGAAGTGTTTTGGTTAAAATTGGAGAATGTATACTGGAAGCTAGGATACTTCTTATTGAATGCATCCAATTGTCTGAGAAGATTATTGATCTCTTCTATCTCAGCTTTGAATAAGCCGGGTTGAGTTACCAATACATCTCTATTATGGTTTTTGGTCCCTATCTTGACTGTCCCTTCTAAAAGAGGAGTGTAACAAGATTGAAAGTCGCGGAGAAGGATATGGATCAGTTTATGAGGCATTCCTTTGTAAGAGGACTTGAACGCGGCAGAGTTCATATTTTCCGGCATATGATGAGCGAAATAATCGTCCACAACCCCGTTCAAGAAGTCGAAAGAGATCTTTCCGTTATCGTCTATTTTGAAATAACGTTGTCTTAGGCCGTGTAATTCTTCTTTCTTATTCATTCTGGTCAAAATATCATCCGATAGTTTGATCAATGTTGTTTCTACTTCTTTGGTGATGTCGGGAGATCCTTGGAATTTGGTCTCATTTATCGGAGGAACATTCAAAGAATCTAATATTTCTTCCCAGCTAATTACTTTTTTGTTGGAGACAACATAGAATGCGCGGATCGCATCTGTAAGTTTAGGCCTTCCGTTTTCCAGATTTAATCCGTAATTTAATCCGGAGATGATGGAAGGAAGTTTTACGGATAATTTTTCGTCCTTCTTCACTAACTCCGGAACGTGGCCTAGAATAATATCTCTGGCGTCGCTTCTGGAAAGATGTCGCGCATAATACATCTGCATCTTCAAAGATCTATTCAAGAAGATCTCCGGAGAAATTTCATCGATAAAGAGTGAATCTAATGAGATGAAATTATTAAAGAATTTGTTAAAATTTAAGACCACATTATAAACTAAGGGTCTCCAATGCCTCCAGCCTTGACTTTCTGCAAGTCTTAGGGCCTGTAATGTGGAGATGATCTGGTCTTCTTTTAATGCTTTAAATAATCTTTCGACGGATGGAGCGATCTTGGAATTTCTTCCTAAGAAGCCTACTTCCACTGTTCCAGTGTCTTTTGCAAATTTTGTAATATTCGCATTTCCACCGAAAAGGTTAGCTAGAAATCCTAAACCTGGTCCAGCGTCAGGTTGTTTCTTAACAGGCTTAGGCGCTGTTTTGGAAGAAGAGGAAGATTGAGATGCTTTTGAGGACTTGTCCTCTTCTTCCGGTCTTTTGCCTGATTCTTCTTTCTTCTTTTGTTCGAACTCTTCGTCGACTTTTTTCATCAAGTCGATACGAATGAATATATCATTCGATTTTTGTATGACTTCGTCTATCTTCTGTTGGTGTTCCGGAGAACGTGTCTTTCGATAGAGGTCTGCGAAGACCTTATGGGCGTCTGTGCGAGAAGTAGACAAACTTATTCCCTCTCGTTAAGCGGGTTCTCCACAATTTGCGCGTTTGCAGGTGCTCCGAAATTGAAGAGAGACGCAGGTAAACCGATACCGGTTTGGACTCCGGAAAAACTTACGGAGGTATATTCTCCAGTGGATCTGCTCTTCATTCTGAGAGAACGAGGAGTGTTATCCGGACCTAAAGTAACTACGATCTCTTCGTAAGTCCTAGTTGCGGATTTTAGTCGAAGTGAACCTCCCACTGGAGTCACTTCTTCGTATCCGGAGAGTAGGCCGGCCATTCCACCGGTCATACCTTTTACGTCTTGTTTTCCTACAATTCCTCTGGAAGGGGAATAAAACCAAAGATATCTTCCGTTGGAGGCAATAACCCTTCCGTCGGAAAATTTTACATGTATATGATTTGGTCTTTGATAAGAGAGAGTTCCGGTGAGTTCGTTATTAATCGTAATACTCGCCCGAAAACTAGAAATTTCGGCCATCTTTCCGATGACGCCGCTTAACCTTTCCTTGCCAGGATCGGATAAAATAGAAGTGCCGCAGACCAGTAGAGCTGCGGCACCCAAAAAGGATAATATACCCTTGGATGAAGCCATAATCGTTCCTACTATGGCTTCATTAGACGAAATTATCCAAGTACTTTTTTAAACTCGTCGGTCAGAGCCGGCACGACTTCGAAAAGATCTCCTACAACTCCGTAGGTTGCCACTTTGAAGATCGGAGCGTCTCCGTCCTTGTTAATCGCCACGATATACTTGGAAGAGCCCATTCCGGCCAAGTGCTGGATCGCTCCGGAAATTCCGCATGCGATATAGCAGTTCGGGGAAACGGTTTTACCAGTTTGACCCACTTGATGGCTATGAGAAATCCAACCTGCATCGACCGCTGCACGAGAAGCTCCTAAAGCTGCGCCTAAAACGTCCGCCAAACCTTGGAGAACAGGCCAGTTTTCAGGTCCTTTAATTCCGCGTCCGCCAGATACGATGATGGAAGCTTCTGCCAATTGAACTTTGTTCCCGCCGCTTAGATCGGAAGAAACGATTTTAACTTTCGCGTCTCCTGCGGATGGACTTGCAGCTTCAGCAGCTCCTGCTCCAGCTTTTTGTACTACTTCTTGAGAGTTTGGACGAACAGTGAAAATAGCGATTGGGCTGGTAACTTTGAAATTACCGTATGCTTTTCCGGAGTAGATTGGCTTCTTAGCTACTACTTTTCCGCCGTCTACAGAAAGACCTACTGCGTCCGCTACGATCCCTGCTCCTACTTTTACAGCTACTCTTGGAGAATAATCTTTTCCTTGAGAAGTGTGAGGAACTAGAACTACGGAAGGATTTTTATCCTTAATAACTCCGGCTACTAAATTCGCCCAAGTTTCCGCGTTGAAGTCTCCTGCATTTACAGTAACTATGCTGTCTGCTCCGACTGCTCCCAGGTCTCCTGCGAATTTTTCAACTCCGGATCCAATGAGAAGAGCGGTAACTTTTCCTCCGAGTGCGTCCGCAATTTTGCGGCCGGCGGAAGTGATTTCTCTGGAGATCTTCTTGAGTTCTCCGTCTTTGAGTTCGCCTACGATTAAAACGTTGCTCACGGGTGTTCTCCTTAGATAACCTTAGCTTCTTCGCGAAGAGCTTTTACTAATTGTTCAGCGTAACCTTTCGCATCAGCCGCTTCTAACTTGCGACCAGGAATACGAGGTGGAGGCGGCTCCAGGCCCACTACTTCAATCTTGCTTGCAGGATTTCCTAAATCTGCTGGCGTTTTGGTTTCGATAGGCTTCTTCTTAGCAGCCATCAAACCTTTCAAGTTAGGATAACGAGGTTCGTTTAATCCTTTTTGAGCAGTAATCGCTACAGGCAGGCTGGTTTCCACAACTTGGGTTCCACCTTCTACCTCTTTAGTAGCTTTTACGGAAGTTCCGCTGATCTCTAAACTAACTGCGAAAGAAATATGAGCGATTCCGAGTCCTTCTGCGACTTGGATCACTACTTGGGAACTATCGCTATCGATAGATTGGCGTCCGCCGATGATGATGTCTGCATTTTCAGCTTTCGCGAAATTTGCGATCAGTTCTGCGGTTAAGACGGTGTCGAAAGGAACGTAATTGTCCACTTTGATCTGAACGGCACGGTCCGCTCCCATTGCGTATGCTTGGCGTAAAGACTCTTGAACGCGATCTGGTCCTAGAGAGACTGCAATAACCTCTCCACCATTTTTCTCGCGCAATCTAAGTCCTTCTTCAATTGCGAATTCGTCGTACGGAGAGATAATCCATTTTATTCCGGCTTCATTGATGGACTTGTCCCCGACTTTGATATTCGTTTCGGTGTCAGGCACCTGTTTCACTAAAACGATGATCTTCATGAACTTTCGTTCTCCAAATAAATAGGGCTATAAACACGAAATTTCTGAAAAGCTTGAATGCAAACTACTTTTTTGCACGTATTCGGGAAATCTCGCCTATCGAAACAGAATGAGTGTTCTGCTCCAAAAATAGATCCAAAATAATCCTAAAATGATAACCAACACATTTGCGTCCGATTTAAGGAAGAAGGTTAGGCCCCAAAAAAAAGGTAAAAGGAAAAAGCTGATTAGGAATAAGAACCAGATCCAAGACTTTCCGCTAAAAGGGGTAGCGAACGAAGCCTCGATCTCTGCGCGGATCTCTTCTAAATTTACGGGAAATTTTCCTATATTGCGTATCCCGAGAACCAAAGCGAGAAGGCAAATTAAAGTTAATACGACAGAATACAGCATGTTTATCCTCGTTCAGGGAATTCTAGATAATTGCAGGGATTTAAGAACTGCTTGTTTGTCCTTTTTGGTATGGAACCTGATCTGCACATCGTCTGTTTCCGGGTTTTCCACAGAGAATTCGATGCTCATCTTCTGATCATCTCCAATGCCCGAGGATTCCGGAAAAATTACGGAAGAAGATTGGTTGGCAGTTACACTGAAAGTCGCTTGGGTTAAGGATTCTCCTTCGAATTCCACTCGAAACTTTCCTTTAGGATCTTTTGAAATATAATAATCGTAACCTTTTAATTCTTCATAAGCATTCAGTTGGTTCTTGCGTTCCGACCGTACTGTCTTTAGCATATAAGCAAATTGAGAAGGATCTAAAGAAACGGATCTCTTTGCGGGAGTAGAAGCCTTAGGACTTAGTCCTAATTTATAAACGTGTAAGAAGGTTCCTCTATATAGGAGTATATCCGGATAACGATTCACAGTATCCAAAGGATAATTTCCTTCTAGGTGGATCGTATCTACTTTTTCTATAGTAATAGGACCGCCTTCTAAATTAGCATCCTCGTCGATCAAATATACATTCCAACCTAATTCAATTAGTTGGCTTGCCTTTTCTAAAAAAGGACGGGTCTTGTGGATAAGATAAGTATCTCTTCCACTTAGATAACGAAGTGGGCTCGCAAGATCTTGTTTTTTAGTAAAATAAATCGCCTTCTCATTTGGAAGGGAAACTGAAAGTCTTTCGAATTCTTCCGAATAACCAGATAACATTCTTTCAAAGAATATTAATCTATCTCTATTATAAAGATGATATATATAGCCTGCGATGACCAAAGCAATCAGAGCGGATTTAATTGCCTGTTTTCTAATTGGTAAAGAATAAAGTCCAATGACTCCCATGATACATGCAAAAGGAATAGGAAATAATACCCAACGCCTGGAAGCCCAGAAATGATCCGGATAAATACTCGGATCGTAAAAATAAACAAAAGAGAGGAGAGAGCCTAATGACAAAAATACAAGAGAACCAGAAGATTTTTTCCGGAAGACTAATAGATCGTATCCTCCAATTCCGAGTAACACTAGGGACAAAGGAACATATAATAAAAAGAATAAGAATCCGTTCTTTCTAAAATATGCAAAATCATTAATGACTTCCGAATTACTCAGTGACGGGCGGATGGAATATCCAAATGTAATTAGCAAAAATAAAGAAAGAGCAAATAAGATCCTTAGGGTTTTCCTATTTCTTAAGATCAGATTCCTGGCTGTTTCGACTAATGCTTTCCCTATTTTCAAGTTGGCAAAAAACAAAAGGGTAAATAGAACTAAAGAAGAAGTAACGCAGAGTAAGGTAAGTTTAAGCAACTGATTACTTTTCCAAAGATCAACCATGTACGATTTTGAATTGATATATCCATACAGAACGCCTAAGATCGAGACTGTCGAATATCCAAACAAAAAATTAAATCCTTTCCAAAGGGACTTCTTTCGTAAGAATAATAAATAACCTACGAAGATCACGATTGCCGGAAAATAAATTAAACTGTCGATCCTATTGAAGCTACTTAATCCTAAGATGCCTCCTGCAAAGAACATCCACCCATTATTTTTCCGGAAAAAATAAAGAGCTAAATACGAGGAAAATAAGATCAGCATTTGCCCTAATGGTTCTGATAGGGTCGCCCTAACGTTCCAGAGTTGGGCAGGATTGAAT
The DNA here is from genome assembly GCF_002811475.1 of Leptospira hartskeerlii. NCBI lineage: Bacteria > Pseudomonadati > Spirochaetota > Leptospiria > Leptospirales > Leptospiraceae > Leptospira > Leptospira hartskeerlii. The sequence continues at coordinate 63,064 of NZ_NPDL01000010.1, forward strand.
GCGCAGAAAAGGACTGCGACCAACGCTCCCCAGGACCCTATCCATTTTTTCACGATCAGAAAGATGATGACTAAGGACAATACTCCGAAGATCGAATTTACTCGGAACATTGCATCCAATCCGAATAGATCCGCAGATAGGGCTAAATAAGTGGGAAAGAGTGGATAGAAGCGGGGAGAAAGAGAACCGATAGGAACCGACGGATCCTGGGGAGAATGATCGGAATGGATTGCAGGATAACCATAAATAATGTTATCCCCTAAAACCTGGGTCAGGTCCTGGTAGCGAAAATCATCAAAGTTCAGCCCGCCTGTTTTTTGGATCTTACTTCCAAAAACCACATACACTCCGTGGTCCCTATCTCCCTTGATATACTCGATTGGAAAAAGAGAATACATTGCTCCTGCACTCAAAAGTAACAAAGCCAGAATGATGTTAGTGACTAAACTTTTTGAACTGTCCCAACCTGAAAGTGGGTTCAATCTAATATCAATTTTGCGAAAGAATATATATCCAGCGAATGATCCGGAGATTAAAAGTTGGATTAAGACAACAGAAAGGATTTTGTAAGATTCAAAAGAAACTAAAAGAAGAGCAATGGACCCCACTACTAAAATGGAGAGGGTAAAAGCGACTAAGTTTCTGGATAATGGTTGTGGAAGTCCTTTTTTATGAAGAATGACCGATATAAAATAAGTATTTAGGATGATGCCTAAAAAAAATAAGAAATTTACCAAGGAAACCACTGCCTAATACGAAATAATATCTTATCCTCGATTTGTAAAGCTTGTATTTAAAGATCGAGATTTAGGTCTTCTTAAATATAGTTAAGCTCAGTAACTCGGTTGCAATTTACAGTGGGTCCAAAATACTTAAGTTGAAACTGAATAGGGCATTAGAATGAAGGGAATCCAAGAAAAAAAAATAGATCTATATAATCCAACGGATGATCATCTTTCCTTAAGGGAGAATGTAAACGCTTTTGCAAAAGAGAATTTGGATCTGCAAGCAAAGGATCATGATGACGAGGAATCCTTTAATAAGGATCTATTCCGTCGATTAGGAGCAGAATTAGGAATATTCGGAGTCACTGTTCCTCAAGAAGATGGGGGAATGGGATTAGACCCTGTTGCAAGTGTGATTATCCACGAAGAATTCTCCGCTTACGATCCTGGATTTACTCTATCATATTTAGCTCATGAAGTACTTTTCGTAAACAATTTCTATCATAGCGGTAATCCTTCCCAAAGAGCTAAATACATGCCTAAGGTTCTCTCCGGCGAATGGATCGGCGGAATGGGAATGACAGAACCAGGAGCAGGAACAGACGTTCTTGGAATGGCAACCGTCGCTACTCGCAAGGGCGATAAATTCGTGTTAAACGGTAGAAAGCAATTTATCACAAATGGGATCGTAGGTCAGGTCTTCTTAGTATATGCAAAAACTAGCAAAGACTCTCGTAGAACCACTTCGTTTATCGTAGAGAGTTCTTATCCCGGATTTAGTTTCGGCAAAAAAGAAGAGAAGATGGGAATGAGATCCTCTCCTACTACCCAGCTGATCTTCGAGAACATGGAAGTTCCTGCGGAAAATTTAATCGGTGCCGAAGATGGGGCCCTAACTCATATGATGAGAAATCTGGAGATTGAAAGAGTAACTCTCGCTGCTCAATCTTTAGGGATAGCTAAACGTTGTATAGATGTGATGTGCGAATATTCTATCCTGCATAGAGAAGCTTTTGATAAGAAGCTGATAGAATTCGGACAGATCCAAAGATTGCTCGCCGAGTCTTATGCGGATTATCAAGCTGCACGCGCATTGGTATATGACGTTGCTTCTAAGATCCATCCTGAAAATCGCAACTCGCTCGGAGCCGCTTCTGCAAAACTTGTATCTACTCAAATGGCGGAAAGAGTTTCTAGGAACGCAATCCAAGTGTTGGGTGGTTATGGATATTGTAGAGAATATCCTGTAGAAAGATTACATAGAGATGCGATCTTACTTTCTATCGGTGGCGGAACAAACGAAGCAATGCAAAAGAATATAGCTGCTGATTTGAAGAAGCTATACGCTACCTCAGGAATGTAGCCGAATATTTTCAGATTCTGTCCGGTCTTCATCTTCTTGAAAGAAGACCGGCTTTGTATCCTTACTCCAGTAAAGTTCTTCCCGTATAAGGGCCGTTTAATAAGTTCTGTATGCAAGGGTATTAGTACCCAGGGGATGCAGGATTTCATGAGAAAAAAAGGGCCTAGTATGGTCGTTTTACACAAAAATAAAAAGAATCTATTCTTAACGGCATTATTCATTTGCTCGGTTTTCTACCTTATAGATTGTTCCACCGGCCAAGGCCAAGGAGATCATTCCGTTTTTGGAAGAAAGGCTTCCTTAACTAGAGAAGGATTACAACTTTCAGCAATCGATACTCCTCCAGCAGATCGTCATCTTCATGCAGAACATTATCCTTCTTCTAACGAAAGGAGATTGGACCTGTTTAAATCCAGGGTAGTGGGTTTAGGCGGTGGATATATGGGAGTTGGAACAGATCAGAATCTAACTTTGATCGCTTGGGCAAGAAGCGAATTCGCTTATCTTTTCGATTTTGATCCGGTAACGGTTTCTATCAATCGTTTACATCTTCATTTTATAGAAATTTCCCCTACTTATCCGGAATACGAAAAACTTTGGGATCCTAAGAATAAGAACGATGTTCTTTCTATTATAGAAAAGAGATTTTCGAATGATCCGGAATATCAAGTAATTCTAAAGTCGTATCAAATCGCGCTCAGAAAAGGAGCAGTTCCTCAACGTTTAGGAGATTTGCATAAGATCTCTAAAGTATATCCTGAGTTTACTTCCTTTCATAATGATACAAAGGATTATGATTATTTAAGAAATCTGGTATTAGATGGAAAAATAATCGCGATCGACGGGAATTTATTGGGCGATAAGACCATAAATTCTATTTCTGAAAAGGCCAAAGAGTTGGAGATCCCGATCCGTATTTTATATACTTCTAATGCGGAAGAATATTTTAGATATCCGGAAGGAATGAGAAAGAATTTTCTGAATTTATACGGAGATTCTAAAAGTATCGTGATCCGTACGGTCACAAAAGGTGCTAAGGTATACGGATTTCCTGATGGAGAAATGTTTCCTGTAGCGTTCCCTTTCCATTATAATATCCAATCTTTGGATAACCTGAAGACTTGGCTGACAAAAGAAAATGTTCTATATACAACGATACTTCTTCGGAATCGTAAGCCGATTGAAAAAGGATTCTCTTTAATCGAAGCATTACCTCCGGAACCTAAAAAATGATCCGAAGCTGTATCTTTTGTTTAGGGATTGCGTTTTTTGCAGTTCCTTGTTCTTCTCAGAACGTTAAATCTGGATCTCCCACTGACGCAGTTAGAATTGTAGCAGTGGGAGATATCATGTCTCACCAAACTCAGATTGATACAGCTTATGATAAAGAATGTGATTGTTGGAAATTCGACGAGGTATTCCAAGAAGTATCTTCCATGATCTCTGAAGCAGATCTTGCAGTTGGAAATTTGGAAACTACTCTTCCTGGAGATCCAAAACATTATACCGGTTATCCTCAGTTCGGAGCCCCGGACTCTCTTGCTAAAGCGATCAAGGACATCGGCTTCGATGTACTTTCCACTGCTAATAACCATTCCTGTGATAAGGGCAAGTTGGGAGTTGTAAGGACTCTATCTGTATTAGATCAATTAGGTCTAAAACATTTAGGGACTTACAAGGATAAAGAAGAATATGAGAAAAATAGAATATTATTCGTTTCTGTGGGAAATCTGAATCTTGCATTTTTGGATTATACTTATGGAACCAATGGTTTGGAAATCCCTGCTGGAACAGTAATAAACCTGATAGATAAAGACCAGATCGCTTCCGATATAGCTCTGGCAAAAAAATCCAAACCGGATGCAATTATCGTAATGTATCATTACGGAACAGAATATCTGCACCAGCCGGATCCTTTCCAAGTGGAAATGGTAGACCATGCATTTTCTTCCGGAGCGGATATTGTGCTCGGAGGACATCCTCACACTCTCCAGAAGTTCGGCAAAAAAACGATAAAGGATAAATTCGGGATCTCAAAAGAGAGATTTTATATTTATTCTTTGGGTAATTTTATCTCCGGGCAGGATAGACGTTATGTGGATGGCGGGCTTATTCTAAAATTCTCCTTATCTAAGGAAAATGATAAATTAAATATTTTTGATATAGCTTACGAACCGGTTTGGGTTTATATAGACAGGTCAGGATCGAGGGCCCAGTTCAGATTATTGCCTGTTAAAAAATATTTAAACAATGATCAAGATAGAAAACTTCCTGAAACTTCTTACCAAAGAATGAAACAATTCTACAAAGACACTGTAGATCTACTCGGTCCTTAATTAGGATCGCTGGCCGACGGCTGAACTTAGGTCGGCGGGAAATCCCGGCGCCTTCTTCTTATCTTTTCTCTATTGCTTTATATAAAAAAGGTTTACTCATGAAGTATTTTCCTGTCTAAGATCTGAGGAAAGAAATGAATCTATTATTTACCGAATATACATTAGGAAAAAATAAGCTAAAAAACAGAGCGGTTATGGCTCCCATGACCCGATCCAGAGCGATCGGAAATATTCCGAACGATTTGATGGCGGAATATTATTCCCAAAGAGCAAGTGCCGGTCTATTGATTACGGAAGGCGTTTCTCTTTCTCCTAATGGCTTAGGATATGCAAGGATCCCTGGAATTTTTTCGGAAGAGCAAGTTCAAGGCTGGAAGAAGGTAACGGAAGAAGTGCATGCTAAACAAGGAAGAATATTCATGCAGCTCATGCATTCCGGAAGAGTAGGGAATTATCTTAATCTACCGAAAGGTGCGGAAGTGATAGGACCTTCTGCGATTGGACTGAAAGGAACTATATGGACTGATGCAGAAGGTATGCAGTCTTATTCTTCTCCGAGAGAAATGAATTCAAAAGACATCCAAGTTGCGATCCGTGAATATGTGAATGCTGCGGAGAATGCGATCAAAGCGGGATTCGATGGAGTAGAGCTTCATGGTGCCAACGGATATTTGATAGAACAATTTTTGCATCCAAGTGCAAACCATCGAAACGATGAATACGGCGGAGATTGGAAGAAAAGAAATAGATTCGCTGTGGAAGTTGCTACTGCAGTTGTGGACGCGATAGGTGCAGACAAAGTAGGGATCAGACTTTCTCCTTACGGCGTATTCAACGATTTAGAAATTCATAATGAAATAGAAGAACAATACAAGGATCTGGCTACGTCCTTAGGAAAACTAGGACTAGTTTACATCCATATCGTGGATCATTCTTCTATGGGAGCTCCAAAACCGACTGCTTCTGTGGTTGCTTTGATCAGAGAATCATATAAATCCCAAAATCCGAATGGAGCTTATATTCTTTCAGGGGGATATGATCCGGAACGTGCGGATTCCGATCTGAAAGAAAAGAATGCGGATTTGATCGCATTCGGACGTAACTTTCTTTCTAATCCGGATTTAGTCGACAGATTGGAGAAGGGGATCCCTCTTGCAGAGCCGGACGCTTCTACTTTCTATACTCCTGGTGAAAAAGGATATACTGATTATCCTGTGGCAACACTTTCTAAGGTTTAAAGAAATCTAAAACCCCGCCGTTTGTTAGAGCGGCGGGAACAGAAGAATGTTAACAGGCGTCTCCTGCACCTCTTAATAATAATTGCAAGGTACCGTTCTTCAATTCATACAAAGATTTAATGGAAGAGTCGTAGCCTATATCAGTAAATAATAATATAGGGACCGGATCTTCTTCTCTATAGATGACTCCGATCAAATGATAGGAACCACCGTAAAATCCCACTTCTTCCGTTAACTTTTCGGACTTTTCGTAAGAGATCAAAACCCTATCCGTTCCGAATTTGCGTCCAAGTAGATAGAGATATCTTCTTTCAGCGCCTTTTTTATGATACACGATCCTTCCGGACAGAAAGGTTTCCTTTTTACTATTTTTGAAAGAATATACTTCTTCCATAGTGGAATGAAGCCATTCCGTTTCAGGATATCCTCTTGCTTTCCAAGTGGTTTCCGCTAAGTTTTTAAAAAGAGTATAATCTGTATCCGTTTTGGATAACTCTTGAAGTGGAATGGATTGTAGTCCTAGATCAGGAGAATATACCAGCCAATCTTTTTTGGCTTTCACATCTCCTGCCGGTTTAACTTTTAAAGCTGGAAGCGATTGGCATCCATATGTAGTAGGCGAGGCCGCGGAAAAAGAGGGACCCTTGTCTCCTTCTAATAATGAAAAAGAAGGAAGAGAAGTATTCACACCACTTCTGAATTTATAATCGAATTCGTATTCGTCTTTTGCTTCTTGCCAACCTTTTTGACTGAAAAATGCAAGAGGAACAAAGGTTGGAAGATCTTTTGGATCATATCCGGACCAAACGAATCCAATCAATTTGTATTCGTCCAACGTGTCCGGAGGTGTGAGTCCTAAATATTTTCTGGAAACAAAACCTGTTCTACCATCTTCCGTTTTGATCTTGCTCCAATCGATTGGGCCTTTTGTTTCGTCAGGAAGGATTTTAACTTTGTTTCCCCTGTTTAATGTGAAGAGGATCTTTCCATTCTCAGGAGTTTCTCTAACGTTTAACACTCCGGATGTGATTAGAACATAATGATATGGATCTGAGGTCTGAGCGACCAAAGAAAGATACAATGGGGGTAGAAGTAAGAGTAATAAAATCCGGAATTTAAACGCCATTGCAGCCACAGCATCGTTTTAAGATCCGGGCTCGCAAGAGCTTTTTAATCTTGGATCAGTCTTTCTATCGTTTTCTCGGATAGCTGTTTCATCTGAATATCTTTGCCGGAAAGGTTCTCTATTGATTTCCGGAAATTTTCAGGGTTCTTAAGCATTCCGACGGAGAGCACATTCTCGGATTCCACTTCGTATTTGCGGATAGAATCCATCAGTTGGTCCTTTTTCACTTGGACCTGCTCTTTCAATTGGTTTAGATCCTGATTTGGATTTTCTACCAATTCTCTGAACAAAGGAGTTTCGCCGAAAAGAATATTGATTAGATCATCTTTAGGCGTGCTCTTAGCTTCGCTCAGTACTCCGAGTTTCATTTGTTCTTTAGAAAGTTGTTCTTGGAGATTTCCCAAGGTTTCTTGAACTTTCAAGTATCTAGTAGTTAAGCTACTAGAAAACTCGGTTTTGTCGGCTGCGTTTTGGGCTTCCGAGGGCACTCCCGTTTTTCCTGGAACGGAAGATCTCTTGTCGCGGAGAAGTTTCTCTGCTGATGAGACTAGATTCGTAAGTTGAACGTCCATGTTCTTTACCCTCCTTTCGGTGTAATCCTGGCGACCTCTGGAAAATCGGTAGATAAATCCGATTCTTCATTTTCCGAAGAGTTTATGTCGCATCTAAGCGGTTACTCCCTAGGCATATCTGTACTAAGTATCGGTCAAACTTTAGAGAACCAATGAATTTTTTTCAAAAAATTCAGTTTTTTCGGAAAAAAATCCGAATAGGTTATATTGGGTTATTTTACCCTTTTTCCGTTCTGTATCTCTTCGGTAGGATATAAAACCACTTCGTCTCCTTCTTGTAGACCTTCCGTTAAAAGGGAAGACTTTCCGCTTCTTGCTTCGATCTTCACGTTAGTCTTCTGCGCCTTACCTTTTACCACTTTGAAGACCGCCCAGTTTTCTCCTTCCCTGAACAGCGCGGCTGTTGGGAGGATTAGCACGTTATCTTTGCTAAAGGATACTATTTTGGCCTGGACCCGGAAAGAATCTCCCATCTGAGAAGGGGGAGCTATATCTATGATTGTCCTGACCCTTTGTTCTTCCACTCCTAAGGAGGAAATTTTAGTGAAGGCCGCAGGTTCTATCAGTTTGACTTTTCCTTGGAAAGGTTCTCCTCCCCATCCTTCAATCAAAACAGGATCTCCCGGATGAATATGGGTACTATCTTGGGTAAGCACGTCGCATACGATCTCAAGGGAAGAAGTATTACCGATGTCTAGGATAGGCGCCCCCATGGAGATAGGGCCTTCACTTTCTCTTTGTATGGACAGAATACTTCCTGAAATCGGGGACTTTACTTTTCTATCATAATCCCAGCGTACGATTGCAACGGTCTCTCCCTTATCTACTTTTTCTCCCACGTGTTTTTCTAATCTTTGCAGTACTCCATTTACAGGAGAGAAAAGGGTAAATTTTTCTTTTACTCTTGTTGTACCTTCTTCTTCCACGATTTGTCTGTAAGTTCCTTTCTCTACCTTTCCTATGTCCACTTGTAGCGGTTTGGGTCGTAAGATCCACCAGCCTAAAAGTAGTAGCAAAATTCCGGCAATAGAGAGGCGGGCGATCTTATTGGAATATAAGTTTAACAGAATTTCCTTAAGTTGCATTTTTTATTCTCTTACCTTTAATATGGAGATCAGATCCAATGATCTTATTTTGATGTATAGTATCCAGAAACTAAATACAGAGGTAGTCAGTACAGTAAAGACTGAAATTACGTACGTTTTTGGAGAAACGTATAAAGGGATCTTAAATCCTTCTGTTTCCACCGTGTTTAAGATCCCATATCCGGAAAAATAACCGAGCAAACATCCGAGAGGCAAGGACGCTAGAATTACAATAGTCAATTCTCCGGATAATATTATAAAAACTTCCGTTTTGGTAAAACCTAAGATCCTCAAACTACCCAATTCGAAGGCTCTTTCGGAAAGTGAGATCAAAGCGGTATTATAGACCACTCCTACGGAAATAATACATGCAAAAATCATTATGATCAATGAAGTCGTTAATGTGCTTCGCGACATTAGTTCATAAAATATTTTTAAGGTCCTTGCTCGCGTAGATACTCCCGAGATCTTCGGATAGGATTTTAATTCATTCAATAAGGCTTCTTCTTTGGAGGAGTCCGTCCAAAGTGCGGCAATATTTACCTGATCTCCTTCTCTTAATAATCTGTTTAAGGATTGGATCTCCTTGTAGGCTCCTTGTCCTAAGATTTCATTGATGATCCCGGTTACTTCTACTTCCGTTTTGATCCTTTGTCCTTCCAATACTTCCAGTTGTATTTTATCTCCTTTACGGATCCCGAACTTTTCCGCCAAACCGGAATTTAAGAGAATGCCATCCTCCGGAACCGGGACATTTTGCCCTTGTTCGTTAATCAATCTTCTAAGGGAGGAATTTTCGGGCATCCCTGTTAGAACGATCTCTTTACTTGAATTTCCATAACGGATACGGATCGGTACGGATCTATATCCTTCTGCCAATAGGACCCCTTCCTTATTCGTTAATTCCAAAATGGAATCTGACGAGATTGAATTTTGGAAATTTAATGTAACTGTGTCCCTTTGCAAATCTTCGAATTGTATTTTTAGGATCGAGTTCATCGTGTCTCTAGAGAACAAGCCGAGGACCATGATCATTACGGAAGAAGAAACTCCTAATACGAATAATAAGGTCCTTCCAGGTCTTCTGATCAGGTTTCGTATGGCGATCCTATAAATTACCGGAAGATCCTTCCAATATTCTTCTAGGAAACTTTTGGAGAAGTTTTCCGGAGAAGGAGGTCTCATCGCTTGGGCAGGCTGAAGAGAAGTTGCCTTACGGATCGACAACAAAGATCCGGCCATCCCTGAAACTATGCCGATCAATACTGCTTGGATCGCTAATCTAGGGTCGAATAGGAATTTTAGATTCGGAAATTTATAATAATCTCCGTATAGCCCTACCATTTTTGTTCCCAAGTAATATCCGAATATAATTCCCAAAAGAGAACCTATGATGCATATAAATAATATTATCTTTAAATAATGGAAGGCGATACTTCTATCTCCGTATCCGAGCGCCTTTAAAGTGGCGATCTGTTCTCTTTGTTTGGATATCATTCTGGAAGAGACTATATGAAGAAGGAAGGCTGCTACTCCCAAAAATACCATTGGAATGGAATATGCAGTCGTTTTTAATTGTTTGAATTCGTCTCGAAGAAAGGAGTGAGATGGAAGTTTGTCCCTATCGTAAGAGCCTAAGCCTCCGAATGAGGTCAATTTTAGATCCACTTCTTTGAGGACTGAGTTTTTTTCGGCATTAGGAGCAAAGTCGAATACGATATCGTTTACCGCCCCGTTCATGTCGAAGATCTCTTCTACACTTTCCTTTTTCATCCATAGGATCCCATAATGTTTGTCATCCGGTAGAAATCCGCCTGGGCGAAAAACGTACACGTATTCCGGGGAAAGTGCGATCCCTGAGACGGTCAGTATTTTTTTCTTTCCTTCTAAAACTGCAGTGAGTTTGGAACCGGGTTCCAATCGATTTGCCAAGGAGAATGCTTCACTGATCACAGTTTCGTCTTTTTCTCGAGGCAATCTTCCTTGTAATAATGCCAAACGGTTTAAACCTTCCGTTAAGGTGACTATTCTTCCTCCACTCGGAATTGATTCGGATTCAAAATCCAAAACTATATCTTCAATGATACTTCCTTCCGCATATGAAACTCCCGGTACTTTAGAAATATCTAAAATTATAGATTTGGGTGCTTTGTGGAGAGAAACGAATCCTTGGGAAAGCGAATATTCCGCGTAAAAATTATTTCTGGAAACCAGGAGGGAATCGTAGGCACTTAAGGAAGTTAGATACACCGCGATCCCGGATGCAATCACTAATGTGATAGTCAAAGCCTGGGACTTCCATGCTAATAATTCCCGAAGGGCTTTTTTGTCTAGGACCTTTACCAATGAAGACTCTCAGTAGAGGTTTTATGTAGATTCGGTTTATCCGATACTATCGATCCGTCCCTCATTTCTACGACTCTATCTGCGATGGAAGAGATGCTAACATTATGTGTGATTATGATTGTCGTCGTGCCTAACTCTTTGTTGATCTTAGAGATCGCATCCAATACGATCTTTCCTGTTTTGAAATCCAGGGCACCTGTAGGTTCGTCGCAGAGAAGTATTTCGGGTCGTTTGACTATGGCTCTTGCAATTGCGACCCTTTGTTGTTCCCCTCCGGAAAGTTGAGAAGGAAAATGATCTTTTCTATCCGTTAGGCCAACCAATTCCAACGCTTCAGAAGGAGACATTGGATTATCCGAGATATCCGTAACAAGTTTTACATTCTCTTCTGCAGTCAGGCTCGGGATCAAATTATAAAATTGGAATACGAATCCAACGTATTTTCTTCTGAACTCGGTAAGATCCTCATTTTGACCCACTTGTAAAGGCTTATTATTGAAAAGTATTTCTCCGGAACTAGGAGAATCCAATCCTCCTAATATGTTTAGGAGGGTGGATTTTCCGCTGCCGCTTGGGCCTAATAGAACTGAAAATTCGGACCTGAAAAATCGGACATTGATATCATTTAAAGCTGGAACCTTCACTTGGCCCATATCGTAAATTTTGCCTAGTTTTACGGTTTCAAAGACCGGATCTTTCGAATCGTTTTTTCCGGATTTTTTCATAAAGGGATCATTTATACCTAATGGTCTAAGTAAAATAAAATTTTCAGGGACAAGGTTGATCTATGTTAATATTTTTTAAAGTTTATATCTACGAGTAAAGTAGGATTGTCAGTCCTTTTTTCAGAAAGTAATTTATCCTTTTTTTAGAGATTTGAGACTATTCGATCCAAAAAAAATTAGATCAGAACTTGAAAACTTTGCAAAAACAAACTCGACCTTTCCACAGGAAGCGTTGACTAAACGCTACTATATCTTTAACATGCAATAAATTATTCACCGTCGAAAATCATTTCGGCGAACGAATAGGTTTCACGGAGTTTAGGAATGAAAAAGAAAAATGTATTTAGAGTGATCGCGATCGTTGCGTTTTATCTCAGTTTGTTGCCGGTAGGTTTATTTGCGGAAGAGGATGATCATTATATTCAACCGGACGATTATTTCGTTTCCAGGGAAGAATATAATGATCAAACTTATATCAACGTATATCTCGCCAAAGAAATGACTCCTGCTTCTGCCACCAAAACAAAAGGGGAAGGGGAATTTATGCAAGTCACGGACGGTAAAAAATATTGGACCAAAAACTTTTACATTACCCGAATCGCCACCGACAAAGACCTGAAGTTGGGAGTTAAAGTGATCATATTCGACAGAAGTAACGAAGACGGATACAGAGCCCCCGAATCAAAGGAAGAAGCTAGAACGGAGAATTGGTTCATGGCAAAGATCACGGATACTTCTGATTTGTTCAAAGGGATCGTAACCGTTTCCGGAGGATATAAGATCCTGAAGAACAACTTAAGAGTGATTATACCAAAAGCGACTGTTACGCCTAAAGGTGGAAAATAATATTCAAAAAACTGAATTTTCTTTTTATAAGAAAAGTTCCGAAAGCCTCCGGTTATAGGAGGCTTTTTTATTTCAGTTCAGACTTTTAACCTTTTGTAAATTACGTATAGTCCGGATAAAAAGAGTATCGGTGTGATCCAACTCGCGAGCCAGATTGGGATCACTTCGTTTTCTCCCAATGATTTGAAAGAAGGATCCATGACCATATAAAGAAGAGCTACTCCGATACTAACGCCAAGAGAAGAAACGATCGCCATTCTTTTAGTAAAAAATCCACTGGCACATCCTACCAAGGTCAATACCACGATCAGTAATGGTTCTGCAAATAACGTATGTTTTGCAATGTCGACGTCCCCGTAAGATAAACCTTTACGGATCCGGTTTTCTTTTTCTTCAGAAAGTTCGAAGAAGTTCATCTCTTCCACGGAACCTTTTAACTTTTTAAAATATTCGGGCTTTTCCGGAAGTTTGTATTCCTTCTCCGCAAATTTTTGCACGGAGACTACCTGTAGATCGTCGTCGAACTTGGTCTCTTCTACACCTTTTAAGATCCAAACTTCTTTTTGGTAATTGAACTTTGCTCTTTGAGCTACCAAAAGATAATCAGGAGTTTGTTCCTGTGTCAGGCAGATGTAATTGAATCCACCTTTGATCTCTTCTTCTTTGGTGTCGTAATAGTAGATATAATAAAAACCTTCTTGCCCCTTGAAATGTTTTTGGTAGACCACACCGACTAAAGTGTTTTGGTCTCCTTCTTTTAACATTTTATGTTCTTCATTTGCTCTTGCGTTTAACGGAGCTACAACTGTTTGTTTTAAGAAGAATGCTGCGAACCAAAGAACACAACTGAATGCTACGATCGGAGCTACAATTCTTCTGAAAGAGATCCCGGCGGCCATCATTGCCACCAATTCTTTGTTCGCAGAAAACTGTCCCACAGTGAAAGATACGGAAAATAGTATGGCGATGTTCAAGATATACTGGATGAGCATCTGAGGGAGGCGGAATAGAATGAAAAGCCAGCCGTGGATCTTTCCGCCTTTGGAGGAAGCCATGTCTCCTTTGATATCGCTGTAAGAAGACATGAGTGCCAGAAATCCTAAAGTGATTAAAGCCCCGATAAATATTTTTATGAATTCGGAGAATACGTACTTATCCAAGATCCTAGGAGGGAAAAATTCCTCCTTAATTCTATGGATCCATTCTTTGGGACGGATTTCTGGAAGACTGAATTGCATTCCGAATCCATCATCAAAAGGCCGAGCGATTCCTACGAACCATTTATTTGAGTTGACGATCTTGGCTCCCGAGGGAAGATTCCTCGGTTACAGGAGGAGATCATGAAAAAAAGCGCCATTACGCTCGCAATACTCGCCACTCTTATTTTTACCGTTTCGGTTTCTGCCGAAAAAAGCACGGAAGATCATATCAAGGCACTTTCCAGCGGATCCGATCAGGAAAAAATCGAAGCTTCCCTTTATTTGGGAGATAAAAAGGAAAAATCCGCGATTCCGGAATTGATCAACCTTCTGAACCGTTCCAATGATCCTAAAGTTGCCGTTCCTGCTGGGATTGCTTTGGGTCAAATCGGAGAAGCCGGTGATTCTACTATCGCTCTAAAAAACAAAGTGATCAGCTCTGATAACGGAGATATCGTTTACACTGCTCTTGTTTCGATCCTGAATATCGTGATCAAAAATGAGAAAGCGGAAGACGCTGCAAAAGAAGCTGTTGAATTTGCCGATAAAAACCGCAGATCAGATGAGTTTGTTTCCGATTTCTTAAACGTTCTCACTAAAAAGTTAAAGGGTTAATCCTTTTTCGGTGTTGAGTCCGGAGGAACTGAGTCGTTATTCTCGGAATATTCTTCTAAACGAAGTTAAGCGTAGCGGTCAGGAAAAACTCAAAAAATCCGTAGTAACGGTAATAGGAGCCGGGGGTCTTGGATCTCCGGCTTTGTTGTATTTAGGTGCAGCCGGAGTAGGAAATATCCGCATCATAGACTCCGATATAGTCGAAACCACCAATCTACAAAGACAAATCATATTCAAACATTCTGATATAGGAAGGTCCAAGTCGGAAGCTTCTTCAGAAAATCTTAGATCCCTAAATCCTTATATAAGTGTGGAAAGTATACAGGCTAGACTAAATAAGGAGAACGCCAAAGATCTACTAAGCGGATCCGATTTGGTCTTGGAAGGTTCCGATAATTTCGATACTAAGTTTCTTACGAATGATATTTGTGTAGGAGAGAAAATCCCTTTTGTCTCTGCGGGAGTTCTTCGGTTTGAAGGAATGGTGATGGGAGTTCGCCCTGGAAAGGACGCATGTTTTAGATGTGTCTATGAAAATCCTCCACCTTTGGAACATGTGCCTTCATGTGCGGATGCAGGAGTGATAGGCAGTATGGCAGGGATGATAGGAACCATCCAGGCCACAGAAAGTATTCAATTTTTATTAAATGATTTCGAAAGAGATGCAGGTTTGTTCGGTAGAATTTTACAAGTAGATTCCAAATCCATGGAATTCAGAACAATCTCTACAGTCAGACGTAAAGATTGCATCGTATGCGGCTCGCTTCACTGAGTTTCGTTCTAGATAAAACATTTCAGGGAAATTAAACGATTTTATTTGTTAAAGTCGTACGAGTAAGTTGCACCAATTTGTATTGTGGTTGCTTTTGTTTCTTTGAGTGCTCCTGGGCCTACAAGAGATTCGAAGAGTAATTTTCCTAGTACGTAATTTTGTGGGTCTGCTCCTGAACCCTCATTGCCTACGTTCAATGCGGTTGAGGAAATTGTATAAGTCCAGCTCAGACTATTTAAACCCATCCAAAAGCTGACTCCGTATTTCCAAGGATATAAAAATTTCAGATCGATGATCGCTCCCTTTGCGACCCATTTATTGTATACGTCTATGTCTTCCGCTTGGGTCTGAGCACTTGCAGGTGCGTAAGCATTCAGTTGTCGATCGTATGTTCCGTATCCTTTCATTTGAAGAATATGTAATCCTGTGCGAATCTCAAATTTTTCGAATTTTATATCGTATTGTACCCCATAGGAGAAACCTTTTAAACCTTCTGCAACAGAAGTGGGATCGGTTCCGAAATATTGATCAGTAAATAATGGAGCAACTCCCGCTCCGAACGCTAAAGAATTTGAATTCTCCGTCTTTGTCCAGAACTGATGGTATCCGATCACAGGACGGATATCGTATTTAGGATGTGGATATACAGAGTAGGAAAAGTTTCCATAAACATGTTTCATGGAAACATCATAGTTGCCATGGATTAATTTCGGGAATGTTCCGCTGGTCGGACCATCTATTCCGATAATATTTTGGGTCGCAGTAGATGCTACGGAACTTGCACCTAGTTCTCCCACGAATCTATTCCAAGAATATCTAACTTCGAAAGATTTGGCTTTGCCGCTTTTCGGTTTTGGTTCTATTGGGTATTCAAATTTACCACTATCTTGGCCTAAGCTACTTCCGATCGCGATCACATTATCATAAAAATTAGCACCTTGGAAATTGACGGTTCCTGATCCAGTTCCTAAGAAAATATCAATACGGTTTCGTTTTGCTTCTTCGATCTGTTTTTTTCTTTTTTCTGCCTTCTCGTCTAGGACGGCTTGTTTTTTGGAATCTTCTTCTTGTTGTTTTGTGATTTCTTCCGGCGTAGGTGTAGGAGGTCCAACGGGAGTTTTGTCTTTAGGTTCCGGAGTTTTTGCTTCTTTAAACGCAACTCGTTTGACATCTTGTTTTGAAATTTCTTTTGTGGAGCCGTCAGGTAGTTTGATTACAATCTTGAATGCTGTTTGGGAAATGATCTCTGCGGTAATCACTCTTCCATCTTTCATATAGATGACCTGATCGTTTGGATGGATGGAAGTCAGGGATAAGACCATACATCCGAAGAAGATTGCCGCTTTAATTTTATTTTTAAGTCTTCTCATTTCCTATCCAGGTCCCATTCAGTTTTGAATTCTAGGAAAGAATCCTTAGGAGGAAAACAAGATTCAAGCAATAAATTGACATGTCTTAGAACTAAGGAGACTTATCTTATAACAAATACTACACTAATAAGAAATATTTCGGTCCATAATTTTCCCGCAGATAGAAATAAAGGAGTAAGGAACCTTGCTATTTTTTGAGAAAGAAAAAAGTCTTTTTATTCCGTTTTAGATGAAGCTACGGATGGATTTTATTAGCTCGGATTCGTTTTCCAGAATGGTTTCTAATCTGAGATAAAACCAATTAGAAGAATTCTTATCAGTTCCGATAAGAGAAGAGATCTTCACTCCGTCTTTTTCTGTGCATACGATATAGTTTTTGTCAGGAGCTTTTTCAGAGATTTGAATTAGATCTTCTTTTGTATAAGAATAATGATCTGGATAGGATTTTGTTTTTAGCTCGGATGGGTTTTGGTCTTTTAAAGAAGAATAAAACGAACCCGGATTTCCTAAGCCTGCAAAGGCAAATACAGATTTTCCGGTTAATTCTTTTACAGAAATTTCGGATGATCCGAAGGAAAGTGGAACTAACTTCTGAGGGAAAAATCTAAATCTTAAAGTTTGAGAAGGTCTATATTTTTTGATCCATTTAGAAAGTGAATCTTCATATTCTTCTGAAAACTTGGAAGCAACCAAGAAATTTGCCCTGGATACTGAAGCATAAGATTCTCTTAATAAACCCATAGGAAGTACGAATTCTTTTTTAGAAAGTTTGGTACAATCCAATAAAACTAGGTCCAAATCTCTGTTTAAGGCATGGTGTTGGAATCCATCATCCAATAATGCAAATACCTTTTGATCATTCGCTAATTTGTTCTCAGATCTGAATTGTAGATAAGAATCGTATCGATTGCTTCCCACATACACTTCCGCAAAAGGAAGATTCTTTTTTAAAAGAAGAGGTTCGTCTCCAATTTCTGCGGGAGAAGAATTTTCACTGACTTTTCTGGTTCCTGCTCCGGAAGAACCATAACCTCTGCTTAAAATTACGATTGGGATATTCGGGAAATTAGAATGGAGTAATTTTGCTAGATGTAATGTGAAAGGTGTTTTGCCAGTTCCTCCTACACTGAAATTTCCTATGCTGATTGTAACGGATGAAGGAAGAGTTCTTTTTTTCTTAAAACTTCTGTCTAAAAAAAATAAGATCTTATAGATCTGACTGAGTATAAATAAGATCGGAAAAAATAGGATCTTTCCAAAAGAAATCATCTTCTTTTCTTAAACCGGAGATTCTGCGAATTGCATCTCGTATAATTTCTTATACTTTCCATCTAAGCGGATCAATTCCGAATGAGATCCTGATTCTACCACTTTTCCGCCTTCCATCGTAAAGATAGTATCGGCGATCTGAACTGTAGAAAGTCTGTGAGCGATGATGATAACAGTTCTGTTTTTATATAAGGATTCGAGCGCTTGTTGGACCACTCTTTCAGATTCGGTGTCCAATGCAGAAGTAGCCTCATCCAAGATCAGGATTTCAGGATTATTCAATAATGCTCTTGCGATGGAGATCCTTTGTCTTTGGCCTCCGGATAACATTACTCCTCTTTCACCCACTACTGTGTCGAAACCGTCTTCGAAAGATAAAATAAAGTCGGTTGCAAATGCGAGTTCTGAAACTTCTCTCATTCTTTCTTCTGTAACGTTTTCAGTTCCGTAGCAGATATTCTCTCTAATACTTCCGTTGAATAGGAATACTTGTTGGTTTACGATGGAGATCTTTTTTCTTAAAGATGCCAGATCCAAATTTCTGAGATCAGTTCCATCCCAAGTAATAGAACCTTCGCTAGGATCAATCAGTCTTGGAACAAGATCTACTAGCGTGGATTTTCCGGCACCGGAAGAACCGACTAACGCAACTGTGGAGCCTTTTTGTATGGAAAGATTCAGATCTGATAACGCGGAATTTTTCGCTCCTGGATAAGTATATCCTACTGAATCAAATTTTAATTCTTTAGAAAGTCTCTTTGGATAAATAGGGTTCGGAGGATTTTTTACATCCGTTTCGCTATCCAACATTTCGAAAACTCTGGTCCCTGCAGCCACTGCGCTTTGGATGGAGTTGGATAACATTCCCATCTGTTTGAAAGGCCTAGTTAAAAATACCAAAGTTAGGAAGAAGATCATAAAATGACCTAAGGTTAATTTTTGGAGTTCGATCAAGTAAGCGCCGAAAGCCAAAAATATCACCGCAACTATAGAGCTGGAAAGTTCCACCAAAGAAGGACCTATTTGATGATAGAAATGTCCTTTGAATGTTTTGTC
This sequence comes from Leptospira hartskeerlii, assembly GCF_002811475.1. Lineage (NCBI taxonomy): Bacteria > Pseudomonadati > Spirochaetota > Leptospiria > Leptospirales > Leptospiraceae > Leptospira > Leptospira hartskeerlii. The sequence goes on from NZ_NPDL01000010.1 coordinate 81,707, forward strand.
GGAAAGATCGTTATTGATCTCCCAAAATCTTCCAGCTTCCGTTTTTTCCATGGAGAATGCGCGGATGACTCTGATACCAGAGATGACTTCTTGTAAATGACCGTTTAATGAAGATAATCTTTCTTGTTGGTTGCGAGTCGCTTTTCTAATCCTATCCGCGAAAGAAGTTACTGGGCCCATGATCAAAGGCACTACAACTAAAACTGCGATGAACATTTCCCAACTTAAGAAAAGAAGAATCAGCAAATGTGTGATGATATAGAAAAAATCTACGATAGCATCTTTCAGATCTGAGCTAATTATTTTTGCTAGAACTTCTACATCGTTAACGATGCGACTCATGAAGATCCCTGTCTTCTCTTGTACGAAATGATTGAGCGGAAGTTCTTGTGCCTTAGAATAAAGTTCTAATCGCAAATCTCGGACTGCTAGGTAACCACCCGAGTTGATACAGTACACTGCGCCCGTTAAAAATAAGAGTTTTGCTAGATAGATGGGAAAAATGAATAAACAAAAAAGTAAAATAAGTTGGTCTTTAGGAAGAGTGGTTAGATAAAAGTTAGTCTTGATTTTTATATCTGCGACTAGGGCTTCTATCTTTTGGATTGCTTCTAATTCTTTTCCTTCTTCCCGTTCTTTTATTGCGATACTTTCTTTTTTGGTGAGTGAAATTTGAAAGTCTGCTTTTCCGCCTTTTCCGATCGCGTTGAAAATCGGGATAACGCTAGTGAGAGAGGCTCCATTGAGTATGGATACAAAAAAGGATAGTACGATCCCGGTGATTAATCTGTATTTATACTTGAAGGAATACCCCAAGAGGCGTCTATAGACGTTCATAGGTCCGGAATGTTTTATCCTAGATTTCTAGACTCGGTCACTTCCCGATTTCAGGTCGGACCGAAACCGACTCTTACCTTTTCTCTGGCTTTCCTTCTTTTGTCCCTTCTTTTTTATGATTGTGGAAAAGTAGAGAGAAGTCCCGAAAAACTGGTATTTTCACTCCCTTCTGATCCAATCTCTTTAGATCCGATCCGATCGACTGACTTATCTTCCAGAATTGTTCTAAAATATATCTACCCAAGACTTTTTGAAATGAATGAAGAAGGTACAATTCTTCCTTCCTTAGTTAGATCATATAAGTTAGCAGCAAGACCTTCTTCCAAGATCAGAAGATTGATCTTGGAACTTCACTCTGATACTAAATCGAACGTAAACGCTCAAACAGTCTTGGGATCTTTGGAAAGATTGAGAAAAACTCCGGGGCCAAGAAGAAGTACATATTCTTTTTTAAAAGGTGGAAAGGTTCTCACAGGTTCAAGTTTGGAAATTTATTTCGAAGGTGGCCTTAGGGAAACTTTGGAAAAACTTTCATTGCCTCAAGCTTGGATCTATTGCGGGCCTCCTGAATCGGTATGCGGTGATTTTAAATTAGTAGAGTGGAAGAGAAATAATCATCTTAGATTGGTTGCAAATCATCCCAACGATTTGGGTTCAGAGATATTGTTCAGAGTTCTTCCGCAAGCAAGCACTGGATTGTATTTATATTTCAAAGACGAATTGGATCTGATGAAATTGCCTGTCTTTCTTCTCAAAAATTCATTGGTAAAAGAAGATCATATCTCTGTTCGAAAAGGAGGAGGCGTTCAATATATAGCGATCAATGCTAAGGATTTCTGCTTCGATAAGAACTTTAGAAAAGCATTAAATTATTCAGTAGATAAACGCACAATCATTCGGGTTTTATTAGAAGGAAAAGGAGAAGTATCAGTAGGTCCATTTCCAAAGTCCATTTCGGACACCTGGACTTCTTCCGAAGAAGTTTATCCTTACGATCTTGCAAAGGCAAAAGAATTACTTTCTAATTCTGTTTGTTATCCTAAAATTTTAGAAAGAGAATTAGAATTTAGGATGAGGGGAGACGAAGAGAATCAGGCAAACGGTGCTGCAATCGTTCAAAACCTGAAAGAATTAGGATTGAAGATTAGAATTCTCCCAATGGAAAAAGCTGCATTATATAAAGAGAATGGAGAAGGAAAGGGAGATCTAACATTGCTATTTTGGTATGCGGATCTTCCTGGGCCTTTTGCATTTTTGGATCCATTATTTGCAGGAGATAGATTTGGGAATGGAGGAAATCGGGCCTTCTACTCGAATCCAAAAATGGAAAAAATTTTTCAAGAAATTAGATCCACAGATAAAACGGATATAAATCCTCAGATTAAAGAAGCGTTTTCACTTTTATCTGAAGATGCTCCTTGGATCTTTTTGTGGTCCCCATATGAGTTGTATCTAGTAGGGGACCGATTACCAAAAGATCCTAATCGTCGTTCGGATCTTCCTTAGTTTCAGGAAGTTCTAATTCTACCGCGTCTTCTCCGGACAAAGCTTCTTCCGAGCCGTTAGTAGAAGTAGTTCCCTCTGTTTGGGTGACTGTAGGAGTAGTAGCACCTCCGCCAGGTTGATCTCCCACGTAATAGTACTGACCGTAAAGAGGATGTTTGCATTCTGCTTCGTTTGATAAGAGTCCGCCGGTCTCAGCGCAGATGTCCACTTTCACATAATCTCCGTTAAATGGAGTGATGAGACTATCGCCGAAGCCTAATGTTCTGGCGACATGAGAAACATATCGAAACCAAATGGAACCGCTTGTCCCAGAACCGGAACCAGGGAAAGGAGCGCCCAAATCATTTCCTACCCAGACAGCAGTGACTAAATTCGGATTCACACCTGCGAACCAAACGTCTCTCACACCTTTTCTGGAGCCCCAGCGTTTTTGTGCTTCTTTAGGAGATTGAACAGTTCCTGTCTTTCCGCCTAGTGGGAATTTTTCTCCTTCTTTCAATGCAATTTTGAGTGTACCTTCTTCCGATACGACTGCTTCTAATAAGTTTAATGTCATCGCGCAGGCGACAGGATCTAAAATTTGCTCTGCCTCTTTAGGATCAGGAAGAGTGTTCATATAAAGTTCGGAACCTTCAAAGTCGGTGATCCTAAGTATTTCCACAGGTTTTACTTTTTTACCGTTATTTGCGATTGTTGCATATACTGTTGCCAATTCTTTAGGAGATAATTCCCCCGAACCAAGCGCCAATGTAAGATTGTGTTGGAACCTTCTACTCAACTCGGAACTGTCCAAATCCAAAATTTTTCCGAGAGTATGGATGAAATCGCCTACACCAATCTCGTCCATGAACTTGACTGCGATTGTGTTTACGGATTGAGCGAATGCAGTTCGAGTCTGCATTGCGCCTCTATGGCCTTTATACCAGTTTTTAGGAGCATAACCTCTGATCTTAATCGGTTCATCCACAACGATAGAAGTCGGGGTGGCGATCCTTTTTTCGAATGCCATCAGATAGACAAGTCCTTTGATCACGGAACCAGGCTGTCTAACTGCGGAAACCGCTCGGTTTAGTCTGAATATATTAGAAATTTTGTAACTACCGACCATTGCCTCCACGTATCCATTTGTAGGATTAATGGAGATCAAGCTTCCGTTCATATTCTCGATGATCTTATTTTGTTTGGAAGCCTCTTCCGTCTTGCCCGCTTTTAAGTAGTTGGCCTTATCTTCGGAAAGTTTCTTGCGAACAGCTTCTATTCCTTCTCTGAGAGAACGTTCTGCTGCTTCTTGTTTATCATAATCTAATGTGGTATATACATTCATACCACGGCTTTCCAGATCTATCTCTGAAAAATTTTCGATTACGAATTGGCGTATCCCGAAATTAAAGTCAGAAGCCAGATTGATCGTAAAATCTTTATCGAATCCGTATTTTCCTATTTCGGAAGTGATGACTACTTTATCTTCTTCTTCCTTCGTTTCTTCTACTACATAGAAGGATCTGAATTTGCGGATATTCGCATCTACCTTCTTCTCAAAATCTCTTTCAATAGATTTGGGATTCGGATGTAGATTTTGGTTTTTAGCCATAACTGTCATCACCATCTTCTGTCTTTTGAGAGCTATCTTCGGATTTCTGACTGCATTATAGTTAGAAGGAGCCGGAATTGTTCCTACAAGCAAAGCCGCTTCTGCAGGAGTTAATTCGTATGCAGGTTTATTAAAATAATAACGAGAAGCTTCTTCTACTCCTGTGTTCCCTTCCCCTAAGAAAATACGATTTAGATACATTGCTAAGATCGTATTCTTATCGAACTTGCTCTCTAGATAGAATGTACAATAAAATTCGGTGAGTTTGTTAAATACGTTTCGAGCTCCCAGATCTAAAGTAAGTTTTGCCAACTGCTGGGTGAGAGTAGAGCCACCTTGCTTTTGGAAAGTAGTTACGTTGATAATAATTGCTCTAAGTAGAGCGGTAAAATTTACACCATTGTGTTCGTAAAAGTCCCTGTCCTCGGAACTGAGCAGAGCCCATATTATATTTCCATGATTTGCTAAATTGTCGGTCCGAATAGGCCTGAATTTTCTGCGGGAAAATTCCCCGATCAATTTTCCATTTTTGTCCAGGATGCGGATCGGTTTGATCTCATTTGGATCGTATGCATCTGAAACTTCTCTCTGGAAAGTTTCCAAATTGCGGGCAACTTCTTCCTGTTTGGTGAGCCATACAACATAAGATCCGCCGATCAGAAATGAAAGGATTACAATCCCGGAAATGACCGAGTATTTGAGGATGGATCTCCAGTTTGTTTTAGAATATTGGAGGAGTGCAGCTAAAATTCCAAGGATACGATCTTTGATGTTCATAAGGTCCGTCGGTAGGTTTTCCGCCATAAGTTAGGGAAAGAAAAGGACTTTTTTTACGGATTTTTGTCCGGATCTTGTTCTCTTATGTCGGCATGAAACATATCCGAAAGGTCAGGAGAACGGACAAATAAAGAACGATTCTGGTAGACAGTTCTGAAATTCTATGTCCAATAAAGTTTTGCTTTGGGTAACCGAAGAACTTAGGGATCATGGAAGACCTACCATACAAAAAAGAAATCTCTCTTCGCCATCATTCTCCCTTTCCTGCAAAGACTGAGATCTGGCCGAAGGTCAGACTATTATTCGGAAGGGAAGGAATTCCTACAGATCTATCTCATCTATATTTGAACGAACATGGAGAATCCTGGGCCAATTTGGGCTATTGGGAGAATACAAAGGAATATGGAACGGCATGTGCGAATTTAGCGGAACATTTGGGAACATTAGCCGGCTTGGATCAAAATTCCAAACTATTGGATCTGGGATTTGGATGCGGAGACCAATTTAGGATTTGGGAAAATACCTTCGGAGTAAATGTTTCGAATATATACGGGATCAATATCTCCAAGATACAGATCGAATTCGCGAAAAGACGTTATGAGGGTAAGGGCACTTCTCCAAATTTAATTTTAGGAAGTGTAGAGGGGTTGGCAAAATTCGAGGACAAGACCTTTGATGTAGTGCTCGCCTTAGACAGTTTGTATTTTATACCGAACCGAAGTAGATTGGTCGGTGAAGTTTATAGAATTTTAAAGCCGGGAGGAGTATTCGTATCTGCAGAGATACTATTCTCCGATCGGAAAATTTCATTTTGGGAAACTTTTAAAAGGAATTTGATCTCTAAAATGGCAAAAATGTCTTCCGATCTTAAAAAGGTGGAAGGTATCGTTTCCGAATATTCTGCCTTAGGATTTAACTTCGAAGTTTTAGAAAGAATAGATCCTTTTGTATTCCCAGGGTTTTCCCAATTTATATTAGAAAAAATTAAATCAGAAAAGAAGATCCCTAAAAGACTCGCAGGAAGATACGAAATGTTAGGAGAATATTTCGGCTCCGAAACGATCAAAAAACATTTCGAATATTGGATCTATAAGGTCAGAAAACCTGAGTAGTTTTAAGATCTAAGCGAACCTTCTACCCATCTTTTAACATCCAAAGAAGTGGAAACTCCCGCTTCTAAAAGCGGCATTCCATATCTAGCATAAGATCCGCAGAGCCATATTTTTTTACCAGGAAGCTCCTGTAATTCTTTCAGTTCCTCTAAGATCTTTCTGGAAGCAATGTCTATTACGGGTCTTTCGAATTTAGATCGACTGATAAAATCTTTTTCATTCGGTTCTATAAGTGGGTTCCAGGTTTGGAATACAGACTTACCTTTCATTGAAGGAAGGACTTTGTTCAATAAGATCGTAGCAGTTGCGGTGGAGCTATCTTGGGAAAGAGAAAAGCACATAGGCGCCCAATGTCGTTTTTGTTTGGGCATAAACTTTTCGTCGGAATGAACTACTACTTCCGAAGCTTCATATTTGAGTTTGGAAAGTAATGCTTTCTCTTTCGAATATTCTTCCGGAAGAATGGAGATAGCCTGGTTGGCAGGAGCTGCGACAACTACTCTGTCGAAAAGTTCTTCCCCGTTATCAAAGATCAGCTTTACTTTATCTTTTTCTAAAACGATTTTTTTAGGATCAGTGCTCAAACGAACGGAAGAAGCCCTTTTAGAAAGTTTTTCGGTAACATCTCTGGTGCCTTTTTCCGGGGTTAAAAATCTTAAGAATTTCAGACCACTGGAATGATAGCCGATAACCACTTCCGCGGGATAATTTTTAGCGCTTTCGGAAGTACAGGTATTGATTGTGGAAAACATAGGGATCAAATACAGATCTTCAAATTCTACAGAATAACCGAATCTGCTTAAAAATTGAGAGATAGTAAGTTGTTCTCCCTCTAAAGAAGAAAGTTCTCTTTCTGATTCTTCGTAAAAGCGAATCGCATCCGAAAAAATGCGCCTAGAGGTTTTATTGGAAAAGCAGACCCAATAAGGGATTGGAACAAAATTGCCTCCAATACCCAAAGTAGAAAAACCGAAATAAGTAGTGCCGTCTCCGTAATTTAAGGAAAACGAATAATCTACAGGTCTTACTTCGATCCCCGCTTCTTTGTATAGATCCAGAAGACAGGGATAATAATTACGTTTGAATGCTCTGAAGGGAACATCCACACGGATTGAATGTCCGTTGGAGAACAGATCGGTACCGTGAGCATCCATACCGACCAAAGGATGTTTTTCTATAAGAGAGACTTCATGTTCTTTGCCTAAGTACCAAGATGCGCTTAAGCCGGCGATTCCACTACCGATGACCGCTATTTTCATTCCGGATTAGAATCCTTTTTTAAAACAAAAATACAAGGTAAAACCTGAATTTAAGGAAGGAATGCTACAAAAAAGGAATCGAACGAATTTAATCTACGATCTGTAACACAACTCTTCTATTCTTTTGACGGTCGGAAGCGTTGTCGTTGGAAGAAATTGGTTGGCTGTCCCCAAAACCTTGTGTACGAACTCTCGCATTGTCAATTCCATGTCTGGAAATCAAATAATCTGCCACTGCTTTCGCTCTATTTTCGGAAAGTTCCAGGTTGCGCTCTCTTTTTCCTACGTTGTCCGTGTGACCTTCGACTGAGATTTTGAGTTTAGGATTCGATTTTAGAAAGTTCGCCAAACGATCCAACTCCGGTTCTGAATCCTTGGAGATCTCAAATCTATTAGTCTCAAAGAATAAATTGTTCAGAAGAATTTGCCGACCCACCGCCAAAGCAGGAAGTCGAAATTCCACATCTAATTTTGCGTCTTCTTGTTTAGATTCGGTAAGATCTATATTTCTAGAAACGGAAAGATGGCCAGGTTTCTCCGCATAAAAACCGTATTTTTCTCCATAAGGAAGAACTAAACTAAATGAACCGGTTTTGGAATCGCTTTTAGCGCTTCCTCTTTTTTCCAAACGTGTTAAGGATTCGTAATGTATTTCCGCACTCAAAGGATTTCCTTCTTCATCCAAAACTTTACCATTGATCACTACAACCGGGTTCGGGCGAAAATCGCGTGGAAGATACGCCATATAGAGTTGACCTTCTTTACTTACATAAGCCCAGTCGCTATTTACGGGAATAGAGAAGAAGTTTACACCTTTCAAATTAGCCGAGACCTCGACCGGTTTAGTCCAATTATCCCAACCTTCTCCGATTCTTTTGGTCACATATACGGAAAGGCCTTTATGACCGTCGCTGCAGAAATAAAGAGTCCTATCATCTCCTGCTAAAAACGGAGCTGTCTCTTCCGAAGAAGTGTTTACTACCTCACCTAAATTTTTACCGATCGCAAACGAACCATCCGATTTTTGTATGCTAACATACAGATCCAATTTACCGTAAGAATCAGGCTGTTGGACCGAATAGATCAGGATCCTTCCGGAAGAAGAAAGAGTAGAGCCTCCGAAAACGGAAGTATTATTTTTTAGATATATATTCGCAAAATCAGGGAAGTTAATCGCCTTGGGATAAGACCAACTTCCTTTTTCTTTATAACTTTTATATAATGGAACAGTCGCCTTATTTTGGAGTTGATTGAGTTTGCGAAGGTATTCGTAAGCAAGTTGTTCTTCCTTTAAGCGGAATTCCATTTCGTCTCTTGTGTTTCTTCTCAATTCTTCTTTTTTTTCTTGGAACTCAACTTGGATCTTATGAGTAGCCTCGTCATCGCCGAAAGAGCCGAAGACAAATAATTCGTTGTTACTAGGAAGAACTGCGATCACTGCAGAGTTTAGATCATTATTTAAAGGAGCGGACATCTCTTTCCCGTCTCTCCAAAAACCTTTATCGTCCTTCTCCGCAAACCAAATCCTTTGAGTGCCTGATTTACCTTTGCTAGAATACACAGTCCAGAAGATAGATTGCCCATCAGGAGTCACTGTTGGATTAAAAGCGAAGTAACCTCTGTTTACATAATTCGGAATTCTTTTCAAAGTCCAATCTGCAAGGCCTTTGGATTCGGAAAAAGGATAGGGCTCATAACGTATTGGGTCGCAATTTTCTCCTCTCATCTGGCAGAGAATACGAATGGTTTGGTTATGAAGTCTGGAAAGTTCAGGACTCAGATCGTTGGAAAGCACCTGGATGAACTCGTTGCCGGTGCCTAACATTCTACCGAATTGAAGAAGTTTACCTTCGACAATCCTTTCCTCCGCAAGAAGATCGGAAGAGAATAAAAGAAAGATAGAAGTAAGTAAAATAGAAAGAAGGCGGTTCATATTATATCTTTCGGAGAATAATATCCTACCCGGAAGAGGGGAAAAGAAAAAATTAAAATAAGGAAGAGATCAGGCGATCTTTGTGTCCTGAGACTTACTGTAATAGCGACCCGAATACTTAAAACTAAGCCGGATATAACTGAAATTTCAGGCGATGCTGAGATTCGCGGTCACTCCGGCTTGTAAACTTAATTGCAGCTGCAGGCGGAGCCTTTACCTCCGATAGATTGAGCATAATTATCAGCATCGGAAGAATAATCAAATTCTTTCAGAATACAAACATTAGAACCTCGAGCCGATTTCATTTGATCCAAGGTGCGGGAATCTGCTTCAATTTTACCGTCAGCGCAGAAGACACTATACTTAGTATTCGCTAGAACATTTGAAGAAGAAAGAGCTAAACCCAAAACCAAAACGCTTCCGCAGATCGCTATCCATAACTTGAACATAAAGAAACTCCAAAAACTTAGAAGGGGAGAATACCTTCTTCTGAAACCCTTTCAATAAATTTTTGATTAGAATAAGAGATAAATCGGCTCTGTAGGAGTTCCAATATCGTATTTACGCGCCGTGTTGGATCTCCTACAACAAATTCAATACTCAGTATGTAAAAGTATAAGCCCAGTAGATGAGAAGTAACTGCAGAGGAAGTCTCAAAAGTAATGCCCAAGTAGGAGGATCTTTTCTAGTCCTCGACTGAAAATGATACACATTGGCAGGAAATACTGCAATCAATAGAAGTACCACTCCCCAAGCCGCTAGCACCTTAGTTTGAGGAAAGAAAAGCCCGAGCCCCAAAGCGATCTCCGCGATACCGCTAAGTTGGACTAAAAGTTTATGATAAGGAATCCAAGGAGGCATGATCCTCATATAAAATTTAGGGATCACAAAATGAAGAATGCCGGCGATCGTATAGATGGTCGCCATGATCCAGAGACTGATCGATTTAGCGTCTAGGTTTTCCATGGAAAACCATACTAAGACAACTATGGTGACAAGGTCTGCCTTTTTTCTCTGTTTTTATTCCGAAACCTTCTCTGCCTGGAATGAGAAGACTTGTTAGCAATTTTTAGGAAGGTGAGATACTTTTCTCTAGTGACGAAGGGACGATTTCTCTCTCGATGATCCGTACGAGGGCCGGGAAATTTCAGCATAGGCCTTGCTCCTTGCCGTTAAATTTGCCAGTGATTATAGTAAAGGGAAAGAAAGTACAAGCGAAAAAAAGAATCTTCAAAAAAAATCCGAAACACCTTTACGCGTATCCGATCATGAAATGACTAATCTGTTAGTGCGGTTCCTGATGGAAAGGTCAAGGGATTGGAAGACCTAATTCTCTTTTGATCAGTTCGTAGACTTGGGCATGAGTAGAATGGTGGATCTTTTTGTTCTGGCAATTTTCTATTAAAAAGGCCTTCACTTTGGCTTTATCGTTAGGGTAACGGCCTGCAACATAGTTGACCTCATGTTCTTCTCCGCAATTGAATAGATCGTGATCTGAAGGCATATAATGTTCCTCGCAGTTTATTTAAAACGTCATGACTTTTGACCATTAAAATCGGGAGGTCAATTAGATTTTAAATCGAATCCGGTTGACTTTTGTTTATTTTTCAAAAAGGCATAACGTTATTGCGTGAGTAAAAAAATTAGAATTACGATCCTTATCGAGTGTATCTCATATTAATCCACCTGGCGGAAAACTTTAATTGCATTCGATCCGGTTCCTGCAGTGACATAGACGTAATTATAATATCCGTCGGAGATGGAAGTAGAGGAAATAAATCTGATATATAATGGGGACACAGTGCCTAAACCGTTTGTTCCTTGTTGGGTCCATCCTGCACTTGTCATTGTTCCCGATGTGCTAGGCACGTTTACACTATTTACTCTAAATATTTTGACACCGTTTGTAGGATCATCAAACCCTACATACAATACTCCTGATCCATTGTTCTGAAGAATACTGATCGCATTCGCGGTGCCCAATTCGGTTTCGGTTCCCGTTATGATCCGCACCCAGTCTCCCGGATCACATGTCGTTGCTCCGCCTGAGGTGGTCGGATCGCATTTCCAAAGTTCTCCTCTCAGATTTGTCTGGCAATCTTGTAGAGTATCCGTATTGGTACAAGTAGAGCCTGCCGCAACATTTCGAGCCATATAAAGATAACCATTGTATTCCAAAAGTTTAGTGATACCTTTTTTGCCGGGATTTACTTTCTCTAAGCCGGATGGTTGAGGAGGTAAAACTAAAGTTGTTCCGGAGAATGAAGTAGGCGTCGACAAAACGGAAGATGTAAATCCTGAAAAATCAGATGAATAACGGATTCCTCCATTATTTGCCACGTAAAGATTTCCATTGTATTTTATAATAGAGTCGATACCGACTACTTTCGATGTGTTCTTCAGGTTATCCGTCGAACCGCCTTTTCCCAAATTGCTTACCGATCTTATTCCCATATCGGTTCCGGTTCCTACTGAAACGATTCCGCCTGGTGCCGTTACGGTATGGTGTGTTAAGATAGGGGCCTGGGTTCCATGGGCGGATGAAAGTCCTAAATAGACATGATTATCCACTGCATAAACCGTCTGAATAGACTTAGTATTAGCTCCGCCTGTGGCACTGTATCCGAATTCAGTCCATGGGAGAATGATATCATTACTTTGAGTAAAATATCCTCTCGTTACCCCGTCCTTCAATACCCCTGAAAGAAGTATCTCGTAATTTACAGAACTGATCGTTAAGGTCGCGGAAGAAAATCCAACTACACCTCTTTCTCCATTCGGCCCCATGTTAGTACCACAGGTAGTGCCGGTTCCGTAACCGAAACTGTCCGTGCCTGAGCAGGTTCCGGAGGAGAAGGAAAATTTCGTTAGGACGGAATTTGAACCATTCGGATCGAATCGGAAGGCTGCATTATTTAAATCGTTCGTGCCGAGATATACCCGTCCTCCGAAGTTGAAGGCAAAGGAGAATACCGAGCCGTCGGTAAACGGATCTGAAAAAAAAGTTCCATCAGAGAAATTTAATATACTCGTTCCCATTCCGATGAACGAGGCCCGATCTGAAGGAGAAGCTTGGACTTGCCTTTCAATTGCTGTTAAGAGAGTATTCGCATCGAGAATACTTCCCCAACTGGTATCACTGAATCCGTCCGCGTCCACATTATTTGCCACCATCACCGAATATGCGGACCCGGTTTGAGCAGAACTATGAGTGATCGTTACCTCGTTTTGCAGACTTCCGCCTAATGTTGCCGAATTAATTGAACCTAAACTTGGAGAAAATTTGTACCGTTTTGCACACTCGGTGCTCGTAGTACATCCAGCCGTTCCTGTTGCGTCATTTCCGGCTACAGGGCTCCTGCTAAATGTTATCTTTATGGAATACAAGGAGATTGACTTTGCGCTGACAACTTTCAATCTTTCGTTCCCTTTAAACGTTAAGGAATTCGGGCTTCCCATCGAATTCGGGAAAGGTGATGCAATATCCGTCACGTTCGAGGAAACACCGACGACATAGTCAATATTGCAAAGACTAGTGGATAGATTAACTTGAATTGTGCTGCTGTTAATGACGGTGGTTGAACTTTTTACCGGGTCTGTGCAAGCGTCAGTTGTCGCCTCTTGTAGGGTAATATTGGAAAGAAGATTTGCTGCATTTGCCGACCCATCCATCAACATTGATTCCGAAAAGGAGATAGTAACTGAGTTCGGTGTGACGTTAACCACACTCAAAAGATAAGGACTGATCGTATCGGTAAAGAAAGATCCGGAGATCGTATTTACTGCCGGAATATTTATGCTTATATTCGGGGGCCCTGCAAGATCTGCAATCGTTCCTAATACTGAAATAGAATCTCCTGAAGCAACCGAACTTCCGGAACCGTTAAAGTATAAAGTCAATATTTTTCCGCTCGAATCCCAGGCTGAAGAGGACAAGCCTCCCCAAGAATGTGAGGAAGATAGAGAGAAGATACTGGAAATCGTTCCGGTGGTCGCAGAAGTCTTATTCGTGTCTTCAGAAAATGTTAAGACGAGAGTATCATCCGAATCCACTCCGAAAGCTGACGCAGAATTATCGGAGGCGACAGCAGTTAAAAGAACCGGAGGAGCTTTATCAATCGTAACGGAACTTAAATCCGCATACGAAGCGACTTCAACACTCGAAACGTTTCCTAAAAGTCGACCTGAGGCGAAATCATAAGCGACAGTTCTTAATTGTGTGCCGGTGACGGAAGAATCGTCAGTGAAAATTGTGATCACCGAATCGTTAGAAATACCTGGATCATCATTCGGAGAAGAAATACTGCCTGTGCCGCCGCTTGCAGAGTCCATTCTTACCGCTTGCGTTCCGCCGAAAGTCCAACGAGTCGCGTCGGTATCTGAGACGGAAGAATCATTCATGTTTTCGGAAAAAGTAATCTTAATCTGATCAATATTTCCGTTCTTGTTTGTGTCGAACAAGGTTACACTTACTATCGAAGGACCCGAGGTTACCGTGATCGGTCTTTGAACAGTGTTGCCCGAGTTATTTGCGGAATCGAAAATGGAGGTTGTTCCAGCAACTTTATCCGATGTATCGTCTCCTGAAATAAAGGCCACATTTCCTAGATAGATCGCATTGAATCCTGAATCCGATGCACATGCATCCGAGCCAATGGAAGCAAGATTTGTCACTCCTGACGCATTTCCGTTCGTATAAGTTAGGTCGGTAAGCGCTAAATCACCTGAGCCTGCGCATGCAGGCGAGTTTATATCACCATACGTCGCTTCGGAGAAGGTCACTGTTAAGTTTGTGCTACCTGCATTGGCCGAGGCTAATACGATTTTCGGTTTCGCTCTGTCGCTCTCGATCAAGGATCCGGAGAAGATACGTGCCACTGTTTTAGAGCCGTCCATAGAGGTTAATCCAGTAGTAACACTAGTTGTTAAGTCGGGTTTTGCACCGGTGTCAAATCCTGCCGATTCCGCAAATTTAAGATAGATAACCGAATCATTCGTGCTGTCCGGTTCCGGAGCTTCCACCCCGTGAGCTAAGACAGCATTAGAATATCCTGATATACTCCAAATGGATTGGGCATTTCCGGAGGAATTCAGAACATAACCTGGAAAACTCGAATCTAATACCGCTTCCGAGAATGTAAGTTTGTAATGATCTATTTTTCCGTTTGAATCCGCATCCATAGTCTCCGCAGAAATAATGCCTATTTCATCGTCAATAATTGAAAATAAGAAAGAGGTATTAGTTCCTAACGTAGCGTTGAGCGGATTCTGCAGACTTAAGGAGACAGTTTCATTTCCCTCGTAAGTCGTATCTTGGATTACCGCAATGGTAATCGTCTTAGAGATTTCTCCCGGATCAAATGTAACCGTTAACGGGGATCCAATGGATGTATAATCAGTTCCGGAGGTGGCTGTTCCGCCGGAATCTACGACTTCAACTTGTACGGATTGACCGGAAGCCGCAGATAGAGTAAGAGTAACGGTCCTATTGGTGTTGCTCTCGTCAGTAGAGTTGCCGGTAGTTCCTGAAAATTCTACCTGGGGTACATCATCGTTATCAAGGATCGTAACGGTCACACTTGTTGTGCTTCCTAATACGACTCCGCTTGGGTTCGACAGAGTGATACTGAAGTTTTCGGAAGGCTCATTCAAAGAATCATCATTTATGCTAAAACTTATATTAGCTGATGTGGATGGATTTGTGATCGTTACTGTTCCGGAGGCGAGTGTAAAATCGGTTCCGGACCCTGATGTAGTGCCGGCAGTCACTACATAATCAACCGTAATGGATCCGGGAACGGCACTGGACAAACCTACCGTTACGGATCCGGTCCCATCCGTCTCGTTTACCGAAATGCTGCTTTGGGTAAAACTGACTGTCGCGGACGAGGTATCGATTTGAATATTTTTATTGGACCCTAAAGAGCCGCTTGCTCCCGGATTAGCTAACGTAAGCGTCGCAGTATTTCCGACTAGGTCGGAAATATTTCCGGATGTTAAACTATTCGTACTTACATAGTCTAGGTCCCCTGATGAATCGCCGGAAGAGACGGTATACTCGAATGTTAAAGTGTTACTACCGCTTCCGGAAATGTAGGATGCGTTTCTATCTACCGTTCCTGTTTCCAATAAAAGAACAGGGATACCTGAAACGGATACAGGTTCGTCGAAAACCGCTTGGATAGAAATCACAGCTCCTATGCCGTAACTTCCGTTATTGCTACTTGATGTTATATTTGTTATTGAGGGAGAGGTAGTATCTATAGAAATACTTTTGGAATTACTTACCGAGCCTGATGTCCCTGGCGAAGGTAATGCGAGGTTTGCCGCATTACCTGCTGCGTCAACAATCGATCCTCCCGTACCTAAATGCAGAGAATTTACGGCAGAATAATCAAGTGCGGAAGTATTATCCGGTGAAGACACCGAAAAGTCGAAGAGTGCTGTTGTGCCCGATTGTAATGATGAGAAATTTGCCGACTTTCCTATATTTAGATCTATATATGGGATACCGGAAATAACGACCGACTCGGAAAAAGTAATGCTGATTTGGAGATTTGCTCCGGGACCGTATGTGTTATTTACGTTTGGACTTGTTGCTGAGGAAACTGTTGGCGGTGTCGAATCTATTCTTAAATCTTTATTTGCAGATAAAGAACCTGCCGCTCCGGGATTTGGAAGAGTGATGTCTAAGTTCTGACCTGTAGTCGATTGTATGAAAGATGTCCCGAGTTGGAGTGCATTTTGGTTAAGGAAATCTAACTCTGCAACATCTTCGCTGCTCCCTCCGACTATGTATCGGAACGTTAGGACCTTTGTCCCAGAGCCGCTTAGGAAAACCCCTTGAGATCCATTGTTTAACGAGAGGTAAGGACTTCCCCCACTGACAACCACAACCTCTTTAAATGTTACCGTAATATCGATAATTTTTCCTGTATTATAAGCTCCATTTGCTTTTGCAGAATTTACGTTTAAGCCTGTTGAGTTTGCTACCGTTGAATTTCCTTGTCCGGGGAAAAAAAGAAAGGAACCTGAACCTCCTTCCCCGCCTGTCGAAGTAAAGAAATAAGTAAATCCCGGCCAAGACACACAATTATTTAATAAAGAGAGGATCAGGATGAAACCTAATCTAAAGGAGATTTTTTTTAAGTTCATGCTTTATTATTAGGGATCAATAATCTTTTTTATCTATTAACACTGACGGATTTTAACCCGTTTGTAATACATTCGGATTAGAAATCGGCCAAACTAAACCGGAACTTAGATTATTGATAAATATTTGCTCTTGTGTTTCAGGAGCCTGGCTCTTTGGGGATAAGAGTTATATTAAAATTTTATTATATATGGATTTTTCGTGTCAGAAATCCATATATAGAAAGTATTGCAAGAGATTTGAAAAAGTTCTCCTATTTTACTTCGCTTCGTTTAGTTATGTTGCTTGATCTTGTTCTAAACGGATCGCTTGATTCTCCCCCTTCTAACTCCTCGCCATCTGCACTTTCAACTTAATCGCCTTCTTAGATTTCGGAGCCTTTTTCTTAGAAAGAGAAAGTTTCGAGTAAGTCATCTCCAAAGAATCGGTAACATCTTCCCAAGTACAGGAAGCTGCGATCTTTCTGGCAGCGAGCCCCAGTCGAGCTGCTAACTTTTTATTTTCAGCTAGAAGGCAGGATTGCTCTATAAATTCTTCTTCTTTTTCGAAACCGCAGAGTAGAGCTGATTTGCCGTGTTTGAGATGTTGGTTTGCGGCAGCGTAGTTGTAAGCTACGATTGGAAGTCCGGATGCCATTGCTTCTACGATCACGTTTCCGAAAGTTTCAGTGAGGCTTGGGAATAGGAATAGATCTCCCGTGGCATAATGTTCTGCCAGTTCCTTTCCTTTTCTCATTCCTCTGAATATAAAATCAGGATTTTCCTTTTGCAGTTTTTCTTTAGAAGGCCCGTCTCCCACTAAGATCAATTTTGCATTTGAAACTCTGGTTTGGAGTCTGCGGAATGTTCTTACTAATAGATCTAGATTTTTTTCCGGAGCTAATCTGCCCACGTATAGAACTCCAAGTTCGGAGGGTTTTAATCCCCATTCTATTTTTAATTTGGAATTTCTACGAGCTGGATGGAATAGATCCGAATCGATCCCTCTGGAAACAACTTGAACGTTAGTATATCCTTGCTCGGTCAGCTGTTCTCTGATCTGAGCGGTAGGGACCAAAGTCATCTGGGTCCTGTTATGAAGCCCTTTCAGGTAATTATGGACCAGTTTTCCTGCGAATCCGAACTTATAATATTTTGCGTATGCGTGGAAATTTGTCCTAAAATCGCTGATGATTGGAATTCCAACATGTCTGGCAGCTCTGACTGCCGACCAGCCGAGTGGGCCTTCGGTGACGACGTGTACAATATCAGGTTTTTCTAATTCGATTAATCTGCGTAATAGATACTTTTCCGGAAACCCGAATCTTAGGTCTTCGTATAATGGGATCTTTGCCCCTCTTACTAGAACTTCTCTGTAGTTGTTGCTCGCTGTTGCATAATCATTATGCCCTTGTTTTGGACGGACAAGAATGATCTCGTGACCTCTTTGTAAAAGATCGCCCAACATTCTATGAAGCGTCTTGGCGACTCCATTTATTTCAGGAGGAAATGTCTCGGTCACCACTAAAATTCGAAAGGGACCGGCTTTAGGATATGAACTGATATATGTCGATGGAAGCATCGACTTTCGATCATCTTAAATTCTTGTATCTACTCCATGAAGAGAGAATTACTTTTTCGTTACAGATATCGGGCCGGAGTACAGGCTATTGTTCTATTCCGGTAGCGAATGCTTTTCGTAAAAGCCTTCCGCAATATACGGATTCTGCATAAGCAAAGCCGGATGTGGAATATCTGGCGATTATTCCATAAGTAGTGACTGTCGGGTCTATCCAAGGATAAAATCCGAATTTCCCGGGACTGCTAAATGCAGAGTCATTTCCGGAAGAATCTTCTACCCAATGTCCGTATGAGTAATGTACATCTTCAAAAACAAAGGGAGAATATTTTGCTTGGGTAGGATGCGCAGAAGGTAATGTAGGCACAAGATCGGCGCCTAAGTAAGTTCGGATCGCTAAGTTAGAATTTAATATTCTTCTTAAGAACTGAGCATAAACGGAAGCAGAAGTCCTAACTCCTCCTGCAGGTTGGGGAACAGCATAGTCTATTCCAGGATTGGATCCCCCGAATAATGTGTTTCCGATCTCTGTTGCAAGTTGAGTGCGTGTGTAATTTGTAAGTGCGGGAGTTAAACCGCTTGGATTCAAAGCAGCATACGCTTGGAAATGAGCACCGTTATAATAAAAATAATTTAGATCACCCGAATTATAATAGTTATTCTTGTTTGTTCCATCTCTTCCTGGACCGTTCGTGAAACATGTACTTACTGTAAGAGCCAAGTTACATTTATTATCGTCCAGATTATCATAACCGGATCTCATTCTAAGATACGATTGTTCTATAGTTGTTGGAGGAGTTCCTAACTTCTCTAAAACATAAGCTCCCCAGATCCATTTAGAAGCGGAAGCAATCAAAAGAACCGTAGATCCACTCACAGAACCGTTTACGGAAGAATATCCATACGCTCCGTTTACATCTCCGATCTCCCAATAGAAAGCGCCTAGTTTAGTACAAGTAGAATTCTTGGTTGCAGTAGCTTCTACCGCATCTAACTGGGTTTGTTTGGTAGAATCCACGACAGTAAATTGTGCAGGAACCTGTATATTCGATAATGCTAATGTAGATAGTAGAGAAGAAAGTGGATCTTCGCTGGGAGGAGGGGGGCAGGCAAATAAAAGGGAAACGGGAAGAAGGTATAAATACTTTCGCATAAAACTCTCTGTTAATTCGACGCTGCTATTCTATAATAACAGCGGAGTTTAAGTGATTTTTCGCTTCGATCAATTTATTTTTTCTTTTTTGGTTTAGTTATAGCAGGAGGATTGCGCAGCTCATTCAATTTGTCGGTCAGCCATTTTTCGGATTCTACTTCCTTTCCGTCGGGGAATTTGATCTTATAAGGAGTTCCTGTGATAGAGGACTTACTTGCTAATCCCTTGATAAAATCTTCCGTGCTGCTTATCTTACTTTTGGCTGCATCATACTTTTTAAGTAAGTGAGCCTTTGCCTCATCCAGTTTATGTTCCGAACCGTTCCGTATAAAAACACAACCCTTGCAAGAATCTAAGGAAGAAACCAGTATTTTGATCTCGTCTTCCGGTTCTGATCCGAAAACAAAAGTGGAACTCAAAATTAAAAAAGAGAATAGAAGAATAGATGAGATTTTTTTCATAGATAGTCCGTAGGATTAAATTGGGTCCGCTTACATATGGCAACTAAGTATTCGAAATTCTATAATTTTATTAGGTTCCTTTTTTTCGTGACCGTAAAGGTCCACTTTGAGTATTATTCTTAAAAGGAAGACTTGGGTGAAAAAATTCGTTTTATTTTGTATATTCTTGTTTGGACTTACATCTCTTTATTCCCAAGAACAGACTAGTGCCGTTTCGGAAACGAAAGATAGATCTCGTTGGGATCTGGTATGGAGAAGTGCAGTTCTTCCAGGTTGGGGACTTCTACATGCAAAAGAATACAGAAAGGCAAGATTCACTATGGTGGTCACTTCTATCTTAGTTCTTTCTGAATTAAAAGGACACAAAGAAGAATTAGAAAGAAAGGAAGAATTTGAGAATTCCAAAAATCTGTTTCTTGTGTATTCTAATTTTTATCCTCAACCTGATCCTGGAATGATTACCTTTTTAGCAAATTATCAACATAGCAAACAAGATGATCTAGACGGAGTCCGAAGCAGGAATGATCTGAGATTAGCTCTTTTAGGAGCAAAATACATTTTCCAATTAGCTTACACCTATTGGAGAGGGATCGCGTGGGAAGGGGAAAATTCTGCCGGATTCGATTTGAATATTCGAACTTATTCTCAATCAGATGCAAGAGATCAAGCTAGAGATTCATTCGGCTTGGATTTAAAATACGGTTTTCATTTTTAGGAATTTCTATTTAGTATCAGGAGAAAATCTTTGCCATTGTTTTCCTTCTTTCCATACTTGAAATTCTCCGGGTAAAAATTGGGTCCAAATTTCATTTTGGGTCAAAGGACTGGTGGCTAAGACAGTAACTATATCTTTCGGATTGGTATGTTTACTAAAGTCGATGCTTAGATCTGCATCTATAAGTTTGGCTTCTCCAAACGGAGCATGTCTTGTGATATAAACTAGTTTTGTGGAACAATATGCGTATAAATATTTGGAATCCGAAATTAGAATATTCGAAACTCCCTTTTTTCCGAGCTTCGATAATAATTTGCGGATCTCTTGCGAGAGTTGTCCTTCGTTTTTAGGTCTTGTCTTAAACTTCTTCTTTAATTCAGAAAGTACCCAGCAAAAAGCGTACTCGCTATCGGTAGTCCCAACGGGCGCGAAATCTTTTAATGGTTCCTTCTTCACTCCTTTCAATTGTCCGTTATGAGCGAATGTCCAATAATAACCCCAGAGTTCCCGAACAAAAGGATGTGTATTCTTTAGGTCCACCTTACCGCGATTTGCTTTTCGGATATGAGAAATAACTAAATTACTTTTGATCGGAAATGTACGGACAAGTTCCGCCAACTGTGAATCTGCACTTGCCTGAGGATCTTGAAAGACCCTACAACCTTTGCCTTCATAAAATGCGATCCCCCATCCATCTTTATGCGGCCCGGTTTTTCCGCCTCTTTGGACAAGGCCAGTGAAACTAAAGCAAATATCTGTAGGAACATTGGCACTCATTCCCAAAAGTTCACACATTCCGAACCTCCTCCGTTATATTGGATTAATTGTCGCTAACGCGAATTCGATTTGTCCAGGACTTTTTCCTAAAAAGAAATGGCGGAACTCTTGCAGAATTCAAGCCAGAACCTCAATTTGATCGGGTGATTCTTCATATCGACACAGAAACCGGCTGGAGAGGAGGGGAAAGGCAACTTTTTCTTCTGGCAGAAGGTTTAAAAAAACACAAAATCCCTCAGCTCATACTTTGTAAACCGGGCTCCGCTTTAGAGACCCGCGCTAATGAGGTTGGACTTCCAACAGTTACTCTTCCTTTAAAAGGTGAATGGGACTTCGGTTCCGTAAAGGCTCTCCAAGAACTCATCGTTTCCAAAGGGATCAAACTCATTCATGCTCATACTGCAAAAGCACATTCTATTGCTTGGATGGCGAAAGCAAAACATCCTCAAGTGAAACTTGTAGTTTCTAGAAGAGTGGATTTTAGACTTAGAAAGAATTGGTTCAGCAAACGTAAATACGTTTCCGACAGAGTAGATCTTTACTTAAGCGTCTCTAATCGTATCCGTGAAATTCTAATTATGGATGGAATAGATCCTGCCAAAGTTGTGACCGTGTACAGTGGGATCGATCTAGGTGTTTCCAAAAAAGCGAGCGACACTTCTTATCTAAGAAAAGAATTCAATTTTTCTAAGGATGAACTGATCATAGGGAATATTGCCGCATTAGTCGATCATAAGGACCAAAAAACATTACTCAATGCTTTGTCCAAAGTAGAGACAGACAAAAAGTATAAGGTCCTTATCGTGGGAGAAGGCGAACTCCGGAAGGAACTGGAACGTATCGCATCCGAAAAAAAACTTTTAGATAAGGTGATCTTCACGGGATTCAGAACGGATATCTCCGAACTTCTTTCCTTATTCGATATTTTCACATTAACATCCAAAGAAGAAGGACTCGGGACTTCCGTTTTAGACGCGATGGCCTCCGGTTTGCCGATCGTAGCTACGAATGGTGGAGGTATCGCAGAAATGCTTACCGAAGGCAAGGGAGCATTCATTTCTCAAGTGGGAGATGCTGTCTCTCTTGCTTCTTCTTATAAAACTCTATTAGAAGATCCTAAAGTTCGAAAATCTATGGGAGCTTTTAATAAAGAATCCGTAAAAAGATTTTCCGTTAAAAATACCATCAAGAAGACCGAACTGGCATATTATAGTTTGTTGGGTGAAGAGATCTATTCCAGCTCGAAAGGGAAATCCGGGGAAGCAGCATGAAAAAATTACTCATTGTAGATGGTCACGCATTCGCATTCAGAGCGTATTATGCTTTTGCAGCTTCCAATTTGAAAAATTCCAAAACAGGGCAGCCAAGCGGTGCGGTGTTCGGATTTTTCAGAATGTTATTCAAATTATTCGAAGATTACGCTCCCACTCACGTTGCAATGACATTCGATCCTGGCGGCCCATTGGAAAGAGGGGCTACATTTGCAGAATATAAAGCGAATCGTAAACCTATGCCGGAAGATCTTCGCCCTCAGTTGAATGAGATCATGGAGACCTTAAAGGTTCTAGGTTTTAGGATACTTAAGATAGATAAACACGAGGCAGATGATATTATAGGTACTCTTGCCGAAAATTATAAATCTTCCGCAAAAGAGATACTGATCTTCTCCGGAGACAAGGACTTATATCAATTATTAGAAAAAAAGAATATTAAAATGCTTCGGGGGAAAAAGGGAGTCACTGAATTTGTGGAAATCGACTCTTCCTGGGTAAAAGAAGAACTAGGTGTCGATGTAAAACAGATCCCTGACTATATGGGGATCGTTGGAGATACTTCTGATAATATTCCTGGAGTTAAGGGAATCGGGGAGAAGGGAGCTACTAAACTGATCCAAGAATATAAAAACCTGGAAGGGATTTATAAAAATATAGAAAAGATCAAAAACCCCGGATTGAAGAACAAACTTATAGAGCATAAAGATAACGCATTCATGTCCAGGGCATTGGCTACTATCAAAAGAGATCTGGATCTGGGAATTAAGGATGACGATCTAAAACTTCCTGATTATGCGTCGGATGAAGGGATAAAATATCTCAAAAACCAAGGATACAATGTTTTATCTCGCGACCTAGCTAAATCTGTAGGAAAAGAACCGCCAAAAGACGAGCCGGAAGAAGGACCGGCAGGTTCTGCAAAAGCTTCTACGGCAAAAAAAGGGATTTATAAACGAGTAGAAAGCATTGAGGAATTAACCAAACTCGCAAGAGCATGGAAAAAATCTCCTATCCTTTCCGTGGACACGGAGACGACTTCTCAATACGCTTTTGATGCGGAACTTTTGGGAATCTCTTTGTGTAACCAGGAAGGGACAGGTTTTTATATTCCAGTTTCTCATACGCAAGAAGGCTTATTCACCAATAAGGACCAACTTCTTCCTTTGGATCAAGTCCGTGAAATATTAGGACCTATATTAGAAGATCCAAGTATACCTAAAGTAGGCCAGAACATTAAATATGATCTGATCGTTCTGCAAAATCACGGATTCGAATTAGTGAATATCGTTTTTGATACGATGATCGTGGCCTATATTCTGGCCCCGGAAAGCCGCAGATTTAATATGGACGATCTTGCAGAAGATCTTCTGAATTATAAAACGATCACTTATGCGGAGCTCGTAGGAACAGGTAAGAACAAAAAGAATCTTTGGGAAGTGGACCTGGATAAGGTGGCAGAATACGCTGCAGAAGATGCGGATATCACTTTAAGATTATATAATGTTCTTCGTAAGTCTCTTAAACAATCCGGCTTGGAGAGCGTATTTAAAGAAATAGATCTACCTTTGATCCCTGTTTTGACCCAAATGGAGAAGGCTGGGATTGCTGTAGACGCAAAATATTTTGCGGAACTCTCAAAAGACTTCCAAAGGGAAGTAAAAGATCTGGAAAAAGGGATCTATCGAGCAGCAGGAAAAGAATTCAATATTGCTTCTACCAAAGAGCTGCAAAAAATATTGTTCGATGAGTTGCAGCTTAGAGTAGTCAAGAAGACACAGACCGGTTATTCTACAGACCATGAAGTTTTGGAAGAATTGCTGGGAGAACATCCAATCATCGAAAAACTTTTGGATTATAGAAAATATACAAAGTTGATTTCCACTTATGTGGATACTCTTCCTAGTATGGCTTCTCCTAAAGACGGAAGAATTCACACCAGCTATAACATGACGATTGCCGCAACGGGAAGACTTTCGTCGACGGATCCAAACTTACAAAATATTCCGATCCGAGAAAAAGAAGGGAGATTGATCCGAAAAGGTTTTATTTCCGGTCATAAGGATTTTGAGGTCTTAAGTTTGGACTATTCCCAGATAGAACTCCGGATCATGGCGCATATTTCCAAAGATCCTGCCATGATGGATGCCTACAAAAAAGGGATCGATATCCATAAAAGGACAGCGGCCGCCATCTATGGAGTTTCGGAAGATAAGGTGACTCCTGAGATGAGGGACAAGGCAAAGGTAGTTAACTTTTCCGTAATATATGGGGTCACTCCTTACGGTCTTAGCCGTAATCTCAGGATCTCCAGAGAAGAGGCCAAAAGTTTTATAGATCGATATCTGACTCAGTATCCGGGTGTCCAAAAGTATATGGACGATACGATCGCCTTCTGCGAAGAGAAGGGTTATGTAGAGACCATGAAAGGTAGGAGGAGACCTGTTCCGGATATTACATCCACACATCGCCAGGCAAAAGAAGGGGCCAAAAGGGTAGCAATCAACACTCCTATCCAAGGTACCTGTGCAGACATGATCAAGATCGCGATGATCCAGATCCAAGACGAGATCGAAAAAAGAAAATGGAAGTCCAAACTTCTACTCCAAGTACATGACGAATTAGTATTCGAAGTGTATAGATCGGAGAAGGAAGAGTTCTTGAAAGTTTGTAAGAGACTGATGGAGAACGCGCTTCCCCTGGATGTTCCGATCAAGGTAGAAGGAAAATTCGGACAAAACTGGGATGAGGCTCATTAATTTTTAGTTGAGTCTTAAGGGAAACTGCCCTTAAAATTCGGCCGCTTAGGGAGAACTTAATGGAAAGCTCTTATTCCAGAAAAAAGTTCCTGAAACTTTTGGCGTTATCCGCTGCGGGTATAGGTCTTTCGGAGAATTTGACTTCTCCGTTATTCTCTCAAACGTCCGGAGCCTCTAAAATGTTAAAACGTAAGATCCCAAAGACTGGAGAAGAAATTCCTGCAATCGGTTTAGGTACTTGGCAAACTTTAGATGTGGACCCGGATCCTTCTTCTTTAGCTCCTTTAAAAGAAGTTTTGTCGGAGTTCCTACATATCGGCGGAGGTGTAGTTGATTCTTCTCCTATGTATGGTCGTTCCGAGGAGATTTTCGGGACTTTATCCAAAAACTTTTCAGACGCGGAAAGAAAAAAATTTTTCTTAGCCACCAAAGTTTGGATCCGAGGAGAAGCGGCCGGAAAATCACAGATCGAATCTTCTTTCAAAAAAATGAATGCGGATAAGATTGATCTATTCCAAATCCATAATTTACTAGATACACAAACTCATCTCAAAACATTGAAAGGCTTACGAGAAAAAGGTAGGATCCAATACATTGGCCTAACTCATTTTACTACTTCCGCTTTCGCAGAGATGGAACGTATCTCCGAAAAAGAAAAGCCGGACTTCTTGCAGATACCTTATTCTATCCAAACAAGAGAAGCAGAAAATAGAATTTTACCTTTTGCCCAAGAACACGGGATCGCAGTACTGATCAATCGTCCCTTCGAAGAGGGTGGGCTTTTTAGAAATACAAAAGGTAAAATATTGCCTGAATATTTTAAAGAATGGGATTGCTTTTCCTTTGCTCAGGCATTCTTAAAATATATTCTTTCTCATCCGGCAGTGACATGTGCAATCCCTGCAACTTCTAAGTTATCTCATCTCAAAGATAATATGGGTGCCGGGCTTGGTAGATTTCCGGAAGGCAAAGAAAGAAAAGTTTTTCTATCCAACCTTCTGGATGCGATGGACTGAAATTTCCTGCGCTATATCGATTTTGCACTTCCCATTCCGAAAGTAGGAGGTACAATATTGCCTCTTTGGGAGGAATCTATGTCGGAGCCGCTTTGGAGAACACACCCTTTGGCCTGGAAGGCATCGGGAGCTTTCTTTGAATGGAAAAAAAGGAAACTATTCTATCGGACAGGCGGAGAAGGAGAAGCGCTTCTTCTCTTACATGGATTTCCCACTTCTTCCTGGGATTGGAAAGATGTATGGGAAACTCTTACTCATCAGTACAAAGTTTTGACCTTAGATTATTTAGGCTTTGGCTTTTCCGAAAAACCTAAAGACGGACATTATTCTATTTTTGAATATGCGGATCAGGCCGAGTATTTCCTACAAGAACAAGGAATCAAAAAAGTGCATATTCTCGCCCACGATCTGGGAGATACAGTCGCACAAGAATTGGTCGCAAGATTTAGGGAGAAGTTATCCGGCCAAAGGATCGGTGGTCCGGACTTAGAGTCAGTATTCTTCCTAAATGGTGGGATCTTTCCGGAGACTCATAGACCAAGAGCAGTCCAGAAATTATTAAACGGACCTTTGGGATTTTTATTCTCTCGTTTGGTGAACAAAACCTCCTTTCAAAAAAGTTTTTCAGAAGTATTCGGACCGAATACTAAGCCGAACCGAGAGGAGTTAGATGGCTTTTGGGAATGTGTAAACAATGGAGGAGGAAAAGCGATCTATCATAAATTGATAAGATACATGAGAGAAAGAAAAATTTTCAGAGATAGATGGGTGGGAGCCGTACTCGATTGCCCGATCCCGTACGCGTTGGCAGATGGTTTGGAAGATCCTGTGAGCGGAAGACATGTGGTGGATCGATTGAGAGAGATGAGACCTGATGCGAAAGTGTACGAACTTCCAGGAATAGGACATTACCCTCAGACAGAAGCTGCTAACCAGGTTTTGAAAGCGTATTCAAACTTCAGATCTATACTTTGATATTTCTCAGTTAGTTTGGTGACCGGATTTATTTCCTTGAAAAAAGGAAGAAACCTGCCAGACTGTAAAGAAAGCGAAAGAATAGATGGGTAAGGTTGCATACAATAATCCGCGTTTTTTCGATTTTGTATACGATGACTTTTTATGTGCAGCCGTAGACTCTCATGTCGCACAATCCGGAGTTCTATTCCACTCTTTGACTAAGGAAAGTGTTTGGGAACTTTTTGAGATCACGGGAGTTCTCGCAGAACTCAAAAAAAGAGGATATGATTCTTTCCAACTAGATCTTTCCGGAAGCGACGATACTTACCAAAAACTCATTCTCACTTTTCAGAACGAAATTTTAGTACATCTACGTTTGAGTATCCAAGAATATCGGATACGCCTTAACGATTACTTTTTCAAAGAAAAATATCTGGTTGTGAATTGGCTCCAGACACGTCATCCGAAACAGGAAGGAAGAGATTCGACACGTTTGTATCCTGGCCAAGATGTGCCAGGACTTGGAATTTTTCCTGAGATGTCTGACTTAATCGGATTTTTGATCATATCACTTCGCTTAAATGGAGCAGTGATCCGTCCGGAATATTTTCACGATGCAGTACTCTTCTCCCGTAAATTCCACTTTTTAGAAGCGGACTCTAAGGCGCTTTATCAGGCTTTGAGGACAACCTTCCCGAAACATTCTATCCGAGCCATCTCAACGTTATTACAACATGGAAAAATCGTAGATGCAAAACGAGGAGTGATCGAATGGAAACCTATAGAGATGATTTTCTTTTTGGAAAAATCTTTGAACTTCTTCGTATTCAATCGTAAGTTTGAGAAGAAGGTTTCCAAGATACTCTCCACATATAAACTTTCTCTGGTAGAAGGTGCAGAGGCAGAGTTGGGGCTAAATACTTAGCACTATTTTGAACGAGTGTTACGCGATTATTTTTCGAAAGAAAACTGTTTTGTTCTCCCGTCTTATCCATTTATAATATAGGTTTGGCCATTATTCTTAATATCCGGAGGGTCCTCGGATGGAGAAAAGAAAACAGGTGAGGGTAGTCCCCTTCCCTAAACAACCAGTTCAACTCCAATTGATGGGAAACGGTTTTTTAGATATTCTCATCGCCCAGGATGTTAGCGAAGGAGGGATTGCGGTTCGTGTTCCTCATAAATTTGATGGATGCGATATTCATTCTAGCGTGGAAATTGTGGTTTCTCTCCCCGGATACAAACCATTTAAAGCATTAGGCAAGATCAAACACTTGAGCGCCTCCAAGGAAGCACAGGGCCTTTTCGGGCTCCAATTCACCCAAATCGACGTAAAAGGTAAGGGATTTCTCCTCGATTATGTCAAAAAACTGACCTCTCTCCGCAGAATGGCAGGATAATCGGCCAGGCCAGTCATCGGAATTTCTTTCCAGCGTAATCCGACTGTAACCATTTAGGGTGATAGATAGAAGCATCCTAACAAGGAAAAGAAGGACGACAATGGGATCAGGAACAGTCCAAAAAAAGCAAAAAGTAGAACGTAAGCTTGAAGTAAGGATCGCAGAGAACCAACTCGAGATCGAAAGAACTCTAGCTCTTCGTTATGACGTGTTCAATCTAGAGTTGGGAGAAGGTCTACCCCAATCCGCAGCTACTCGTAAAGACAGAGACGAATACGATTTATTTTGCGACCATCTTATCGTAGTGGATAAGAACAGAGATGATATGATCGTCGGAACTTATCGTATCCTACGAAGAAGTGTCGCAAAGGCAAATCTAGGATTTTATTCCGACAATGAATTCGATATTACTAAAATTTACGAATTAGAAAGAGAACCTGCAGAGATCGGACGCAGTTGCGTTCATCCTGAATACAGAGACGGATCAGTAATTTCTCTTCTTTGGGGCGGGCTTGCCCAATACATGAAGAAGAACAATATCGGATATCTTTTCGGTTGTGGTTCCGTTCATAGCACTGATGCTCAATCTGCAAACGACGTTTACGCGTTTTTGAAAGATAAACAAGCTCTTGCTGGAGAAGCTTTCGATGTAAAACCTCTTCCAGGATTCGAGATGGAAGGTTTCGATCAAAACTATTCTCCTGAAGATATAAAAGAAGTTTCTAAAAGGATCCCTGCATTGATTAAGGGGTATATTAGAGCCGGATCAACGATCTGCGGAATTCCAGCATTGGACGCAGTTTTCAAGACTACCGACTTCTTCATTATATTCGATATCAAGGACATCGAAGCAAGATACAGCAAACATTACTTAGAGTAGAATTAAAGACTCTGAGTTTTTGTAAGGGCGGGTCTCAACGAGGCCCGTTTTTGTTTTTAGCCCTTTCCCGCACCTAAATATGGGCCGATACACCTTGACCATTTGGGCTTCCCCTTTTTTTCTATACTAAATTCATTCTAAATAAGCGAAAACCCAGTTTGGGTGCCTCATGAATCAAATCGATTTCCAACATCCCTCTTTTAAGGATCAGATCCGGTTTTATATACTGGTATTTCTGTCCTTTACGTTCATGAGTGTCGGGTATTATTTAGGGATTTCTTCCTATATTTTAGGCTGGTTCGCATTTTGTATCTCCGCGTTTTCTGTGGCCGGCAACGACGCTGTTCAAACCGTAGGGACCTTTATTGAAAGTAAAAAGTCAGTGCATTGGTTTCCAAAACTTGCGGCCTTAGGTGGACTTCTTGCTTTGGTGTTCGGATACGCTTGGTGGTCAGGAAGCGGAGAAGTTCATTTTCACAGGCTGGATAATTTTACACCTCCTGCAGAATATAATTTTCTACAATTGATTGCGCCTATCGTTCTAGTAGTAATCACTCGGATGAAATCTCCGATCTCTACTACTTTTTTGATCTTAGGATTATTCGGCGGACAGAATATAGAGAAGATGCTGACCAAATCCTTTTTAGGATACATGATCGCATTTATCACTGCATTGGTTGTCTGGGGAATTCTAGTAAAAATTGATCCGAAAGAATATTATGACGATCATATGCCCGATCCAAGGACCGAAAGAAAATGGGCGATCTTACAATGGTTTTCCACTTTATTTTTATGGGCTGCTTGGCTTGCTCAAGACGCTGCAAATATAGTTGTATATCTTCCTAGACAATTGAATTGGATGGAACTTGCAGGAGCAGTCTCCATTCTAATAGGTGCTCTTGGTATCATCTTGTATACCAACGGTGGAACTATCCAAGAGATCGTTACGGAAAAGTCCGACATCCAATGGTCCAAGGCAGCCACTATTGTCGACTTGGTATATGCAAGTATTCTAATATTGTTCCAAAAGATCAGTAATATGCCGATGTCCACTACTTGGGTATTCCTCGGGATGTTAGCAGGAAGGGAAATTATGTTAAATTTCCTTACCTACAGGGATGCTCCTTATTTGGAAACATTCCGCAAAGTAGGTAAGGATGTACTTCTTGCATCTATAGGAATTGCAGTAAGTATTTTTATCTTCTTACTTGCTTCTCAGTTTTATCCCGAGAAGACTTCTTTTATCCCTAAGTTCCTAAAGTAATCTTAAGGTTCTATACAGCATTTTCTATTCTATAGATGCATGCTTTTGAAATTGCCGTGCTATCGATTAGATATGCCCTACAATCTTTTGACCAACGATCGAATTGGTTGTTTTGTTTTAGTTTGATCAAAGCTTTCTCATACAGCATACTGCATAGATATCTCGAAGTAATGATCATTAGATTTTCTGCGACCCTTTCTTTCGCTTGATCGTCTTCGATTGATTTAAATTTTGCAATTGCATCTTCGAATATCTGGGATTGTTCATTTAGGAATTTAGAAGGTGATTCTATTTCCGATTTAATCGATTCCAGATATTTTTTGAAATTTCCTTCTCCACTCATTCCTGCTACGATTGCGCCGACTGCAATTCTAACGTGGATCTGACTTGTTCCTTCGTAGATCGTATTAATCCTAGAGTCCCTAAATATTCTAGCTACATCATAATCTTCAGTGTAGCCGGCTCCACCATGGATTTGAATGGCAAGGCCAGCACATTTATGCCCTTCTTCTGAACAATAATACTTAGAGATAGGTGTAAGTACTGTAGCAAGATTTCCCCATTTTTTTACTCTTTCGTCTTTTCGGATCTCTCTATCTTCTTTATGCGCCTTTTCTAAACGGATCTGGTGGTGTTGGTACATGTCTACCACACGCGCCGTTTCAAATGTGAGGAGTCTCATCGCGTTAACTTCTCGTTGGATTTTATGAAGCATTTCTGCAACTGCAGGAATCTCACCGATCGATTTTCCGAACTGTTGTCTTTCTTCCGCATACTTTTTAGATTCAAAATATGCTCCGGCTGCACTTCCCGGACCACAAGCGGCACTTCCGAGTCTCATAAAATTTGTCATGCCTGTAGTGTATCGAGTGAGACCGAGCCCTTCTTGCCCTAAGAGTTCACCATAACTATTTTCATATACGATCTCGCAGGTAGGTGATGCATGAATTCCCATTTTTGTTTCAATTCCTGCAACCGTTACGTCTTCACTTTTTACCAGGAATACCGATAGGCCTCGAGCTCCTCCGTTCCCTGTTCGAGCGAGAGTCAATAAACTAGATGGATAAGGACCGAGTCCACAACCTTGGGATATAAAACGTTTCGTTCCATTCAAACGGTAATGTCCGTCTTCCATCTTTACTGCGGTTGTTCTGACGTTATTTAGATCGGATCCGAAATCCGGTTCGGTAAGAGACATTGCAAAAAGAGTTTCGCCGGTCGCCGCTTTTGCTGCGAAATTTTCTATCTGCTCTTCTGTTCCGTATCTAGAGACGATCTGTGCTAGATTCAGTAGAGCGACTGTCATACAAAAAGATACATCAGCTCTAGCCATGATCATTCCGTAAAATGCGCTCATGGTTCCCGGCAGTCCGAGTCCTCCTGCTTCTCTCGAGATGGAGAAGGGCATGAGCCCTGTGTCCCGGAATTTTTCGTATATCGATGTAGTTTCGTCCGGGAAGATTACCTTTCCATTTTCGTAACGTAGGTGCTTCTTATCCATGATGCTAGAAAGTTGAGAAACATCTTTTCCGAAAAATTCGCCCAAGGATTCAAGGCTCGATCTGTACAATTCTACAGCTTCTTCGACACTAGAAGGAGCCATTTCGTATCTTGGGTTATTTGTTTTCTTATAAAGTTCGTGTTCGAAAAATTCTTCGCCTTCCGTTGATTTTACGATTGAAGCCCAATCAATCAAATGTTCGAAAAACAGTTTTAAATCTTCATCATCTGTAAAATAATTATTAGCTATCATATATTCCCTTGTTATCTATGTGGTTGCCGCGACTTTGTTTTCTTTTCCAATACTGTAAGCAGCATTCAATCCTTCCAGAAACGCTCTCTCTGCATCAATTCCTTTGGAGTCCTTTGCTCCTCCGATAACGAATATTTGCTTTTGAGGATATAAAGATTTATAAGTTTCATAGAGAGAACTTTCTTTTTCCTGTCCCACACAAAGGATGAGTGAATCGCAAGGATAAAGAACTTCTTCTCCATTCTTCATTATTATCTTTAGGCCGTCTTTAGTGATTTCCTTGTAGTTGAGTCCCTGAAAGAATTCTACTCCGGATGCTTCTAATTCCTGTTTGAGAGCCCAAAAAGTAGTAGGTCCCAAGCCGGCACCATGTTTTCCGCTTCTTCTAAAAATCGCAACTTCTCTTTCCGATTCGTGAGGTTGGATAACAGCGTTCGTATACGAATCGATATTATATTTTTTTGAATAAGATTCTATATTTGGATCGTGTTCTTCGGTCAGTTTATGAGCCACATCAACGCCGATCCCGCCTCCGCCGATCACAGCCACTTTTTTTCCTGCTTTGAATTTACCGGTTAGATACTCTGTGTAATTTCCGACCGGAAGATTATGAATACCAGGTAGTGTAAATTCTCTTGGTTTAACACCGGTTGCAAATATGATCGCATCCGGATTTAATTCTTCAAGTAGCTTTAGATCACAATTTGTATTTAAACGAATATCAACACCGAGTGCAGGAAGTTCGTTTCTAAAATAACGGATCGTCTCTTTGAATTCGGATTTGCCTGGAATATTAGAAGCAAGCTGGAATTGTCCTCCTAATTGATCCGCTTTTTCTAACAAGATAACTTCGTGACCAAAAGAAGCGCTTGCCCTTGCTGCTTCCAGGCCTCCCGGCCCAGATCCGATCACCACAACTTTTTGCGGTTTCACTGTAGGATCTTTTTTGTATTCCAACTCATTGACAGCTTGTGGATTGACTAGGCAGGAAACCGATTTATCTATGAAAGCATGATCCAAACAGGATTGGTTGCATGCGATACAAGTGTTGATCCGATCTGACATACCTGTCTGGATCTTTTTTACGATAAACGGATCTGCGAGAAATGGCCTCGCCATAGAAATTATATCTGCTTGGTTGTTATCAAAAATTCTTTGTACAGTCATCGGATCGTTTACTCTGTTGGATGCGATGATAGGAATACCAGGCGTTTTTTCTTTGATCCGTCCTGCAATGTTTGCCCAGGCACCTCTTGGAACTAATTGGCTGATAGTTGGGATCCTTGATTCATGCCATCCGATCCCAATATTTAAAGCGGATACACCTTCCTGCTTTAGTGTTTGAGCAAGAATACATACTTCTTCAAAAGTAGGATTTCCCGGAATGAGATCAATTCCAGACATTCTGAAAATTATAGGAAAACCTTCCGGTAAATTTTTTACAACTGCACGTAGAACTTCGACGGCCATGTTCATTCGTCTTTTGGAATCTCCTCCAAAATGATCGTCTCTATGATTTGTGACAGGAGAGAAGAATTGGTTAATGAGATATCCTTCGCTGCCCATAATTTCCACTGCTCCAAATCCTGTTTCTTTTGCGAGCTTTGCTGAGGTCCCAAAATCTTCTGCGGTTTTCCAACATTCTTCTTCAGTGAGAGCTCTAGGAATATATCTATTGATGGGAGCGCGAATGGCAGAAGGGCCTACGCAATTTCTATCGAACGCATAACGTCCCGCGTGAAAAAGTTGCGCGCACATAGTTCCGCGGCCATTCAGAAGATCATTCATCTTCTTTAGTTCGGATGCATGTTCTTCATTTTGTATATTGAAGAAGTGTTTGGATCCCCTTCCTTCCTCGTTCACGCTAATTCCACCGGTCACTATAAGTCCGACGCCGCCTTCAAAACGTTTTCCATAGAATGCGGCCATTCTTTCTGCGGTTCCAGTTTTGCCCTCGAGTCCGAGGTGCATAGATCCCATTACAAATCGGTTTGGAAGTGTAAACTTTCCGATATTTATGGTTTGAAAGGCTTTTTCCATAATACAATTCTCCGCTGAATTCTATATTGAAGGTATTATTTACCAATGGTAATATAAATTACATAGGATTCAAGAGATAAATTACCATTGGTAAATATGTTCTTGCAAAAAATTAGAAATGCTAAGAATCGTTAGTATGTCCGTAAATAAGAAACGCCGCCAGCAGCAGGGACCGGGAAGGCCTTTTAAAAAGGACAAGGTCACTGTCAGGGAAGATCTTATATCCGCGGGTACTGAGTTATTAAAGACAACCCCTCTCGAAGAAATCTCCTTACGAAAAGTAGCTGCACTTGCGGGTGTCAGTCATGCGGCCTCTTACCATCACTTCGAAAACAAGAACGCACTGCTTGCTGCAATTTCAGAAAGAGGATTTCAGAAATATTTCTCTGAGTATCAGAAGGAACTTGAAAAGACGGAAAACAATTTTCTGGGACGTTTTCATGCTCTTGGTTGGACTTACATTCAGTTCATTTTAAACAATCAACAATTTGCTAGGATCATGTTCGGCGGTATTGATATAAATTTACATCCGACATTGTCTGCAGTTTCTAGAAGAACATATCGGCAGTTGCATGAAATTATACGTATGGGCCAAAGGTTGGGGGCGATTAAGCCTGGACAAACACGCGAGAAGACTGTGGCGTCTTGGTCTATGATACATGGAATCGCGATGCTTTTTTTGGAAGGGAGAATAAAACCTCAAAAGAAGAAAGAAGATATGAAAAAATTTATCTTGTCCGTGATCGAGTGCGCGTATACGGGAATGACATTACCGCCGCCTGTTGTAAAATAAAGATGTGGCTCTCTTCTTCAGAGCCACTCGAATTCAATATCTATTTTTCAAGCAGAGAGAATTTCATAATCAGACAGATCGATCTTTTTAGTTCGATAAGAATATTCGTAAGTATGACCGGGCCAATTGTTTGTGTTCTTACCGGAAGCATTTATATACCAATTCGTACATCCAGTGTCCCAAACGAATTTATCAAATTTTTTATTCAAAGAAGTATTGTAATTTTGCATACTGCGAACCTTAGGGATCAATGCTTTGATCCCATTCTTATCCATTTCATTTAAAGCAGAAATTAGATAACGAACCTGGGCTTCGATCATGTATACGATAGAATTATGAGCCAAATTCGTGTTCGGTCCGTATAAAA
Source organism: Leptospira hartskeerlii (assembly GCF_002811475.1). Lineage (NCBI taxonomy): Bacteria > Pseudomonadati > Spirochaetota > Leptospiria > Leptospirales > Leptospiraceae > Leptospira > Leptospira hartskeerlii. Next base: position 117,038 of record NZ_NPDL01000010.1, read on the forward strand.
TATAAAAATTCGGGAAACCTGCTACAGTTATTCCTAGATAAGCTTCTGCACCATTCTTCCAAACTTCATTTAGATCTTGGTTTTTGGTTCCCTTTACTTTCATAGGAGAGAGAAACTCGGTTGCCTTAAATCCAGTCCCAAAAACGATCGCGTCGAATTTTTTAAGACCATCTTTAGTAACTATTCCTTCCGCAATAGCCTCTTTGATGGATTCAGAAAGGACTTTTGTATTCGGTTTTGCTAATGCTTCATAATAGTCGTTGGAAAGAAGGATACGTTTACATCCTGCAGGATAATCTGGAGTTAGGATCTTGCGAAGTTCCGGATCCTTGATAAATTTTTTCATATGAAAAAGGCTCATCCATTTTACGATCTTATTTGCATGATTATTCTTTTGGAATGCGATCATTCTGATCTCGTTCCAAATATAGATCTGGAATCTATGCAGTAACCTATAGCCGGGAAGATACTTAAATAAGAACTTTTCAAAGTTGAAATATTTACGATCCGGTTTAGAAACTACCCAAGGCGCCGTTCTTTGAAAAACGGTTACGTCTGCTCCTTGGTTTATGATTTGAGGAATGAACTGAATTGCGCTCGCACCGGTTCCTATTGCCGCTACCTTCTTCCCTGAAAAATTATAAGAAGGATCCCAATTTGCAGAGTGAAATATCCTACCTTTAAAACTTTCCAAACCTTTGATAGAAGGAAGAGCGGGGCGATTCAATTGTCCCACAGCAGAAATAAAAACGTTATGCTCTAATGTTTCATTTTGAGAAGTTTTGATCTTCCAAGTTCTGGAAGAATCATCCCAATCGGCGGCTTTGATCTCGGTCCCGAAACGAATATGAGGAAGTATCCCGTATTTTTCGGCGCAATGTTTTAAATAGGAAAGTATCTCGGGCTGAGCGGAATATTTTCTAGGCCAGTTAGAATTCGGCTCGAAAGAAAAAGAATAAAGATGAGAAGGAACATCGCATGCAGCTCCCGGATAAGTATTTTCTCTCCAAGTTCCTCCAACTGAATTCGATTTTTCGTAAATTACGAAATTATTGAATCCGTTTTTCTTAAGTTGAATTGCAGCACATAATCCGCCAAAACCCGTTCCTACGATTGCGATAGAGATCGATTTTTCCTTTTTATTTTGCGACTGCATGGTTTCCTAACTCCGACTAACTTATTGTTTGAACAAACGTTCACTGTGTTTTATTTATTAGATTCCGACTTAAGCGCATCATTGAAATGAAAATCATTCTAGCAAGTCGATTTTTACGATTAACTTTTGTATCGAACCTTGTTAAATATCAATCTTAGGTTTAAATCTGTGGTGGTGGGGGAAGAAGGATCCGGATCAAGGCTTCTTGGGAACTAGGAAACTCTAATGTCAAAGAACCGTGAAAGATTCTCAACAACGCACTGTGTATTTTCAATCCTTGTCCGGAGGAACGTACTGATATAAGATCATTTCCTATTTTATTTTTGATCTGGATAAATAACCCGGTCTTGTATTGAATTTGGATCACGATACTCGATTTTAATTCTCCTGAATATTTTACTGCATTACGTAGGGATTCTCGGAAGGCATAATACAAAACTTCCTGTACTTCCGGAGGATAGTTTTCTGTTTGGGATTTTGTATTTTGATCTATTTCCCAAATTAAATTGGAATCTTTAGCTTCGGAATCCTGCAGTTTTTGTAGTATTGGAATTAAGCCCAGCCTGGAGATTTCCAAACCTGTATCCGACATTTCTCTCAATAAAGAAGAGATTCTTTTATGAAGTTCTGTAAGAGAATTTGCATGGTGAGAATTAAGACTTCCTGGTTTCTCATTGGAGATCTCTAAGATAAGAGAATGGATTTCAGGAAGTATTTCATCATGAAGGATCTGTCTAGTTTTTTGGTCGGAAATTCTTTGCTCTTGTAGCTTCTTTCTTTGTAGTTCTTCTAAAATATTTCCAGTTTCTTCTAAAAATAAAGAATGAACTAACCAGTTTCCTGTAATCTTTGCGATCTCAATTTCTTCTTCTGCGAATAATCCTCCGTTCTCTTTTTGGCCCAAGATCAAATATGCATCTCCGGAAAGAACGCTTTCAATTTTTACTCGAATTACAAACCCGGAGAACTGGTTCTTATCTAAGTATTGAATATCCGGGTTTTCCGGATCTATTTTAGAAAAATCAAATGTTTCTGCAGAAATGCTTTCCGGATAATAGATATTTGTATCGGAGATATAGGGGATTTTTCCTTGGAAAACCAAAGCAGCTTTGGAGGCTTCTAATACATCTTTGCATAAATACCCGAAAGAAAGTTTTACGGAACCGGAAGATAAAATCTTTTTTAATACTTCGTTTTGGTTAGAACTTATCTGTTTATTTTTTTGTAGTGTAAAAAATCGAGAGAGAAAGAAGGAATAAGAGAATATGATAGGTATTTCAGCTCTAGGATATCCTAATTTTGCGAAAAGAAAGTATAAAGCGGAAAGAACAAAAGAAGTATAAACTGAATTTTTCCATTCTTGTTTTAAACTGATCTTAGGTAATATCCTTCCTGTGAGTATTTCGTAGGATGTTAATGCCCAGCCTAAAATTAAAATAGAAATACAGATCAGTAGTTGAATACTGAGCAGGAATCCATAAAAATATTCAGGTTCCTTTTCCGCTTTTAGGATCGGATTTTCTATAATTCCGAATTCGTCTCCTACGAATAGAATGGAAACCAATAAGACAACTCCAAATAAAGAAAATCCGATAAGTTTTAAAAATGGAACTGCCTTTTGCCTTCCAAGTTCGGAAAGGCTATTATCTGAAATTTTAAATAGAAATAAACAAATCAAGGAAAGGGAAATACATACAAATATATAGATCAAATAAGCGAATTTGAAAGAGAACGGAACAGATTTCCAATATTCAAATAAACTGATATTCCATGTTTTTCCCGGATTATAGATAAGCAGAATGGAAATTGCAACCAATTGGCAAAAGGATAAAATATAAAAGAATACTAGGAAGATCCCCCTTCTTCTTAAAAATCCAAAAAACCAGACGATTACCACAAACCATCCGAACGGTATGAGTATTAGTAAGATCAGCCCCGGAAAAAAATATAAGATAGGATAAGAAGATACTACGATAAACCCGTTTTGACCCAGGATAGCGGAAAAAGAGAATAGCAAGGAAGACACAATTAAAGTAAAAATACTAAAATATGCGGCAGCATTTTTCTTTTCCAGATTCGTTCCGGTAGTTGATCCTAACCAAAATAAATTTGTGGAAAGAAAGATGAAAACAGAGCAGATTAATATTTCAAGATCTATCTTCAAAGTTAGGCATCCATGGAATTCTTTCGCCTGAAGAATTCCTATAAAAAATTTTTTCGTTTTCTTCCCATTCTAAAAATCGATTGGATAATACGATCAGTGCTGCTCTTGTGCGGGCCACTTTTTCGTCGGCGTTTGTTTCGTTTAATCCCCAGGCAGAGTAAATTTGACCGTTAATTCTGCTGATCGTTCTTTTGTCTTTGAACCCGAAATGTTGTGCTATTTGTTCGTTACTAAATCCTTTGGCTAACATTTCAGCTACCGATCTTTCGTTTGGTTCTAATACTGCAAGAGGAGAGTTTTCGTCCTTCTCTCTGACTTCTGTAACTCTGGATTCGATTTCCGGATCTATAAAACTTTTTCCATCGTAAGCCAATCGAATGAGTGGAGCTACCATCTGAGGAAGAAGATAATTTGATTTTCGGACGTATGCATAATGACTTAAAATTCCCGAACTTCTGAAAGTCCTAAAATACTCGTCGCTGTCTTGGATGGAATAGATGACTACAGGTTTACGTGGGAATTCCTTCCGAATGGAGATGATGGTTTCTATTCCATTCAATTTTCCAGCAAGCCTTACATCTAAAAGGAGAACATCTACATCCCCTTCTAAACAATAGCGGATCGCCTCTTCTCCCGAGTCACAATCGAATACCGATTTTATTTTTCCGGATCCTTCCAAGCCGGAGATCATCGCTTTTCTGAGCTTCAGATTGTCTTCTGCAACTAGTATCTTGAGAGGTTCGGCTTTCATGTATTCTCGGAATTTTAGGATAAGAAGAATGTTGAGGTCAAGCACTTGAGTGCTTGGCGAACTGCACTCGAAAGGTGGGTTTGTTTTTGAAAATTAGATATTCTTCCATCCATGAAACGAATTTTAGAATTTTTTTTGGCCGTAATAGCGCTTATCGTATTTTCCCCGGTTTTACTTGGGATCTTTCTGCTGATCTCTGTATTTGATCCCGGTCCGGCTTTCTTTTTTCAAGAAAGGGTGGGATTAGGAAAGAAACTATTTCGGATCTGGAAGTTCAGAACATTAAAAGATGGAGCTCCTACGAAGATCGGTTCTTTTTTGAGAAGTACCGGTTTGGATGAACTTCCTCAGATCTGGAATATCTTAAAAGGAGATATGAGTATTGTTGGGCCAAGACCCCTGACCGAGTATGATATTGAACGGTTAGGTTGGGGAGTAGAAGGTTTAGACAGAAGATGGTCCGTTCGTCCTGGGATTACGGGACTTTCTCAATTGTATTCAGGAAGAGGATCCAAATATTCTATTTGTTTCGATCTTTCTTATCTTAAAAGAAGAAGTTTTATCTTAGATCTTAAGATTATAAGTTTAACATTAGTGATGAATCTTTTTGGCAAGAAAAGAATTAGAAATTTATTATGGACTCATCTTCAAAAACGGGACCGAGGCTTTCTTTGGGGGAATTGGGCCAAACATTTCAGAAAGAATGCGGATCGTCCTTATCCAATCGTTAAAGAACAAGTTATAGGTTTTATTCCTCAAAAACGACTCCCTGTGGCTAAATCTCTAGCGATCTTTCAGTTAGGAGAGGCCGGAGAGGGTCGAATCGCTAAAGATATAGATCATATACATATTTATGGAGTGGATCCAAATTATAGAGAAGCGCTTAAACTTTTTGTAAAGGAAGAAGGTAGACACGCACGTATATTAGGGGACTGCGTTCGTGCGTTAAGAGGAGAACTGATCCAAAGCAACTGGACTGAAAAACTTTTTCATTTTGGTAGGAGACTTTTGGGAACCAGACTGAAACTGATGGTATTGCTTGTCGCAGAAGTAATCGGGATCTGCTTTTATAAGAAGATCGCGGAGAAGATCCCATTCGGTTCGGTAAAGAACGCGCTTTTACACATCGCAGAAGATGAAGAAAAACATCTGATCTTTCATTGTACTTTTTTTAAGATCCGACTTACAAACCCGGTCACTCGATTTCTTTTCAAGATTACATGGAGATTGCTCTCTTTTGCAGCTTGTGTTTCAGTTTTGATGGACCATCGTAAAACCTTCAGAGCATTAGAAATTCCGATCAAAGAATGCTATTTTCAGTTTAAGAATATTTCTCGGAACACGGAGAGAAAGATCCTCCAAACTTTTTTCGTTTAAGGGAATTTTTTTATGCATGTGGTTTTGGTGTTTAGAAGAAAAATTTTCGGTTATGGGTTTGAATGTAAAGAAGAGGAATTGGTTTACGAATCGAATTGTATCCGAAATCGTTTGGACCAGTATTTATTAAAGAATAATGTCCGACGGAAATGTTTTGCGGTGAAATACGAAAATGCCGGGAAAAGTTTCAGAGGGTTTATTGGTTTTCTTCAGGAAAATAGTTTCGATTTTCCTGAAGAATTAGAAGAAGCAGAGATTGAAACTGGAAAGTATTTGAAGCTTGGGAATTCATCTGTAATTGATCAAGTCAGGGCACAGTTATACATTGATAGAAGAATTCAAAAGTATTTGGATGAAAACAATATCAAAACGGATCGGATGAAATTTTGTTCCGGGAGGAATTTATATCTTAGAATTATTAATTAAATATTTATAATATATTATAGATATTTAAAGAGCAACGGATCGTAGCGGAGCCGGGTGCCAAGTCCTTAGTTCCAGCTAAAAGAGCCGGACTTGTCGAACTTGAATGGAACCGGACCTGTTCCGATCTCGGGGGATTCGGTAGTTGCTTTTCCGTTAAGTCGAAATGCTGCCGATCTTTTGGAGACTGCGTTTGCAATTCCTTGGGTCACTGTCCCAAGTGGGAAGGAAGTGCGGACGCTTAGAATAGATTCTTGTCCTTGGTTTTCGATCCGAACTGGCTGGCCTGTTAAGAATTTTTCTTTTTCGAGTGTGAGTTCAAATTCAAATTCAGAAAATTGTAATCTAGATGTGGCTCTGTTTTTCAAGATAATCTGGAATTCCGTGTCCACTTTTAAGTCGAGTGATGATAAACCTGCAGCGACAGCCGAACCTGGGGATTTTTTCTGAGGGCTGAGTAATGTGTCTAAGAATGTTGTGGCCTTTTTTGCCAAATCTTCTGTGCCTGCGGAACTTAAGATAGTCGAAGGATCAGGTTTGATAATTTTGAAATTTCGGATCTCTATGTCGGGGAGAACTGCGGGGATTTTTCTTTCTTCTTCAAACGGAAAGTCGAGTGATGCGGCACCTACGATGGATCTGTATTTTTCCGGGATAGGAAGTGAAACGACTCCCTGCACTTTGACTATTAAGTCGATCTTTCCTGGAACTTTTTTGTAAAGTTCTGCCAGATCATTATATGCAAATGTTAAATCTACCGGAACTGGTTTGTTGGAATTCCCACCTACGGTTGGAATTTTGGTTTTTGCCTTCGTGAATTGTTGCCCTTCAATCAGGATATTCATTTCCAGATTGGTCGCAGGTAAAGCGATCGGATAAGGATTTTTTACTTTCGAATCCACTCTTAGTCTGATCTCGGATAGATTGATCTCTGCAATGGAAACTTTTTCCAAGATGAAGGATGGTCTGTCTAGATCCTCGATCTTTTCTTTTACTTTTTTTAAATCAACTTTTTGTAATTGAGCACAACCGATTAGAAGGTTAGATATAAGAGCAATTCCGATATAAGCATGTAAGGAAGTTTTCTGGATCATAAACTCCTCCTAGAAGGTGAAGTCTTTATTTAAGATTTATTCTTTATTGGAAACTAAGTTTTGAATGCTCATAAATAAAAAATGGAGTTTTGCGATTCTGGAAAATGGTTCTTGTAAGTCCTACACACGATGTTGGAATTCCAACATCGTGAAAGTTTAGAAAATTGTTTAGAATTGGCACTGAGAATTTGGCGGATAGCTAGGATTCTGAGTATAACACTGAGTGCTTTGGATTGATGGATCTATCAAGGATAATAGCTTTAAAACGCCTACTGGATAGCTTGCATTTTGCTGATAACCGTTACTCCAATCAATTTTATAATTTCCGTAAGTATCGGAAGGTCGTATAGTTCCTTTGAAAGTATTGTACGTTCCTCCGGGCTGTTGCACACAAGATCGGATATTGTTAGATTCAATTTCTAACCATGCAACGGGATTAGGTCCCCCTTCAGCACAGTTTGCAACCTGGACCCATTTTCCATCTAAATTGATCCTGGAATCTTTTAGATCTCCCGCTTTTTCCTTACAACCGGCAAGCATTAAGATTGTAAAGATCGCCGCTAATATTCCTAAACGTTTCATGTATTGGTTTCCTTTGTTTTTCACGATGATTTCGGGAAAAACAAAGCCACTAATTGATAAAATTTATCAAAAGTCAATAAATTATTATTTAAAATATGATAATTTATTAATTTTTCTATATTATGAAAATTTGAATTTTAGTTCGGAAAAAAAGAAAAGGGCCGTTAGGCCCTCTTGCTTTCACTACTTTTTCTTTTTAGAACTAGTTCCTTTCTTTGGCTTGGATTCCACGTCATGAGCCCATTCACTTAAGGAAGGCTGATTATGATTTGTAGATACCGAGGCAGTCCCGGAATGATTACCATCGGTGTGAATGGTCGCCGTCATGTCAGGACGGAACTTGGTTTCTATCCATTCCCTGAACTTATCGATACCACCAAAGATAGAAGGGACCACGATTAATGTAACTAACGTGGAAAGGATCAGACCTCCGATGATCGCGATACCCATTGCGGTTCTGGATTTGGCAGCTTCTCCGAGGCCTAATGCAATCGGAACAGTTCCCATGATCATCGCGATGGATGTCATTAAGATTGGGCGTAATCTAACAACACCCGCTTCAAAGATCGCTTCGTCTCTTGTGAGTCCTCTTTCTCTTACTGCTTGCATCGCATAGTCCACGAGTAGGATAGAGTTTTTGGCCACGAGTCCCATGAGTAGGATGAGTCCGATCATAGAGAATATATTCAACATTTCTCCCGTTAAGAACAGAGCGAAGAATGCTCCGGAAATTGCAGGAGGGATAGCGAATAAGATCGTGACCGGAGTGATGAATGATTCATAAAGAGAAGCAAGGACCAAGTAGATGAATATCAAAGCAAGACCGAATGCTACGATGATATTCAAGAATAGTTCTTTCAAATCTTCCGACTGACCTTGGAAATTAAAACGAACGCCTGGTGGAGGAGGAATTTCCTTTGTGATGATCTTAGTAGCTTCTTCCATCGCGGTTCCGATCGCACCACCTGGTGCAAGGTTTGCGTTCACCACGACTGCTCTTGCTCTATCGATCCGGTTGATCCTAGACGGTCCTAAATTTTCTTTTCCCGTGCTGATCGCAGCTAGAGGAATCAATCTGTTTGCAATATTCGGGACCTTGGTTTGACCATAAGCCGCTCTCAAATTCCTTTGGTCGGGCTTAAGTCTCATTCTGACTTCGTATTCGATACCTTTATCGTAAAACTTACTGACTTGGTCCCCGGCAATCTGGTATCTCAATTCGGAACCGGCAACACCTGGAAGAACACCTACCAATTGCATTTTAGAATTATCTAAAACGATTTGGTATTCAGGTTTTCCTCCTCTAAAGTCGGAGTCGATATCCGCGAGGTCTTTGACACCTTTTAGCCTTTCTATTACTTTTTTAGAATATGCTTCCACTTCTTCCAAATTATTCCCTTTAAGAACTAATTGGAACGGATACTGGACCCCGCCTCCCACTGCAGAATAATCCGAAACTGCCGGCCTTGCAAAATCATAAGCCTTTAACATAGTGCGGATCTCTTCTTTGACGGTAGTAGTGCTCCTGGACCTTTTTTTAGAAGAAACAAGTGCAATCGCCAAAACAGCAGTGTTAGGTTCTCCACCATCAGGTTTGCCGATTGTAATCGCGATCTTATCCATTTCAGGGAATTTTTGGAGTTCCGCTAAAACCTTATCCGAAACGTCTTTGGTTCCTTGTAAGCTAGTGCCTGGAGGAAGGTCTAAGGTTACCATAAATTCACCCTGGTCGTTTGCAGGTAAGAATGTCTTTTTCACAAACGCACAGCTCACGAATGAGAGAGCAAATATTAAGAAAGTGAGAAGTATGATCTTGCCTGGATGGGCCAATGCGTAATGCATCGTAACCTTATAAATTTTTTCCAGCCAGTTTTGGAAACGATCGAATGCTTCTACCGCAGCGTTCTTTTTATCATGGGTAAGTTTTCCTGCAAAGTATGCGGACAACATAGGGGCCACAAAAAGACCGTCGAAGAGCGAAATGATCATGGCAAAAACCACGGTCAATCCGAACTGTTTGAAGAATTGACCCACGACTCCTGATAAAAATCCTACAGGGAAGAATACAGCAATCACGGTTAAGGAAGTTCCAATCACCGCGAGAGCCACTTCCATAGTTCCTTTTTCAGCGGCTTCTAAAACGCTCGCACCTTCTTCTAATTTACGGAAGATGTTTTCCCGGACAACGATCGCATCATCCACGAGAAGGCCAACTGCAAGTGATAGGGCCAACAACGTCATAACGTTGATCGTGAATCCCATGATCCACATGATGATGAATGCACCTAATAATGAGTTAGGCAATGCAAGACCGGTGATGATCGTAGATCTCAAATTTCCTAAGAAGAAGTAAACTGTAATTACCGCTAACAAGATCCCGAGAACGATCGCTTCTGTAACGTCTTCCACATTATAACGGATCCATCTAGAACCGTCGCGGATCAGTCTGATCTTAGGTTGTCCCGAGAGAGGTTGGATATCCGCATTCAGCTTATCTATCCTTTTTAAAACCTCGTCAGCAACCGCTACAGTATTTGCACCGGACTGTTTATAAACATCGATGAATAATGCAGGTTTCAGTTCTTTTTCTATAACCGGCTCTTTGGTCCCGCTTAATTTTGCAAAAGTCCTTTTGACCCTTTTAGGAAGCTGAGTAATCCAAGTGAAAGGATGTGTAAGAAGGCCGGCATCCTCTTCTTCAATAGCGTCACTTTTAGAAGCCCAAAGATAACCTAATGTTTCTTCATCTTCCGTTCCATCTCTAACAGAACCAAGCTCTTTGATAAGAACAGAATTACCAACATCTCCACCGAAGGAAACGATGGTGTTCTCAATCTGAGAAAGAGTTTCATATCTTCCTAATGTTCTATAAGAAGTTTCCTTTGCACCTGAATCGAATTTACCGACCGGAACGTTTAAGCCCGCGGTCTTCAATCTATTGGCGATGATCACCATTGGCATTTGATAAGAAACTAATTTGTTTCTATCTAATTCGATTTGGATCTCTCTTCTTGTTCCTCCGACTAGCTTAACTGAACCAACACCGGCGATCTGCTCTAACTTAGCTTTAACAGTTTCTTTCGCAAGGTCGTATAACTTTGCTTGGTCAAGATCTGCGAACACTGCGAGACGAATAATCGGTTGATCCGCCGGATCGAAACGAACCACTTTCGGTTCTTTGATCCCGTCGGGAAGTTTAGGACGAACTAATGCGGTTTTATCTCTGAATTGTTGCTCAGCATATTTGATATCGGTGGAAAGAGTGAACTCACCGAAAACAACGGAGACACCTTCCTGGTTACGAGAAGTGATCTTCTTCAAACCTGAAATAGAAGAAAGTTCTTCCTCTAAAGGTTTGGAAATCAATTCCTCGATCTCTTCCGGACCAGCGCCCGGATAGATCGTAGTCACAGAGACCACTGGAATGTTCACATCCGGAAAAAGATCCACTCCCATTTTACTGAGGGAAAAGATACCGGTGATCAACATCAGGATCACAATACTAGTAATAAATATGGGACGCTTAATAGAGAGGAGCGCGATATTCAAGTTGCCTCCGGAGTATCCTACATTTCGAAAATCGAATGAAGGATCTGCTCAGAGGTCCATTGCGGTCTATTCCTGGATTTTCGAAAACAAATTCGCGGACCGCGGTTCGGAAATTTAGAAAGAAAGGTTTTGGGATCGGACTAAGTAATTTTATTCAGAAAAAATTAAAGAGACTAAAGTCGGCGCGACCGGACGAGGAAAGTTACCTAATCGAGCGACAAGTAAGGAGCCGGTGACAAAAATACTGGAAAAACGCTGTTTGTAGGAATTCCTACCTAGCGAAATTTAGTAAATTCTGCGAATTGCCTGAGAGATCCTTTGCACATTATCCTTAGTTAAGTTAGGATAAATCGGAATGCAATGACCTCTTTGGTACAATCTCTCCCCGTTCGGGAAATCGGAATTAGAAAGTTCAAGAATATGATGGATCGGTTCCGCAACAGTTCTGCGAGTACCAATTTGTAGAGAACGGAAGTATCTTTCAACTTGCTCGTAATTACCTGGAGCAATAATCACAAAACGATTGAAAGTTTCGGAATTCGGATCGTTAAAATGAGAACCGACTTGGGAACCTTGGATGGATTGCAGATATACCTGAGCGATCTTTCTTTTTCTTTCTAAGATCACGCCAAGGTTAGATAATTGTTCGATCCCTAAAGCCGCTTGGTAATCGATCATATCGTAATCTAATCTAGGTTGGCCTTCTTTACGTGGATAAGGATCTTTACCTTCTTTTCTGGCTCTGATCTTTTTTGCCAAAGAATCATCATCAGTGCAGATCAAAGCTCCGTTCCCTGTAGTGATCAGATATTCTATAGAAAGACCGCAAATAGAAATTTTCCCCTGTTTACCGGGCGTAAAAGTTTCTGTTCTTGCTCCAACAGCTTCCGAAAAATCTTCGATTACTGGGCGGTTTTTGAAATCGTATTTGGAGAAGTCCGCCAAAGAACCGAAAGTGTGATCTACGACTACAGCTTTTACGGATTCGTCTTCCAAAGCAGAAGATAATCTTTCAGGACAGATATGGAAAGAATGTTTTCCCATATCGACAACCAAAGGTTGAGCTTGCATTAAGAAAATTGCATCTAGAGCGGCAAGAGGCGCGAAAGTGGAAATAGCAATCTTGTCTCCTGGTTGGATCTCAAGCGCCAATAAAGACAAATGATACGCGGCTGTTAAACTATTTGTGGAAATTACTTGTTTAGTCCGGAAAGTAGAAGAGAAGGCCTTCTCGAACTTATGGGTAACCGAACCGGAAGAAAGATGGTCTTCTACCAGGGCCTCTAAAACGGTCTTCAGGTCTTCCCGAGAAAGAGTCGGTTTATGGAATTCGATATCGGTTTTTTTCCGGCTTGATTTCTCTAAAACTTCGGTTTCCGCGCTCATCTTCCCTTCTCAGGTTCCAGTAATTTTATTATGTCGCATTATAGCCCATGTACTTGGCCCGTAAAGATTTTTTTCAAAATCTTAAGGCGCCAGGCAACTAGGACATTCAATACAAATAATCAGAATACCAGAGGAAATGTCTAGACGTTTTCGTACAAGGAAAAAAGGGAGGATCAATCTCCGAAAATTTTCTTACGAATGCCGATCCAAATTTCAGGTAAATAAGCGCCTACTAGGATTAGAGCCAAACCGGTATAGGTCCATTTGTTAAAATAAGATTCTCCGGAGAAACGAAGAGTGGCCACATTGATGATAGTTGTCCACCATCCGAGTAGAATAAAAATAAGACCTATAAAATTCGGAAAAAGAAAACCGATGATTTTACCCATAAAAACCTCTAACAAAAAGGGACTAAGACGGGAGAATTATCGAGATTGGATCTTGCTCATCAAGTTGTTTTTTGGGACTTTCTTCGAATTCAAAAACAGGGTAGCGATTTTTCCTTGCCCCGGGACTTTATAAAAACCAGAATTTAGAAACGAGCCATGAAAGAAGAACTAGACAAAGATATAGATCAGGAAATCGAGCCGAGGGAGATGAATCCCACAGAATACAGGCTTCTCACATTATTATTCAATTTTTTCAGATTTCCGGATGGGATCACCCTAAGCTCCTTGAGAAAGATCATGGAAGGATTTTATGATAATGAAAACCGAGACTCAGATCGAAGAAAGTTATCCAGAGATATAGAAGAGTTAGGCGCTCTAGGGTTCCATATCAAATATTATCCCCAAAAGAATGGGAAAGATTTCGTATACGTGCTCGTAAAAGATCCACTTTCAAAAACTCTCGAGTTTACTGAAGGAGAACTTAGAGAAATTTCCGCGCTCCTATTAAGAGGATATTCGGAAGCTCCAAAATACGAACTCTATACGGCCGCTCGAAAAATATTTGCGGGAGATTTGGAATACTTTCCTGAAATGAACGAAACTCCGGAAGAAAGTTCGGAAGAGTTAGGAGAGACCGCATTTCAAATATTGGAAGCACTCAAAAATCATACTCCGATCCGGATCAAATATTATAAAACTTTTCCTGAAGATTCCTACACTAAGGAAGCAGATCCGATCCGATTGATCCGGAAAGGCGGTCAGGACCATTATCTATTGGCTTACGACAGAGAAGAAAAAGCTAAAAAAAGATTCGTCCTGCCTAAGATCTTATCTGTGGAACTCCTACAAGGAGATCCGCTTTACCAGGCGAGAGGAGCCAAAAAGGAAACGGAAGAAGATCTTATCATACATGCAGGATTATTCCCTGTCCACGAACCAAAAAATGTGGTATGGATCTGCAAAGAAGAAGGTCTTGTGAAAGCAAAACTCTTCCTAACAGGTATCAAATACACGGAAGAAAAGAATAAACTCAGTTTCCAATCTACAAATCTGGAAGGATTATTGCCATTCTTATGGAGATGGCCGGACGCAATAGAAACGGTTCTTCCTGAAGAATTGAACTCAGTCTTCCGAAACTCAGTAAAACAGATCTCAGAACTCTACGAAAAAGTATAAACAAACAATATATGAAACTAAGAAACATTCTATTCTCTTTATTTTCCCTTCAGATCTTATTCACACTAGTAATGAAATATTTCTCCTACCAAGGAGATCTTTCGCCCGAACTGCATGAAAGAATTCTAAAGTATTTTACTCAGGAAGATATAAACTCAGGGATAGACTACGAAAGAAGAGGATTTTTTGTCTCTATCATTGGGTCCTTGCTGGACTTCGCTTTAGCGGGAGCGTTCGTATTCACTCCGATCTCGGTAAAGTTAGAAGAATACTTTCGTCGAAAAACTGGGGAAAGATTTTATCTCACAGTATTTCTATTCTTCGTTTCTTTCTATCTTTTAGAATTTATTATTTCATTACCGTTTAGCTATTATTTCGGATTTGTGATAGAACACGAATTTCAATTCTCCAATATGACTATAGGGGACTGGATCTTATTTAAGGCAAAATCTTTCGGATTAGGATTTCTATTCGGTGGACTCGTTGTTCTCGTAGTCGCATTCGTATTTAAGAAACTTCCGCGTGCTTGGAAATATATACTTCCTATCTTATCTTTGGGATTCGGATTACTTATGTCAGTGCTATATCCGATCGTCATCACACCGATCTTTTATGATTACGGCCCTATCCAAGAAGGAAGTTTAAAAACGAAAATTTTAGCCCTGAGCCAAAAAGCAAATATCCAAGTAGAGAATATCTACGTGATCAATGAGAGCAGATACTCAGGTCACACAAACGCATATTTCACAGGTTGGGGAGAAAGTAAGAAGATCTTCTTATATGACACACTCATCAAAAATCACACGGAAGAAGAAGTCGTAAGCGTTCTTGGACACGAAATAGGTCACTGGGTGCACAATCATCAAATGATAGAGATTGCACTTAGCACATTGGAAACTTTCTTATTATGCTTCTTACTCGGATACGTATTCCAAAAAGTAAAAGAAGAAGGACTTATCCCTCTAAAGGAATTTTATTCTCCTTCTACCTTACCATTTCTGTTTTTGATATTATCTATAGTCGGAACTGTAATCGGACCTTTTTCAGCAACGCTCTCCAGGGTTCTGGAAACCCAAGCTGATAGAGAAGCTCTTGTGTTGACCAACGATAAAAAATCATTCATCAGTACGGAGATCAAACTAGCAAAAGACAATAAATCCAGGTTGAATTCACACAAACTGGAAGTGATCTTCGAACATTCTCATCCTACGACTATAGAAAGGATAGAGTTCGCGGAGGGCTGGAAATAAGTATCCAGCCTTATGGTTCTATTTCCTCCAAGGATATTCCATCTGCAGAGCCACAAATGCTGCAGTGTTTGTTCCGTATTTGGATTCAATCTCTGAGAGATTCTTATCGTAAGCAATCACTGCCGCCATTCCATTCAGATTTTCTAAAATAGAGTCTAAATTGGCAGCTTCCGCTTGCGTTTTATCTACATGCAATAGTAACCCAGATTTGGTTCGGATCTGTTTTTGGTCAGAAACGGAAAATACTTCTGATCTGTAGGTTCTAGAAAAAGAGTCCGCTTGCAGAGCTAACACTACTTCATCTGTTCCATCCGAAACTTGAACTCCTAAGTTTTCATAATTCCAAAAGCCAAGATAGTTTTTTGCGGCAATATACATGTCTTTCCCGCTTAGATAAAAATCAGAACTTTTATGAGCGGGTTTCCAGTCCTTGGCTCCTAAGCTTGCCGCAATTTCTAAAGCTTTTTCTTTTCCGGAGATTGTCTCGATTAAAGCCAAAGAAACTGGAATAGAAGCAGTAATTCCAGTGGTCGTGATGATCTTTCGATCTGCAATGTACCTTCTATCCTTAATCCATCTAGTCTCAGGAAATTCTTTCTCTAGTTTAGAAAAAGAAAACCAATGACCTGTTGCCTTGTGATCTTTCAAAACTCCTGCATTCGCTAATACCCAAACTCCGTCGCATACTCCTACAATGGTAGAGCCCTTTGCAGATTGTTTTTGTACAAAAGATAGAAGAGTAGGATCATCCGAATAATGGACCGCAGGCACGATTACATAATCTGCACCTTCCGGATACTCAGAATCGAAATGATCAAAAGATTTCTCCGCTTCTACCTTTAACGCAGGGAACATTTGTACCGAACCGGTTTTCGGAAAAACGGAAATTACCTTTGCAATTTTCGCAGAAGTCAAAACTCCATAAGGGATCATAAAGTCAGTCAGCTCAGTCATTCGGTTCTCGCCGATGACGACAATGATTGGTTGCTTTCTGCCGAATCTGGGTTGGTAGGAAGGGATCTTGAAGTCTTCTTCCTGTATCTGGACTTTTGAGATTTCGGAAGATATTCCGTATTCTACAAATCCGAATAAAGTTATAATTACAAAACTCACGCATAAGAATTTCAAAAAACGATTTGGTTGGAAGCTAAGATGTTTCATACATTCAGGATACGATCATTTCTAAAAACGGTCGTCCTTCCGTATCCGGACGGACTAAAAAAAGAAAAATCCTGAAAAAATCTGGACATTCAATTCTAATCGGACTCTTTCATTTTATGGATACGTTTCTTGCATTTGGAGCAGGGCTTTCATTCTTATTGGCCATTTCTGAATTTATCGGGAAAGATAAGGCCAGACAAATTCAAGACTTCAATCTCGGATCCAAAATAGAGTCCGCATTTTACCGACCAATCGGTTTCTTCTTTCTATCTCTTTCTATCGTGCAGTTCCATTTGTATTTAGAATTATCCGATCAGTTAAAGGAACACCTTTGGTTTGCGGAAATCCATATCCCATTTCTATTTTTCACAGGCCCATTGGCTTACTTGTATTTTACAAGATTAGGAGGATTACCCGCAAAAGCACTCAACCTGGTGCATTTTGTTCCTGGATTCGCGGCGTTTTTGTTCCTTATACCTTTTGTTCTATCCGATCCGAATTCCAAATTAGAATACGTAACTGTATTCCCACCTAGACAAATTTATTTCCAATTCTTGTTCGGACTTTTGGTCTTAGGAACAATCTCCAATTTAGTTTATCCGCTTTTACTGATCGGAAAGATCCGCAAATGGAAAAGTTTCGTCCAAAAAGAAGAAGGTAGGGCATTCTCTCCGTTTCTTGTGCTCTTCTATGCGAGTATATTTGTGATTTTCCTGTTCGTGATCGCTCAAATCTTCTTCATGCCATTATTCACAATTGCCGCCGCCGCTCTGACTTTGATCGTATGTTCCGTTTTTTTGAGCGCTTCTACTTCTCCTGGTCTGATCGTCTCTTTTGAAAAAACTGCAAAGGAAGCAGGATACAATGAGACTAGGCTCCAAGGTTTGGATGTGGAGGCAGTCATCCAAAAGATGGAAGAATTGATGAGAGACAAAAAACTCTATCTAGACGAAGAGCTGACACTTCCTATTCTTTCAGAAGAATTAAAGATCAAAACACATCAATTGTCAGAGATATTAAACGATAAGATGAGGATCGGCTTCAGAGAATACATTACCGGATTTCGCTTGGAAGAAGCATCCAAAATGTTAAGAGAAGAGCCCCAAAGATCGGTGCTTGCGGTGATTTACGCGGCAGGATTCAAATCCAAATCCGCATTCCATAAACTATTCCAGGAGAAATATGGATGTTCTCCCGGAGAATATCGTTCTTCTTTATCTAAAAAATCTTAATTTAAGCTTACCATTCTCCAGTATTGCTCATACTCTTCCAAGGTTCTGCGATCTCTAAGGATTTTCCTCTTTGTAGTAACTCAATAGAAATTAAATCAGGAGAACGAATGAATGCCATGCGTCCATCTCTAGGCGGGCGATTGATAATCACTCCTTTTGCCTGAAGATTCGCGCAGGTTTCATAAATATTATCTACTTCGAAAGCAAGATGACCGAAATTCCTTCCGCTTGTATAAGCGGAATCTTGATCCCAATTATAAGTTAACTCTATTTCAGGAGAATTCCTATCTAACTCGGATAAGAATACAAGAGTGTATCTTCCTTCCGGATGATCATGTCTTCTTGTTTCTTTTAATCCTAATTTATTGCAGAAAAAATCCAATGCTTGATCCAAATCTTTTACTCGGATCATAGCGTGTAAGTATTTCATTTTGTGTCCCTTCGATTATTCTTCTCTGAAAAAGAAGATTTGTTCCTTATTTATCGGAAAATTACTGCGGATTTTTCCTATGACAAGCTCAAAGCAATGACGAAAAATCGAACGAATTAGTAAATTCCACCATATTGGATTTTTTCGATTTACCCCCAAAAACACCGTTTTTGACCCCATTTTTGCTCACCATAGGGGCAAAATGCTTAATTTGTGTGCTCAAAAAATAGGCATTTTCCGAATTTCTAATAAAGAATTGGCTTGAAAAAAACACCCTTCGGATCGATACTTGTACTATATTCAAGCAGCGGTATGAGAAATCATCCGATTCCGCTTCTTTTTTATTCAATATGAATGGATAGAAGCTATGTGGAACAAGGTGCTTAGAAAATTAGATAATTCTAATAAATGTAAATGTGATAAATGGTTCTTCGAGTTCGTTTAACAAAAATTTTTAATTTTTTATTAGTTTAAAAATTTTTTTGTTCCATTCGCCCGCATAGATAGGTCATATGGATATAAAGCGAAAACAAGAACAGAAAATATAAAAATAACTCGAGGTTTCAATTTTATGAAAATCAACAAACTCACTTCTCTTCTATTGGTAGTAGGCTTCTTAGCAGGATCTTCCGTTTTCGCAGTTTCACAAGATACTGAAGATCGTCTTTTAGAGCAAGCTTTGGTATCCGCTGCGGTTACTAAAGAGCAAAAAGTTGCAGTAGCTACTTACTTGAAAGCAATCGCTCAGCAAAAAACTGAAAGAGCAGAAGAGTTAAGAGCATTGGCTAAACGTTCTACTGGTGGAAAATTCCTCGCTAGCAACGCTCAGTCTGAGAAATTCTTAAGACAAGCAAAAGCTCTTGAAGCAGAAGCTGCAAAAACACAAGAATTTCTAAACAATCTTTAATTCGTAGTCACAAATCCTAAAAATCCATCGACTGCAAGGCGCCGTAAGGCGCCTTTTTTTATGTACTAGTTTGGTAAGAATAAAAGAAGAAGGTTAAGTGGGAGGAAGATATCGCTGAACTTTCGGGGATTTTTATTTAGCGACCTTTTTATCTTTGGGAAAACAACTCATGCTGAAGCCTTCTATCATATAACAAATAGCGTCTTTGGTTTCACATCTTAGTGCGTCATTATAGGTAGCGCTCTGTATTTCCAGGTCCATACGTTCACATACCATTTTTTCTCTGGTAGAAGTTTGGGTGCTTGTGTCTTGGCCAAGCAAACCACCGGCGAATAAGAAACAAATTGTGAATAATAACGCTTTTTTCATCATACTCTCCGGAGAATTCTCTGATTCTATGACCCTTTCAGGTTTCCTTCCTTGAGTCAATCGATTTGGAAGAGGTAAGGTTCCGAAAAAGGATTGTGAGACGGTTTAAACCTTCTAATTTGCCCTGATGAGTTTCCTGGACGGAAAGTTTCACTCTAAATGGACAAAACTTACGTTTTGTTTTTTGTTCCTTCTTCCTTTATTATATCCATTCTTATTGAAGCCTGGTGAGCAATTGTACTCGGATCATTTGGGTAAATTTATATTGGGAGAATCCGTAGGAAGAAACGGTTTTCTTTCTGGTACTTTGGTTCTGCCATCTAAAAGTCTAGATCCGGAAGGAAATTATTGCCCCACGGAATGTATTCGTATCGGTGAAGAGCTGATCAGTCCATTTCCTGCCGCATTGGGTTATGTGTATGCGGTTTTTCTTCCTTGGAGCGGGATCGTCGGAGTGTATGTCGCAGTTGCGATCTTGATCCTTCTTTCTTTTCTACTCCTCTCTATCTTATGGGATTGGGATCCGATCTATTTGGGAGTTTTGGTTTTAGCCTCTCCGTTTTTAGTGAACGGATATTTTTTCCCAGATGTAGGCATTTCTTCCTTTTTGTTTTTGTGGGGAAGTTTTCTATTTTTAAGATCCGGCCCTTCTTCTTCTCTGCTAAGATTTGTAAGTGCAGGTTTTATCTGCGCTTCTTCTGCATGGTTTCGGATAGAAAGTATCGTATTTCCTTTGTCCTTCATTTTTTTCTTAAGCATATATAATTTTCCTAATATAGAAGAAAGAAGGAAAATTATAGGCTATTCGCTTGGCTTTTTTGTAGGCTTGGGTCTTTTACTCGGAATACAGTATGTTCTTTATGGACATCCTTTGGGCCCGAGGTTTTCCTTCAACCAGCCCACTATGTTCCTGCTTCCTTGGAAGAAGTGGAACATTTACGTAGGACTATTGATCGCAAACCCGAATCGTATCGGATTTTTCGGCTACACTCCAGCATTCTTAATCGTTCTATTCTTCTTCATATATTATATTTTCTTTAAGAAGAATCCTTTTAGAAGAAACGAGGTATTGGGTATCTCAAATCGGGATCTATTCGTTTACTCTGGTTTGGCTGCATTTTTAGCATTAGTGATCTCTGCTCCAAACGATGGGATTATAGATTTTGGTTCCAGATATCTTCATTTGAGTTTGCCGGCTTTTGCGGGAATGTTTCTGATCCTGATTGAGAACATAGGAGAGAAGTTCCGTAAGATCGGAAAAATTGTTTTGTTTACGATCCTTCTCTATTCCGTTTACGTTAGTTTTTCTTATACCCAAATCTTGGGAAAATATGGAAGAAAGACAACTAAACTGAATGCGATCTATTTGGAGCAAAAACCTGATTTGGTTGTGGTTCAGATCAGGACGTATTCTCAGATTTTAGGAAAGTATTTTTTTCAAACTCCTTCTGTTTGGCTAATGAGAGAAGGTAATATTAAAAACTTTTTCTCTAAGAATAGTCCGGAGCAATTTAAAAAAATATTATTCGTTCAAACGAAAGCTTCTATCTTGGAAAGTTTGAATGAGTCAGATCCTTTTTTGAAAAATAAATATTATGAGAGCATTACCCAAGCGTTAGGTCCTGATTTTAAAAAAGTTTGGTCTGAAAATAAGGAAGATGTTTTGATCTTCTCTATGGAGAGAAAATAGTAAAATTCGAGAATGATAGAATGTTTTGCACTGCTTCCCCTGATTGGAAGCAGGCAAAACTTAGTGTGGCTTTATTCTGATCTTACTCGTTCAAAAAGAAGAAGAAAAAGAATCCTGCTGCTTGCGCTCTCGGAATTCCCACTGCACTTCCGATCAAGGAACCATTTTTTCGTACGTCACCATTACTATCAATGCGTCCGATCAGACTTCCGTTCTTACGTACATCTCCACTGGAATCGATCGAACCCACTAGTGATCCGTTCATCCGGATATCTCCGCTGGAGTCGATTCTACCGATCAGGCTTCCGTTTTTCCGAACATCCCCGCCGGATTCAAATCTTCCCACGAGAGAGCCGTTCAACCTTACATCTCCGTTGGAGTCGATACTGCCAATAAGAGAGCCGTTCTTTCTTAGATCACCTGCCTGCAAGGAGCCCAAGCCAGCGCTTAAAAAGAGGGCCACAACTATGAGTTTCAAAATTGATTTCATTTATGTATCTCCGTTCTTATATTCAAAGTTAACAAGTATACGGACATTTTTTGAGGAATATTATATGTTTCTTTCTCTGCTCTGCTTCCGATCCATTGATTAAAATGTAGTGTTCATTCCATTTGCAGAAGCTTGAGTTTTTTAGATCGGAACGTTATACACTATTCTATATCCTCGTCGGATTCTAATTCCAATTCGCATAATTGAGAATAATGCCCTGGCTTAATTTCCTTTCTGTCTCTTATGATTCCCGAGATTGGAATAAAGAAACTTGATCTTAGTCCGTACAATCTTCCATAAACTCCATCTCCTTTTTTATAAGAAGCTCTCGAATCTATTCGAAATCGTAAGATCCTCTTTCCGATGATCTGCACTGCGGCCAAGAATACTTGGTCTGAATCGAATAACTCCAGATAAAATTTAGGAAGAAGTCTAAATGTATTTTTTAAAAAAGACGTTTTGGTCATATAAGCGCATTCTATTGTAAAGGCCGGACAAATAGGTATCATCCTTCTTAAAATCCCGTGTTTTCGGTTACGATTCCGTAAAAAGAAACGCCTGAAAAATTCCTTCTCAAATGATACGTATTTTTGATTGTCTCGGAATTTCCCGAAAGAAAGAATGTCCGGCATGAATCCAAGTACGAAAAAACTCCAAACCAAATTAGCGGTGATTCATCTTTTGCAGGAAAACAAAAGAATGAGTTTGGAGGATCTTTCCAAGTATTCCGGTATTGATGATATAAAAGATCTTAAAAAAGAACTCGGAAAATTGTACATGGTGGGTTCTTATCCTTATACTCCTGACCAATTTGTGGAATTGGATTATGATGGAGAAACGATCGGTATTCGTATGCCTTTGAGTCTCGAGCAAGGATTAGTCCTAAGTGTAAAAGAGTGGGCCACGATCCGAAAATTATTTTTGGAAGAAGACGAAAAGGAAACGAGCAGTTCCAGAAAAAAGATTCTGAAATCTATATTAGATAAAATTCATACAATCCTTCCTTCCGCAGGGATCCCGAGCGAAAACGAGTTAAAAAAGGATATTGAGGACTCCATCTCCGAAGGTAAATCCTTACAGATCAAATACCGCGCACAGGGAGAGTCCGAACCGGAATCCAGAAAAGTAGATCCTTGGGCTCTATTAAGTTTTAGAGAAGAATATCTGATTGGATATTGCCATTCCAGAAAGGCACCTAGAACATTTAGATTGGATTCCATTCTTCAATTGAATAGAACCCTGGAAAATGTTGCGGAAATCCCGGACGAAGAAAGAAAGAATGCGATCTCCAAATTAAAGGAATTTGTCCAAGGAGGAGCGGGGGATTCGAATTTCGCAGAGATCTATCATACTGCGGAAGTTTACTTTAATCTACATTCTCGTTTGCATTTAGAAAGAACTTCTAGCAAAAAGCAGATCGGAGGCGTTACTTATTACCTTTCTAAGGCAAGGATCAGAAACCAGGATTGGTTCTTATCTATTTTGAAAGGTTTTGGTCCGAATGTAATTTTGCAAAGTCCTCCTGCTTTAAAAGAAAGAATGATTGCATATTGGGAGACTGTTTCTTCTGATTTGTCCAATTAGGAATCGATTGACTCCTTTCTCTTTACCATTGATTCAGGATATACCTTGCTTTCTCCCGCAAAGATCAACTTAGGATTAGAGATCCCTTACAAAAGGCCTGACGGATTTCATGAGATCCGGAGTGTATTCTTACGTTTGAATTGGGGAGATGATATTCAGATAGAACCTATCTCTCCCGGATCTTTTGAGTTGGTCTCTGATAACCAAATCATTTTGGAAAAGAGACATTTATACGATGAGGTTTCCGAGAAAGGAGACATCCGTAAGAATATTCTTTTCAAAACATTCTCTAAAATCCGTGCTCATTACAGAGAACTTCCAGGTGTAAGGATCCATCTTACTAAAAAAATTCCTCCTGCCGCGGGTCTTGGAGGTGGATCCACAAATGCCGCATCCCTTTTCTCTTTTTATTTCGGTTTGAGTCCTGAGTTTAGTTCGGATCATATTTTCGAACTAGCAGCAGAGATTGGAGCTGACGTTCCATTCTTCTTATCCGAAAATCATTCTTTGGTGTCCGGAAAAGGTGAGGTCTTGAAAGAAATTCAGGTGCATCCTGGTCAGGGAATTCTGGCCTTAACTCCTCAGGTACTCTCGACTGCCGAAATGTACGCAGGTCTCAAAAAGCCTTTACAAGCCGACCCTCCCTCGAAAAGATGGATTTCTCTAGACAATGACGTCGAGTTTTCTTTAAAAGAAGGAAATTGGGCGGCTTTGAGAGGAAAGCTCGTAAACGACTTCGAGCCTCTTGCCTTCCAAAAATTTCCCCAACTAGGGAAATTAAAGGAAAGTTTTTTGGCGAATGGAGCTAGTTATTCCTCCTTAACCGGATCCGGATCTTGTGTCTACGGTTTGGTGCAAGGATTGGAGATACGGGAAGAGCTGTTCGCCAAAATGCAAACGGAATTTCCCGACCTTACGTTTGTAAGCTTTAATTATTAAAGAACGAAACTGGGCCGTCGCCAAGTGGTAAGGCAGCGGTTTTTGGTACCGCCATTTCATAGGTTCGAATCCTATCGGCCCAGCCACTGTTTGATTTCACCGGATTACTGAATGGACGCCAAAAAGGAAGCAGTCGCCGTAGTTTTAGCTGCGGGAAAGGGAACCCGCATGAAGACGGAGCTCCCAAAGGTGGCTGTTCCTTTAAATGGAAAGCCCCTTTTAAACCATGTTATTGATCACCTCAAAGAAGCAGGCATCAATGACATAGTCATAGTTGTAGGCTATAAAAAAGAAGAAGTCCAAGCACTTTGCGCTGGGATCCCTGGAATTCGTTTCGCCGAACAAAAAGAGCAATTAGGCACAGCTCACGCAGTATTAAGCGCCGAAGAATTTGTTAAATCCCATAAAGGTCCTATCCTTGTAGCTTGCGGGGATGTTCCTATGATCACTGGGGACACATTCGGTTCTCTCGTTTCCACTCATGTCCAAAACGGATTCTCCGCTACTCTTCTTTCCGCAAAGGTAGATATTCCTACCGGTTACGGAAGGATCGTTCGTGATTCTTCCGGAGAAGTAACTGCAATCGTTGAAGAAAAAGACGCAGATGCGGAGCAGAAAAAAATAAACGAGATAAACACCGGAACGTATGTTTTCAGTTCCGAAATTCTTTTCGAATCTCTTAGAAAAATAGGAAACAGCAATGCTCAGGGGGAATATTATCTTCCTGATCTAGTTGAGTTGTACAAAAAAGAAGGAAAAAAGTTGGGCGCAGTGATTCTTAAAAACAGCGGAGAAAGCCAAGGTGTGAATTCTCCAGCGGACCTGGAAAACTTAGCGGCAGTTTTAAATGGAGCGGTTGCAAAATGAGCGGCTCTAATATCGCAGTTTTTTCGGGATCTTCCAATCGTACGATCGCAAATGAAATTTGCCAAGAATTAGGAATAGCTCCGGGCAAGATCAATCTTCGTAAATTTTCCGACGGAGAGATCGCGGTTAAGATAGAAGAGAACGTAAGAGGAAGAGACGTATTCATAATCCAATCTACTTCTGCGCCAGCAAACGATAACTTGATGGAATTACTTTTGATCATGGACGCGTTAAGACGTGCTTCTGCAAAAAGTATTTCAGTAGTCGTTCCTTATTATGGTTACGGACGCCAAGATAGAAAAGCGGAACCAAGAGTTCCAATTTCCGCAAGAGTAGTTGCGGATTTGATCGAAACCTTAGGTCCTACAAGAGTGATCGTGATGGATCTTCATGCGGACCAAATCCAAGGTTTTTTCAAAGTGCCTGTGGATAATTTACATTTTAATCCTGTACTGGTAGAATACATCTTAAGCAAGAAATTCGATGATCTAGTCATCGTTTCTCCTGACTCTGGCGGCGCGGAAAGAGCCAGATCCTTCGGTAAAAAAGTGAACGCAACTTTAGCGATCATAGACAAGAGAAGACCGAAGGCAAACGTTTCCGAAGTGATGAATGTGATCGGAGAGATAGAAGGTAAAAATTGTATCCTTCTGGACGATATGATAGACACCGCTGGCACAATCTGTAAGGCGGCTGACGCTCTTTTAAAGAATGGAGCCAAGTCTGTGTATTGTGCCGCTACTCACGGAGTTCTTTCCGGAGAAGCTATCGATCGTTTGAACTCTACACCTTTCACAGAGGTAGTATTGTCTAATACGATCGAGATACCAGAGTCCAAAAAGATCACAAAGTTAAAAACTCTATCCGTAGCTCCGTTATTCGCAGCTGCGATCCAGAGAATATCGACCAATCAATCGGTCAGCGACCTATTTATATAAGAACAAGGGTAAAGACAATGAGCCACAAATTAGCTGTCAAAAAAAGAACTGAAACCGGCAAGAACGTAAACAATCGTCTTCGTGAAGCTGGACAAGTTCCTATTAACATCATCGGAGGCGGGAATGCCGCATCCGGTTCCGTAAACGAGAAAGAACTTGAAAAATTAGTTCATTCCGGGATCCGTCAATCCACTCTAATCGAGTTGGAAGTAGAGGGAGAAGGAATCCAAAAGGTTTTCGTTAAAGAAGTACAACGTTTTCCTGAAATCGACAGAATTCGCCACGTAGACTTCTACAAAGTTGAACCTGGTAAGAAGATCGTTACTAAGATCGGAATTCGCACCGAGGGAACTGCAAAAGGTTCTAAGATGGGTGGTCAGTTCGACCATTTGATCCACGAGATCCGTGTGAAAACTGTTCCTGAGGATCTGATTGAAACTCTGGTTCTAGATGTAACTGAT
Organism: Leptospira hartskeerlii; assembly: GCF_002811475.1. Classification (NCBI taxonomy): domain Bacteria; kingdom Pseudomonadati; phylum Spirochaetota; class Leptospiria; order Leptospirales; family Leptospiraceae; genus Leptospira; species Leptospira hartskeerlii. Next base: position 143,403 of record NZ_NPDL01000010.1, read on the forward strand.
CTAGATGTGGGCGATTTTATCAAAGTTAGTAACTTAAAAGTTCCTGCAAGCTGGGAAATTTTAGTTAACGGAGATCCGATCGTTGCAGCAGTTCTGAAAACCAAAGCTTTACTTGCTCAAGAAAGAGCAGAAGCTAAGGAAGCAGCTGGAGCGAAGCCGGGAGCAAAAGCCGGAGCTAAAAAAGGGAAATAATTTCCCCATCCCGAGATCTAAAAAATTGGAGTACGTTATTGTATGAAGCTAATCGTCGGATTGGGTAATCCCGGAGACAAATACAATAATAACCGAGCAAATATCGGCTTCAAAATTTTAGACGTGATCGCCAATAATATAAACGTTGAGATCAAGACTAAAAAGAAAAAGTCTTTGATCGGGCGCGGCGATTTCGAAGGAGAAGAGGTTGTATTATTAAAACCTCAGACCTTCAGCGATCTATCGGGAGAATCCGTTCTGTACATAGCTTCCTTCCTGAAAATTCAGGTACAGGATATTCTTGTAATTCACGAAGATTTAACCTTACCCTTGGGTAAAATTGTAGTGGATAAGGGAGCTAACGGAAACGAAAACCCCGGGATCAAATCAGTGATCCAATCCTTACGTTCTCCAAATTTTATTCGTATCCGTATTGGGATCGGTAACGACCAATTCGATGGCACTAATTTGGACGGATTTTTGAAAGAAGATTTCCAACCTCTGGAAAACTTAAGTTTGATCCAGATCATCAACGACGCGGAAGCTGCAATTCGCTCCATCAGTTTGGGCGATATAGAAGACGTGATCGAAAAGTACAGACTGTAAAAATCCTTTACTTTTCCGGAAAAAAAGGGACTCTGATTGTGGGAACCTTTTCTGCGGAATCGGTTTCCAAATATTATACCGGTTTACGATTCCGGCGGGTCCAAGACCTGTTTCCTTTAGTCTAATCTACGGGAAGAATGCGGCTCCAAGGAGATGGTGGAGCTTGGGAGTTACACATGAATAACAATAATAAAGGTCTTAGATTACTTATACTTTTTATCTTAGTAATCTTAGGATTAGCACTTCTCGTACCGCAGATCCAAACTGCTCTGGGAAAACCTAGAATATTACCGTTCTCCCAATTTATGAGCATGGTAGAACCGGACGCTTCTTCCAAGCCGAAAGGCAAGTTGGTTAAGACTACGGACTCCAATTTCCCCGGCTGTGACAAATTAGTCATGGAAGGAGATATGATCAAAGGTTGTTACGAACCATTTGAAGAAGGAGCCACGAAAACTCCTGTTCGTTTTGAGACCAGGATCGCTCCTATCGACAAAGAATTTCTTTCTTCTTTAAGAAAAACGAATATTGATCTGGAAGTAGTTCCTTCCGAGAACGGACACGGATTCGGAATGTTGAGTTCTTTTCTTCTGATCGCTGTGATCGGTATTTTCGTATTTTACTTTTTTATTATGCGTCAAGTCCAGTCTACCGGCAACAAGGCTTTTTCTTTCGGAAAATCCAAAGCTAAGATGACTGTGGATCCTAAGGTTAAAGTAAGCTTCGCTGACGTTGCTGGATGTGAAGAAGCCAAAACCGAATTGGTCGAAATTATAGAATTCTTAAAAGACCCTAAGAAATTCCAAGCAATGGGTGCAAGGATCCCAACCGGAGTTCTTTTAGTGGGTCCTCCTGGAACTGGTAAAACTCTACTTGCTCGCGCCGTTGCAGGAGAAGCAGGAGTGCCATTCTTCAGTATCTCTGGTTCCGACTTCGTAGAAATGTTTGTGGGTGTGGGAGCTTCTCGTGTTCGAGATCTATTCGAACAAGGTAAGAAAAATTCTCCATGTATCATCTTCATAGATGAGATCGATGCTGTGGGAAGATTGAGAGGCGCCGGATGGGGCGGCGGTCATGACGAAAGAGAGCAGACCCTGAACCAAATGCTTGTTGAGATGGATGGTTTCGAGAAGAACGAAGGTGTGATCGTAATGGCAGCTACAAACCGTGCTGACGTTTTAGATCCTGCGTTACTCAGACCGGGACGTTTCGACCGCCAAGTGATGGTAGATCTTCCTGACTTAGTAGGAAGAGAACAAATCTTAAAAGTGCATTCTAGAAAAGTTCCTTTAACAAGCGATATCTCTTTGAACTCTATCGCAAGAGGAACCCCTGGATTTACAGGTGCGGACCTTTCTAACTTAATTAATGAGGCAGCTTTACTTGCTGCACGTAAGAATAAAAAACGTGTAACTCAAGAAGAACTGGAAGAAGCACGCGATAAAGTGATGATGGGTCCTGAGCGTAGATCCTTCTTCATTTCCGAAAAGGAAAAGGAAGTAATTGCGTATCATGAAGCAGGTCACGCGATCTTAGGAACCCTTCTGGCTTATACTGAGCCGGTTCATAAGGTAACTATCATTCCAAGAGGAAGAGCGTTAGGTCTGACTCAATCTCTTCCGACGGAAGACAAACATATTCATACTAAAGCGTATTGGTTGGACCAAATCGTAGTTTGCATGGGCGGATTCATCGCGGAAGAGTTTAAGTTCAAAATGACTTCTACCGGCTCCAGCAATGATATCCAGCAAGCTACAAATATCGCAAGAAGAATGGTCTGTGATTGGGGAATGTCCGAAAAACTGGGCACGATCAATTACGGAAGCGGCCATGAAAGTCCTTTCTTAGGAAGGGATATGGGTCAGAGCAACAAAGCTTATAGCGAAGAATTTGCCGCAATGATCGACAAAGAGATCAGAGGGATCGTTCAGACTTGCCTAGATAAAGGAAGGGAACTTGTCCGTAAGAACTCTACCAAGTTCGAAAATCTTGCGAAGGCTCTTCTTGCAAAAGAAACCGTTGCGCATGAGGAATTGATGGCTATCGTTCATCCTTCTCATGAAGAAACTAAAAAGAAAACAGAACGTTCTAACAAAAAGGAGAAGGCGGGACAAATTCCTAATAAGCCCGCGTATTCTACCGGCATAGAATGAAATTCTGGCTTTTTAAAACTGAGCCTGACGTTTTTTCCATAGATACCTTGGCTTCTTCTCCCGGCAAAACAGCGCCATGGGAGGGAGTCAGAGGTTATGGAGCGAGAAATTACCTAAGGGATGAGATCAAAAAAAAGGATCTCATTCTATTCTACCATAGCAGTTGTAAACCTCCCCATGTAGCAGGACTTGCGGAAGTAGTCAAGGAAGGCTACCCGGATCATTTCGCTTTTGATAAGAAACATAAGTATTATGATCCCAAAAGTGATCCACAAAAACCGACCTGGTTCATGGTAGATGTGAAATTTAAGGAAAAATTTTCTCGCCCAATTTCGCTAGAAGAATTAAGATCCCACGGGCAACTAAAAGGAATGGTCCTTTTGCAGCCGGGTGGTAGACTTTCGATCCAACCGGTTAGCGAAGAACATTTTCATTATATTTGTAAATTGGCCGGGGCAAAAGGTCTCCCCGGTTAGGGAGATTTTTGGTGAATATTTTCCGAAAAATTCGGAACTTCAGCTTCATTTTGCTGATACTCATCTTGGGTATAGGCTCACTATATTCTCAGGAAGATGTTCCCGTTTTTCCGATTTCCGGTTCTATGTCCGGAACTCCCATAAATAAATTTACTTTCATCCGAAAGATCCGTCCTGGAGAAGTGAAAACTCCTACTGACTTAGAATCAGGTGACTGGACTAGAATGGATAAGGACAGTGTCTCTTTCAGTTTCACAGACGATCAGTTTTTAATAAAGTTCAAGATACAGGCGCCTCCTAAAGAAGGAACGATCTCCTGGTACTTAGTTTTGAATAATCCCGGGATGGAAAATCTCACAGTTTTCAAAAGAGTCTGGGGACCACAAGGATGGATCTGGTCGGAACTTTCCAGAGATACGAGGATGTCCTACATCCAACCTGCATTTCTGATAGAAACCCCTCCAAACAAACAGGAAGAATTTTTAATCCACGCTTCTACCAGAAGATCCTTGGTATTGAATTTCCAAGCTTGGGCTCCTAAGGAATTCGCAGCTCATATCCAGATGGAGAATCTGTTCTTAGGGATCTTCTTTGGAGCGATCGGGATCATGTTGATATATAACGGGTTTCTCGCCTTTGTGGTGAAGGATTCCAGTTATTTCTTCTACGTTTTTTATCTATTGTTTTATGGACTCTGGCAGATGGCAGTCACAGGTGTCGGGGCTCAATATTTAATCCCGGCTCCGGCAACTTCTTGGAACGATTATCTGACCGGTTTTGCATTTTTATCCGTTGCATTCTCTCTTTTATTCACACGTTCCTTCTTACATATGGAAAGAGAGACCGGCTGGAAGAATTATGCTTTCTTAATATTGGCGGCCTTCGCGATTTTCGGATTCATCGCTTCTTTATTTTCCAGCATTTACGGTCCTATGATTTGGGCAGTTTCCTGGTACCCTTTTTTAGCCGCTGTTTTAGTGATCTATTCCGCTGCGATCCGTTTGAGGAGAGGGTATCGTCCTGCACGTTATTTTCTATTGGCCTGGTCAGTTCTGATCCTTTTTGTTTTAATTACCGCTCTTAGGAACTTGTCCATTATCCAGGATACGGAGCTTACTCATTGGTCCGCACAATTCGGTTCTTTGGTGGAGATGACACTTCTTTCTTTCGCTTTGGCGGATAGGATTAAAACGTTAGAAAAAGATTCTCTACAGGCTCGACTAGAAAATTACGAAAGCCAATTGAAGTTAACAGAAATTGAGCAAGAGCTTAAGATTGCGAGGGAATTGCAAGAGTCCATTCTTCCTGATCGTTTACCTGAAGTAAAAAATCTCAAACTTTCTGTGAGAGGCGAATTTGCGAGTTCCGTAGGCGGGGATTTTTACGATTTTCATCAATTGGACTCAGGTAAATTAGGGATCTTCTTATCGGATGTTTCAGGTCACGGTGTTCCTGCTGCGATCATTTCTTCCATGGTTAAGTTGGCATTCTCTATTGAGTCTAGAAAGAATGAAGATCCTGCGGAAGTTTTAAGAAGTATCAACAGATCTTTGAGTGGCAAGTATGGGAAACATTTTATCACTGCGGCTTATCTTCTGATCGATCCAGAGAACGGAAAGGTAACTTATTCTAATGCGGGGCATCCTCCTATCGTTGCTATAGACAAGGAATCAGGAGAAACCAAGGAAATATTTTTACCTGGTTGGATCATGGGAATGGATCCGAATCTGAAAAACTCTGTGGTCGAATTCCAGATGAAACCTGGAGATCGTTTGATTATTTATACGGATGGGATCACGGAAGCCAGAAGTAAAAACGGAGAAATTTTCGGATTCCAGAGATTTTATAAATTGTTAAGCGAACAAATGCAATCGCCTGGAGAAAAACTGGCAGAGGATCTGTTTTCTACTGTGCGGAGTTTTACGGGGAACAGAAAACATTTCGAAGACGATCTGACTTTTCTCGTCTTAGATTATTTGCCGATCCCCGATGAGAGTGTAATTAAGGAAATTACTTCGAGCTTTTCAAAAAGCTGATCAGTTCGTTGGAAACTTGGATAGGACGTTTTCTGTAGCTCTTTTTGTATTCTTTTTTATATTCTTTATGACAGCTTTTGCAGGATGATTCCAGATTGCCTGAAGCAAGAGCGGTATCTGTGATCTCTTTCCATTTTACTTTTTGTTCGTCTAAGGCCCAATTCGGAACTTCTTTTAAGATCCTTTCGAGTGCGGCCTTATCACCTTTCTTAGCTTTTTTGGAAGCAGGTTTAGTGTAATCTTCCATAAAGTCGTGTAACGTGGTTTCTGTAGTTCCGGATTGCGCATAGGAAGCAGAAACGCCTAGTAAGAATAATAAAACGAAGGAAATATTTTTAAGTGTACGGTTCATCTGAGAAACTCCTCTTTTTCCTCTATTTTTAAGTCTTTATAAGTTTAGGGAAGTTCTTTCTTTTTTTAATCTAAGATTCGATTCCATTCTTGGTCGTAATAACGTACAAGACTCTGGTTGTCTAATCGATTCGGTTCAGTTGGCACTCTGGACATATCTTGCGGGAATTCCGAAATGGATTTGAGTTCAGTTTCATTCAGGAATTTTAATCCTGCCGGAAGGTCTTTTCTGTACCCTCCTAATTTTCCGACACTCCCTAAAATAAATCCCCATTCTCCGAAGGAAGGAACATATACATGTAAGGCCCTGGTATTAAATCCTGATTCCTTAAGAGTAGCTTCTACGCACCAGAAAGACATTCTAGCGAATAGAGGAGAAGTGGACTGTATCTCTACGATCGAAAATTCGTTGAGCCTTCTTTTTAAACTTCTGTAAAATGCGGTACTGTATAATTTTCCAATGGAGAAATTACTCGGATCCGGAAAATCTATCAACACCACGTCGAATACTGAATTCGATTCTTCTAACCATAAAAAAGCGTCTGCGTTTTGCACTTTTACTTTAGGATTTTTTAAACTAAATCCGTTGATCTCCGTGAGAACAGGCTGTTCCGAAAAGATCCGAGTCATCTCCGGGTCCAAGTCCACTAAGGTGATGGATTCTACACTTGGGTATTTTAGGATCTCTCTTACTGCTAAACCGTCTCCTCCTCCTAAAACCAATATTCTTTTTGGGTTTGGATGAGATAGAAGGGCAGGATGTGCCAATGTCTCGTGGTATCTATACTCGTCTCTGGAACTGAATTGTAGATGTCCGTTCAAAAAAAGCCTGAGCTCACTTTTGTATCTGGTCACTATAATCTTTTGAAAATTGGTTTGTTTGGAGTAGATGATCTCGTCTGAAAAAAGATTTTCCTCACTGTAATATGTGATCATTTCGGAAAATGCGAAACCTAATCCTAATAAGGTCAATACAAGAGCCGATTTCGCTCTCAATAAGTTTTTATGTTTCTCGGAAAGTGGAAGAACGAATGTTCCCCATAGTGCCGTTCCAGCGTTGAGTAATCCGAAAAAGAAGGAAGTTCTCACCATTCCCAATTTAGGAGCGAAGAATATCGGAAATGCCAAGGAAGCCAAAAGTGCTCCTGCGTAATCCAAGCTGAGCACTTTGGAAACCATATCACGAAATCCTAATTTATTTTTTAGGATGCGGAGAAGTAAAGGTATCTCCATACCTACAAGGGTTCCTACTGCTACAACGATAGTGAAGAGTGGGATTTGGAAAATTCTAGTTTGTCCAAAACTTAAGAATAGAATTGCAGCACTGAATCCACCTAATAATCCTAACGCGAGTTCCACGTCCAAAAACTTAGGGATCAGATCTTCGATCAGGTATCTGGAAAGCCAACTACCGATCCCCATGGAGAATAAATAAACTCCAATGACTAAAGAGAATTGAGTGACTGTCTCTCCGAGCAAGTAACTCGCCACAGTGCCTGCTAATAGCTCGTATACTAAACCGCAGGAAGAAAGGATTAGGACGGAGATTAATAAGGCTCTCTGCAGTTTATTTTCCCCCTGGGAAATTTCTGGTGAACCAAGCGTAATGAGAACGGTAGATACCAGGGTTTTGTCTGACGGTTTTAGGGACCTGGTTCACTTCTTCGAAATCGGTGCTTGCTCCACCTTTTGTGTATTCCGAAAAAAATCCCAGCCCTAATGAGGCTGCGAATAGAGGATAAACAAGGCCTTTTATAAAATCCCACATAATAAATCCTTAAACTCTTTTGGATTCAAAAGAATAACTTCTGAAGAAAGTATAGATCAAAGGAAGCCATAAGAAGATAGAAAATAAGAAGAATGGAGCGGGGCTCATCACATCTCTGATTACCTTTACATTATAATCGGAACCCCAACCTACAGGAAAGTCGGACTGGCTTTCCAATCTCAGATAATATCTTCCAGGAGGGATTTCCGATAAAGATTTAGAATCCGATTTGGAACCTTCCGACCAAGATTCTCCGTCGTCCACTCCATGATAATAACTAGTTTCGATAGAAGTATCGTAAGCTGTGTCCGTATCTTCGTTAATCAGAGCAGCAGAGAAGAATAGATATTTATTGTCTAATTCGGGAGCTTCGATCTGGATCTCCACATTCTCACTTGGTCCTCCTTTCAGTTCGAACACATCCGTAACGAAAGAATTATCTCTAAAATTGGTACTGCCGATATCGGTATTCGGCATGGATGTTTGGACGTATTTAAATTTTCCCTGATAGACTACTTGGTTTTTGGCCTTGATACATCCGTATACTTGGAATACCAAAAATACTGCTGTGAGTATTGACGCTACCCAAAGATTCCGTTTTAATCTGATCTTGAATGGGTTCGGTTCGCAAACGCCAACTATTTCAGGTTTTCTTAATTTAGAGGCTGTGTCCAAAGGAACTGCAGCTTCCATTGTATCGAAAGGAATAAATACTCCCTTGGACCAGAAAATTTCCTTATCCGTTCTTTCGGAAGAGATCATATATGGAGGAGAGATAAAGTCCTCGATTTGCGCCTTCTCTCCTGCGGAGACTTTCCAGTAAAATTCTCCCAATGCAAAGTCGGTGTTAGAGTCTGAATTAGCGAACCACTTGTAGGATCTTTTTTGGAAGATACGTTTTAGTCCAGGAGCCCATTTTGGAATTCCTGGCAGAGGCTCGAAATAGGTCCAGTTGTCCCCATTCTCATTCAACCAAGCATATCCACCTTTGTATCGGAGAAGATAGTCGGTCCAAGTATAAGTTTCGTCGTCTACTTCAGTGGATTTTCGTAATACTCCGATGACTTGGGATTCAGGAAGATTAGGTAACTTGATCGGAGTTCCTAAAGGAAGGAGAACATTATCTTTGGAAACCTGGTCGAATTTAGCGATGATCTTCAGATCATCACTTTCGGTGTCCATTACGGATCCACAATATTCGCAAGCTAAGGATTTGGAAAAATCAGGACTGAATTGATTAAGAGAAGCTCCGCACCCTTTGCATTGTATAGACTTTGCTGGGATCTGAGCTTGGTTGTAGGCAACTTCTTCTTGTCTTAGTCCGGTTAAATTCAATTCTTCTAATAGAGCAAAATTTCCGGAAAATAATAATGCAGGTGATTCGGAATAATCCAAGGTACCAAACATACCGTCTTCGCTTGCAAGATCCAATAGGACTGCTTCGTATCCGGTTTGGAATCCAATGGGGAGTTCACCTTCTCCGCCTATACAAACCGCTTTCATGATCTCTTTTAGAGTCCAGTTCTCCCCTAAGAAAAAACTGTCTCCCGGGGTGATCCTTTCTCGTCTGCCCGAGGCGATTACGATCGGATCTTCGTCGCCTTCCAAGGTCGGGATCTTGTCTGTTGGAATTCCTACATTTAGTTTTGTATAATAATAAGAACCTTGGGCTTCTCCCAGCCAGGCTGAACTTCCGTCTCCTTCCATGAGATGCCATTCGTTCCAGAAGCCTAATTCGAATTTAAGTTGGATCCTTCCTATGACCCTGAATGGAGTTCCTTTATAATTTCCTTGGGTCCCGAGTTGTATGATGGAATGATCGTCAGCGAGTTCTCCCGCTGTGCCGATCTTTTCTAGATTCACATCTTTTTTAAGAGAGAGAGTTTTACAACTGGAGCAAACCGCGTAAACGGATGCCTTATTGATGATAGGGACAGGGGCTCCGCAATTTGGACAACTTAGTTCGGACACAAAGAAAGGTGATAACTTCGGGAGGATACTCTGTCAATCCTGGTTTTACGGGGCCGAAAGAAATTTCCTGAATTTTTAAGGGATGACGGAGCGTTTCGCCATTCTTCTTGCCCGATCGCTGGCAGGGTCTATATCTCCCAAAGCTTTTTCCAATTCTTGCAGGCCTGGATTTTCCCAAGTCGCTTCATATAGATTCGGAGAATTGAAAATATGAAAATGGTTATCAAAATGGATCCGATTATAATAGTCCGCCTTGCTGAACATTGCGCGGTTTATCTCGTTATAAATTTCTTCGAATTCAGTGGTTTGCAGATCCGGTTCGAAGTCGGAAAGAAATTTTAAGGAAAGAAGAATGACGTATTCTCTGGATTGTTTTAATAATTTCAGAGCTTCATATAAGTATTGGGTCTTGATCCCAGGCAAATAAGGTCTTGTATTATCCGCGATCGTTTTCTTTTGGTTGGAGGCTCCGTATTCTCGATAGCCCATTTCCAAATGATGTCTTGCTTCTGCGTCTTTTGTTCTGAGAGCGTATTTAGATAAAAAATCCAATTCTCTTCTTACGCTGGAGGATGATGCTTCCACAATCTTAGCATATAATATCACTAATAATCTTTGGGTTTGGCGCATCTCATCGTAAGAATGTGCAAGATCGAATTGTAAATACAAAGTGAATGTTTCTATATGATGTTGCAGGCACCTGCGGAATAATGCTTTATCTTCTTCTGTTCCGTAATTAGAGATCGTGCTATTGATCGCTTTTAGATGAAATTCGTTTTGTTTTAATCCTCTTTCTACTCGGACCAAAGCAGTCGCTCTATTACTGTCCAAGTCCGCCTTTGTTTGTTCAAAAGGAAGAATTAGAAATGCGAAAAGAAGAATGAAGTAAGTTAGATTTCTTTTCGATCCCATATTAGCATTTTCGGAAATAAGAGGGGTCCAAATTGAACCCCGTTACAAGATAAATTTTACTGAACTATTCTTTGTCTTATGTCCTTTTTCCTAAGTCGAAGCGCATTTAGGACCACTGAAACGGAACTGAACGCCATCATCGCACCTGCAATCCAAGGAGCTAAAAGACCTGCGGCTGCAATTGGGATGCCTAGAGTGTTATAAGCGAGCGCCCAGAAAAAATTTTGTCGAATATTTCTTGTAGTCGCCTTTGCAATCAAGATTGCCTCTGCAATTTTTTCCAGATCTCCTTTTACCAAAACTACTCCTGCGGTTTCGATTGCGACGCCTGTTCCTGTTCCCATTGCAAATCCTACATCAGCTTTTGCTAATGCAGGAGAATCGTTGATACCGTCACCGGTCATTCCTACAATTTTTCCTTTGGATTGTAAGTCTGAAAGTATCTCTGCTTTTTCTTTGGGAAGAAGAGAAGCATGTACATTTTTGATCCCAACTTTCGAAGAGATGCTCTCTGCTACTGACAAATGGTCTCCGGTTAAGAGTAATGTTTCGATTCCGAGAGAATTTAATTTCTCCAATGCAGACTTTGCATTTTGGCGAATTGTATCTTCTATTGCAAAAATGATCCATCCGGCATTCTCTGATCTCGCCCAAACTACTGTTTTTCCTTGCTTCTCCCAAGAATTAGAAATTTCCAATAAATCTTTTGGAAAGTTCTCTTTTTGTTCGAAAAACTCCAGTTTTCCTATCTTGATATTGTTTTTGTTTACTTTCGCAGTGATTCCAAGTCCTGGAACAGTCTGTAAATTTTCAGGAGAAAGGATAGAATGGCCTTTGGATTTTACAAAAGAAACAATAGCTTTTCCTAAAGGGTGAGAAGATGCGGATTCTGCGGATGCAGAATAAGAAAGTAGATCCGATTCTTCTCCCAAAAACTTGTAATCTGTCACGGAAGGATTTCCCTCGGTGATCGTCCCGGTTTTATCGAATGCGATCAGGTTTAGAGAAGCTGTGGTTTCTAAAACTTCAGAAGTTCTGAATAAGATCCCAAGGCTTGCTGCCTTTCCTGTTCCTACTAAAATTGAGATTGGAGTGGCAAGTCCTAAAGCACAAGGGCAAGCAATCACTAAGATTGCGATCGATTTTTCCAGAGATGAACCTAATACTCCCGCTTCTAAGAAGAAGAACCATAATAAAAAGTTAAACAAGGAGATCAAGATCACTACCGGAACAAATACTGCTGAAATTTTATCCGCAATCTTTTGGATAGGAGCCTTCGAACTTTGCGCTTCTTCGACGGTTTTGATGATAGATGCGAGCACTGTTTCTGAACCGACTGAGGTTGCTTGCACAACCAAATTTCCATTTCCGTTGACTGTTCCTCCCAATACTTGGCTGTCTTTCTTTTTGTCTAGAGGAAGACTTTCGCCGGTTAACATGGATTCGTCTACCGAGCTAAAACCTTCTAATACAACTCCATCTACCGGAAATTTTTCGCCTGGTCTGATTTGTAGAGTATCTCCTTTTTTTACGTATTCTGTAGGGATTTCTAACCATCCCTCTTCTTTTTTAATACGAGCAGTTTCCGGTTTTAATTCGAGTAAGGTTTGGATTGCAGAAGAACTTTTTCCTTTTGCTTCCGCTTCCATCCATTTTCCAGCGAGTATAAAACAAAGTAATACAGCGGATGTTTCATAGTATAATGGTGGAAGTGAATGTGTATGCGCGCCTTCTTCCCAAAAAGATGAGAAGAACAGATCTCTTTGCTGGAGTCCTTGCAAGAGTGAAAGTATAAAACTATATCCGAATGCCGCAGAGGTTCCTAAGGAAACCAGCACATCCATGTTCGCGCTTCCGTTTCTGATCGCTCTGAATGCACTTTTATAAAATGGCAATCCGATCCAGAACTGGACTGGGAATGCCAATGCAAATTGTACCCAAGGATGCATTAAGACTTTTGGATTCGGTAAGAATTCCAAAAACGTAAAATGCGAAACCATGGAATAGAATAGAGGAGAAGCAAATAAAAGGGAGATAAAAAATCTAGATCTTAATGTGGATCTTTCTTTTTTATGTAGTTCTTCCGTTTCTTTATAATTGTTTTCTGAATGCTCCTTTGCGGAATAACCTAAGGACTCTACTTTAGAAAATAATTGTGAAGAATCTATGGACTCGTTGAATCTTACGAATGCGGTCTCTCTTCCGAAATTGACCCGTGCTTCTTCTACTCCTGGGACTTTATTCAAGCCCGTTTCAATCCTTCTCGCGCAGTTGGCGCAGGTCATTCCGAAAAGATCTAAAGTGATCTCGGATGTTTTTTCTTCCGGGGAGAAGGTTTTGACTTCTTCTCTAATTTCCACGCTCATCTCTTTACTCCTGGTTAATGGAAACCACAGGATAACCTTCCTCTTCTAACATCTTCGAAAGAGAAGAAACATCTTTTTTGGTTTCGAAACGTGCCGTTTGGGAGTTTAGATCCACTACGGGTTTAGACTCCGAATCGAAGGATTGGATTGTTTTAGATACGGTTCCTGCACAATGGTTGCAGGTCATACCTGATAATTTGATCTCGTACATTTTATTTCTCCTTGATCTATAATACAATTGTCAACCTTCCAATAGTTAGAAGGTTAGAAAATCCGATTTTTTAGGAAAAACGGAATTTTTTTTCGGATTTGGGTCTT